>NZ_JAHPJG010000008.1:0-247062 GCF_020515755.1 Pseudomonas sp. B20
AAGGGATTGCAGGTGGGTTTTCAGCACTGCCCGACGCTACATTTCCGGCACTATCAGCACACGAGCACATGATAGGTACACCCACAGAACGAGGAACGATAATACCAACTATCGTGCGACGCTCTGCGTCTGCGCGGATACCTCGCGTTAGCGTGGCACCACTGGCTTGCGCTTGGGCGGTTTGGTGCCTTTGCCTTTGGCTGCATCCATGCGCTCCTTGGCAGCCTGCTTGTTGCGCGCCATGGCGGCAGCCTTGGCTTCTTCGCGCTTGTCCCACGGCTTGCTGCCATCGCTTCCGCGTGGTGGCAGCCCGGTGTGCTGGGTCTGGATCAGCGTGGTCTTGGCAGTTTTCGCAACCTTGTGGCTGCCCGCCGGCGTCGAGTTCTTGCGGCGTGCACTCTGGTAGCTGTCAGTAGCCGGCTGATGCAACGGGATCAGTTGATCCTTGCCCGGCCCGATCAGATCGGTACGGCCCATGCGCTCCAGCGCCTCACGCAGCATCGGCCAGCCTTTCGGGTCGTGATAGCGCAGGAAAGCCTTGTGCAGACGACGCTGCGCTTCGCTCTTCACGATGGTGACCGCATCGCTCTTGTAGGTGACCTTGCGCAACGGGTTCTTGCCCGAATGGTACATGGCCGTGGCCGTAGCCATCGGCGACGGGTAGAACGCCTGCACCTGGTCCGCGCGGAAACCATTGCCCTTGAGCCACAGCGCCAGGTTCATCATGTCTTCATCGGTGGTGCCCGGGTGGGCGGCGATGAAGTAAGGAATCAGGTACTGCTCCTTACCAGCTTCCTTGGTGTACTTCTCGAACATGCGCTTGAACTTGTCATAGCTGCCAATGCCCGGCTTCATCATCTGGTTGAGCGGACCTTCCTCGGTGTGTTCCGGGGCGATCTTCAGGTAACCACCTACGTGGTGCGTGACCAGTTCCTTGACGTACTCCGGCGACTCGACCGCGAGGTCGTAGCGCAGGCCGGAGGCGATCAGGATCTTTTTCACGCCCGGCAAGGCGCGAGCGCTGCGATACAGCTGGATCAGCGACGAGTGATCGGTATTCAGGTTCGGGCAGATGCCGGGGAATACGCAGGACGGCTTGCGGCAGGCCGACTCGATCTCCGGGCTTTTGCAGGCGATGCGATACATGTTCGCGGTCGGCCCGCCCAGGTCGGAAATGACCCCGGTAAAGCCCGGCACCTTGTCGCGTATCTCTTCGATTTCGCGAATGATCGACTCTTCTGAGCGGTTCTGAATGATCCGCCCTTCGTGCTCGGTGATCGAGCAGAAGGTGCAGCCACCGAAGCAGCCACGCATGATGTTCACCGAGAAGCGAATCATGTCGTAGGCAGGGATCTTTTCCTTACCGTACGCAGGATGCGGGACGCGCGCGTAAGGCATGCCGAACACGTAGTCCATTTCTTCAGTGGTCATCGGAATGGGCGGCGGGTTGAACCAGACGTCCACCTCGCCATGCTTCTGCACCAGCGCGCGAGCGTTGCCCGGGTTGGTTTCCAGGTGCAACACGCGGTTGGCGTGGGCATACAGCACAGCGTCGTTACGGACCTTCTCCACCGATGGCAGGCGGATGACCGTCTTGTCACGGGTCATGCGCGGGCTGGCAAGAATCTGCACCACCTTGGCTTCGTTGGGATCCTCGACGTTGCCTTTTTCCTGCTCGATGGCGCAGGCCTGCGTGTCCTGGGTGTTGACGTACGGATTGATGATCTTGTCGACCTTGCCCGGACGGTCGATACGCGTGGAATCGACCTCATACCAGCCCTGCGGCGTGTCACGACGAATGAACGCAGTACCGCGCACGTCGGTGATGTCTTCGATCTTGTGGCCGTAGGACAGACGCTGGGCGACTTCGACAATCGCACGCTCGGCATTGCCGTACAGCAGGATGTCGGCGCAGGCGTCGATCAGGATCGAGTTGCGAACCTTGTCCTGCCAGTAGTCATAGTGCGCAATGCGGCGCAAGGAAGCTTCGATGCCACCCAGCACGATCGGTACATGCTTGTAGGCTTCCTTGCAGCGCTGGCTGTAGACCAGACTTGCGCGGTCCGGACGCTTGCCGGCCATGCCGCCCGGGGTATAGGCGTCATCGGAGCGAATCTTCTTGTCCGCGGTATAGCGGTTGATCATCGAGTCCATGTTACCGGCCGCGACACCGAAAAACAGATTCGGCTCGCCGAGCTTCATGAAGTCGTCTTTGGACTGCCAGTCGGGCTGCGCGATGATCCCGACCCGAAAGCCCTGGGACTCGAGCAGACGACCGATGATCGCCATGCCGAAAGACGGGTGATCCACGTACGCATCACCGGTCACGATAATGATGTCGCAGGAATCCCAGCCAAGCAGATCCATTTCTTCCCGGCTCATGGGCAGGAAAGGTGCTGGTCCGAAACATTCGGCCCAGTACTTGGGATAGTCAAATAACGGCTTGGCTGATTGCATGTTCAGGACCTACGTTTGCACGTTGGAGAAATCGCGGGCGCGGAATATAGCACGTTTTTTGATCAAGTCCGACGGCAATGGTCGGAATAGCAAGATCATTCGCCTGGCACGCCCCACTGCTATTTATGACAGTACCGCGACTTGTCGAGTCGGAATACCCTGATTCCGCGCTCTGATGGAAATCTACGACCATGCCTGATGCCCTGCACCGACATACACCCGCGCTGATAGTGACTGATAGCCGGGGGCTGCCAATCCGCAGTGTGAGTTATTACCGCGGCACACCGGGTGACAGCTCGCAGGCGCGCCCGGAACGCCAGCAGTATGATGCAGCGGCAAGACCCGTCGCCAGATGGGACGCCAGGCTATTCAGGCAATTGACCACCGAGCCATTCACTCGCCCGAACCTGAGCACGGTACTCAGCCTCACCGGCGCGCCCTTGGCGATAAACAGTGTCGACGCAGGCTGCCAGGTTTCCCTCTATGGCGAGGCGGGTCAGTTGCTGGAACACCATGACGCACGCGGTACCCGCTGGACAACCCGCTACGACGAACTGCTTCGCCCCTTGGCGATCAACGAAAAGCCCAGGGGCCAGCCCTGCCGAACATCAGAGCGTTTCTCATATGCCGATAGTTCAGAGCTGGCCGCTGCCAACAATGTCTGCGGCCGCCTGACTCAGACTTACGACGGATCGGGTAGCGATTTTATCGATGCCTGTGGCGTATCAGGGCAGATTCTCCAGCAGACCCGACGCTTTCTCCGGACGAACGACCTACCGAACTGGCCTGCAGACGCTCTGCATCAGGAAGAGTTGCTGGAGCCCGGCCCTGGTTTCTCAAGCAAAGCACGCTTCAACGCTATGGGCGAGGTACTTGATCAAACCGATGCATCAGGCAATCGTCATACATCGGCCTATGACGTATCGGGCCAGTTGAAGGCTAACCGCCTGAAGCTGATGAACGGGAGCGATCAGGTACTGCTGCATGGATTGATGTACGACGCGCATGGCCGTATCGAGTCGCAAACAGCCGGTAACGGAGTCATCAGCCGCGTAAGCTTTGATCCTGCCGATGGTCGCATGGCTGAGCTAATCACCTACCGTCCGGGAGTCAAGCAACTGCAGCACCTGCTGTACGACTACGATCCAGTGGGGAATGTAACCAGGATTCGGGACGAGGCTCAGCCTGCACGCCACTGTTCAGGCCAGCGCATTGATGCCGTCAATGAATACGAATATGACAGCCTTTACCAGTTAATCAGGGCCAGCGGTCGCGAAACCGCCCTGGCGGGGATTCGCCCTGAATTACCGGAGCTCGCCCGGCTCCCAGTGGATGAAAGTCAGCTACTCAATTACACCCAACGTTATTCCTACGACGATGCAGGCAATCTCTTAAAGCTCATTCACAAGGGTGCGCAAGCGTATACACGTCACATGATCGTCGATACCCAAAGCAACCGGGCCTTGCCCTGGAGCGAGGGTGATGCGCCACCAGACTTCGATAAACAATTCGACGCCAATGGCAATCAGCAAGCGCTGGTTGCGGGACGAGCGCTGCACTGGGACTCGGGAAACCGCCTGATCAAGGCGGATGCCGTCACTCGTTCCGAGCAACCAGACGACGGCGAACACTACGCTTACGACGCTAGCGGCCAGCGCCTGCGTAAAACAGCGAAGGCCATGACCCGGACATCCCAGCACCAATGCGACGTGCGCTATTTGCCGGGCCTGGAAATCCGTACAAACAGTGCAACCGGCGAGCGACTGGAAGTCATCACAGTGTACGCCGGACGGACTAACGTGCGCTGCCTGCACTGGCTGGAGGGCAAACCGGATGCGATAGACAACAATCAGTTCCGCTACAGCATCGGTGACCACCTGGGCTCAAGCACACTTGAGCTGGATGCCCAGGCAAAGCTGATCAGCCATGAAGGGTATTACCCGTTCGGAGGGACCGCATGGTGGGCTGCGCGCTCGGCTGTTGAAGCGTCTTATAAAGTCGTCCGCTACTCTGGCAAGGAGCGGGACAGCACGGGTCTTTATTACTACGGCGTGAGGTATTACGCGCCTTGGTTGATGCGCTGGATGAGTGCAGACGCGCTAGGCGATGTAGAGGGGCTGAACCTTTACCGAATGACCAGAAACAACCCCGTCAGCAGAGTCGACCCAGAGGGTGGCCAGAGCATTAATTTTGACGGCATGACGCTCATTTCCACAAGCATTACTATTGGGATAGTCCTTATGGGACTCGCCACATGGGTACTTCTAGCCCGCAGCTCGCAGGCACGGAAAAACGCCAAACTAAAGGCCTATAGTACTTTTCTTGACAGTGCGGCCAGTGAGTTTGGACTTAAAGACGAAGAGATTAAAGAACTTGGCGGCTTCATGAGCAGCATCAACGCGAGAACCAGGGATGTATATCTTCGGCACGACGGCATGACGGGATCGATATATGCGTATTACCTTACCAGACCGGGCCAGCAAGACTTTTTCAGAACACAAAGCGCATCGCCTGAATTCTTAAGCCGTTCAAACAACCTCATCCGCATGGAGCTTAGGGCCGGAAAGTATCGCGATACGTCACGCCGCGAGAGCAATGTGAGTAATGTGAGCAACTTCAGCAATGTGAGCAACTTGAGCGGCCGGACATCTTTTTCTGAGACGTCAGAACCCACCGTATCTATTAAAGACAAAGCGTTTTATCGCAGCTTTGCAGGAACAAGTACATCCACGCCTGCAGCCCCCAGCCCTGATACCCCAGTAAAAAAGAACCGAGCGACAACATCCGCTAACGTTGCTATCGGCGATTTTTTTGAATCCGCCACATTCGAGACTGCCCAAAAAGAATATAGCCAGGATGATCTGAGATCAGCCGTCACCAAAGCGATCGACAGTTTCAATGAGCGAGGCTCAAAGGGCGCATCAGCACACAAGGTAAAAGACGAAATCTCGCTGGATCTTACCGGGGTCGCCGGCGCCAAAGGTAGAGGTAAAATCCGCTTGCTACTGGCAAAAAATGACACTGGGGCATGGTATCCACACCGGATCGGGGATACGCATTGATAGATGCTGCTAACGTCTCCGCAAGAGCGGTGATTAAATGGCAACAGCATCGGGCGGCAAAATCAATCGTCGTCAAAGTTGTAACTGCCCGGCGCCAGGTTCTCGAAGCGCGTGTATTTGCCGATGAACGCCAGACGCGTGGTACCGATGGGGCCGTTACGCTGCTTGCCGATGATGATCTCGGCAATGCCCTTGTGCTCGGTTTCCGGGTGGTACACCTCGTCCCGGTAGACGAACATGATGACGTCGGCATCCTGCTCGATCGCTCCGGATTCCCGGAGGTCGGAGTTGATCGGGCGCTTGTTGGGACGCTGCTCAAGGGAGCGGTTGAGCTGCGACAGGGCAATCACCGGGCAGTTGAATTCCTTGGCCAGTGCTTTCAATGAGCGCGAGATCTCGGAAATCTCGTTGGTACGGTTGTCACCGCTGGAACCGGGGATCTGCATCAGCTGCAGGTAGTCGATCATGATCATGGCGATGTCGCCATGCTCACGCACGATCCGCCGCGTCCGCGCACGCATTTCGGAGGGGCTGATACCGGCCGTATCGTCGATGAACAGTTTGCGGTCATTGAGCAGATTGACCGCCGATGTCAGACGAGGCCAGTCATCGTCATCAAGCTGGCCGGCCCGCACCTTGGTCTGATCAATGCGCCCCAGCGAAGACAACATACGCATGATCAGCGATTCGCCTGGCATCTCCAGCGAGTAGACCAGTACGACCTTGTCACTGCGCAGCACCGCGTTCTCGACCAGGTTCATGGCGAAGGTGGTCTTACCCATCGACGGACGTCCGGCAACGATGATCAGGTCGGAGGGTTGCAGTCCGCTGGTCTTTTCATCGAGATCGGTATAACCGGTCGACAGGCCGGTAATGGCGTTGTCGCTGTTGAACAGCGTGTCGATTCGGTCGATGGCCTTGGTCAGCAGGTCGTTGACGCTGACCGGACCGCCGGTCTTGGGGCGCGCTTCGGCGATCTGGAAGATCTGCCGTTCAGCCTCGTCAAGAATCTCTTCGGCGGTCCTGCCTTCTGGGTTGAACGCACTGTCGGCGATTTCGGTACTGATGCCGATCAATTGCCGCAGCGTGGCCCGGGCCCGGACGATCTGCGCGTAGGCCTTGATGTTGGCGACAGAAGGCGTGTTTTTCGCCAGCTCGCTGAGGTAGCCCAGGCCGCCTACTTGCGAGGTCTGCCCTTCCTTGTCCAGCTGTTCAGCCAGGGTGACCACGTCAATCGGGCTGTTCTGATCGGCCAACCGGGCGATGGCGCGGAATATCAGGCGGTGGTCATGTCGATAGAAATCACCATCGGACACTTGATCGAGCACCCGCTCCCAGGCGTTGTTGTCCAGCATCAGACCACCGAGCACGGCCTGTTCGGCCTCGATGGAATGCGGCGGCACCTTCAGGGCAGCGGTTTGCAGATCGTATTGTTCGGGGGCGGAAATATCGTTCATGGCCACTTCAATTCGAGGTTTGCAGAATGGGGATGGCACAAAGACAAAGGGCACGACCTGTAAACAGGATCGTGCCCGATGTTAATCCTCTGGCGACAATGCCACCAGACGATTACGTGTTGCTTAAGCAGCCACTACGACAACGCGTACGGTTGCTTCTACGTCGCTGTGCAGGTGCACGGCTACGTCGAATTCACCAACGTTGCGGATAGTGCCGTTCGGCAGACGAACTTCGCTTTTTGCAACTTCAACGCCAGAGGCGGTCAGTGCATCAGCGATGTCGTGGGTGCCGATCGAACCGAACAGCTTGCCTTCGTCACCAGCGGTGGCAGTGATAGTCACTTCCAGCTCAGCCAGTTGGGCAGCGCGAGTTTCGGCAGATGCTTTCTTGTCTGCAGCCAGTTTTTCCAGCTCGGCACGACGCTCTTCAAACGCAGCCACGTTGGCAGCGGTTGCAGCGGTTGCTTTGCCGTAAGGCAGCAGGTAGTTACGACCGTAGCCGGCCTTAACGTTTACTTTGTCGCCCAGGTTGCCCAGGTTGGCGACTTTTTCCAGAAGGATCAGTTGCATGTGGAAATCCTCTTAACTTTTAACCTTCACCGTTCGCAGGACCATTGCCGGAATCTTTCGAGCTCCGGCGACCGCGAAAATCAATCAGGCTGTCGACAATGGCAATTACCACGAGCAACGGATAAATCAGCTGCATGAACACCAGCAGCGTGATGTACATCCCCACCAGCCAGAACCTGGACAGACGCTTTTCAGCGACCAGTCCGTGAATCAGAGCCAGGCCCGCAAAGACCAGCGGTACGCTGCACAGCGGTGTAAGCATCGCTATCTGCGGACCGAAATTCGGCCCCACCAACATGCACACCACCAGCACCAACGCAGGCACCAGCGGGAGTTTCACGGCGCGAAATTCACGCCCGAAACCACCAGGGTTGTACATCATCGCTTGCCAGTACCGCCCAAGAATCAGGCACAGCACACTGACGATTTGCAGCACAGCCGCTATCAGGCCATTCAGGACGGGTGCAATCAGTGCCCCCAGACGCGCTCGCTCTTCTACGTTCAACTGCTCGTAGAGCCCGGCCAGCATTGTCGGCAGATGTTTCTGCAACTCCTGCGACATTGCTTCCAGAGGTTCGCGAAAAACCGTGCCCAGAATTACTGCATACACCACACCCAACGCTACGCTGACCAGCAGCACACGGACCCAGGACTCGCTGGCACGCAAAACCATTGCCAAACTCAGTGAACCCGCCAGCACCATGGCTGTACGAGGTTCACCGAAATACCACCAGACCAAAGCCGGCAGCAGAGCCCAGGCCAGGACACCAACGGCATCACTGAACCCGCGTCGCAGGAGCACAAGGCACCCTGCGGCAGCACTCAACCAGAACAACAGCGGCAATGCCGCACATCCAGCCACTACGAGAGTGGCCTGCATACGGCCGCGCATGATGAATTCAGCCAGGGCACGCATGCTTTCTATCCTTTGTTACGTTTTGTCGACTACCTGGTCTCAGCGGCCGTGGCTGTCGGTGTAGGCCAGCAGGGCCAGGAAGCGGGCACGCTTGATAGCGGTGGCCAGCTGACGCTGATAACGTGCTTTGGTACCAGTGATACGGCTTGGAACGATTTTGCCGGTCTCGGATACGTAGGCTTTCAGAGTGTTGAGATCTTTGTAATCGATCTCTTTGACGTCTTCAGCGGTGAAGCGGCAGAATTTACGACGACGGAAGAAACGTGCCATGTAATTGGCTCCTCAAAAGGTCCGTGGATTACTCGTCAGCGTTATCGCTAACGTCGCTGTTGTCGCCGTCATCGCCATCGGCGCTGTCGGAGTGCTCAGGACGGTCACGACGCTCACGGCGCTCACTGCGGTTCTCTTCAGCCTTGAGCATCTCGGACTGGCCGGTTACGGCTTCGTCGCGACGGATGACCAGGTTACGGATCACAGCATCGTTGTAACGGAAGTTGTCTTCCAGCTCGGCCAGAGCCTTGCCAGTGCACTCAACGTTCAGCATCACGTAGTGAGCCTTGTGAACATTATTGATTGCGTAAGCCAGTTGACGACGGCCCCAATCTTCCAGACGGTGGATTTTGCCGCCGTCTTCTTCGATCAGCTTGGTGTAACGCTCTACCATGCCGCCGACTTGCTCGCTTTGATCCGGGTGGACCAAAAAGATAATTTCGTAATGACGCATGAATGCTCCTTACGGGTTGTAGCCTGCCGCTCAAATAGCGGTCAGACAAGGAGTGAATGACACTGTTGGTCTTGCTCAGGGACAGGCACATGCGCGCCTGCCGTGACAGCAAGGGGCGCAAGTGTAGAGAAGGCAGCTGCAAGCTGCAAGTGGAAAGCTACAAACAGGGAAGCAGTTGCAAGCTGCAAGTGGAAAGCTGCAAGTAGAAGCAGTCCGCTTTTAGCTTTTAGCTTTTAGCTTGAGGCTTGAGGCTTGCAGCTTTTAGCTTGCAGCTGCTGCTAAGCAGGCTTCCGCTTGGCGGATCGCTGGCGCAGCGCTTCAAACAGACACACACCGGTCGCGACCGACACGTTGAGACTGCTGACACTGCCCGCCATCGGCAGGCGCACCAGATAATCACAATGCTCACGGGTCAGGCGACGCATGCCCTTGCCTTCGGCGCCCATGATAATGATGGTCGGCCCGGTCAGGTCCTGCTGATACAGCTCGACCTCGGCCTCGCCCGCAGTACCCACTACCCACAATCCGCGCTGCTGCAGTTTTTCCAGCGTACGCGCCAGGTTGGTCACTGCCACGAGCGGAATGACCTCGGCCGCACCGCAGGCGACCTTTCGCACGGCTGGCGTCAGGGTTGCGGACTTGTCCTTGGGCACGATGACCGCCAGCGCACCTGCCGCATCGGCGGTACGCAGGCAGGCGCCGAGGTTGTGCGGATCGGTCACGCCGTCCAGCACCAACAGCAGCGGCGAGCCTTCACTGCGGTCCAGCAGCTCGTCGAGCATTGCCTCGCCCCAGACCTGACTCGGGCTGACATCGGCAACCACGCCCTGATGCACACCCTCGACCCAGGCATCCATCTCGCGGCGCTCGGCCTGCCCGATGGTCACGCGATTCTCGGCGGCCAGTGCCACCAGCGTCTGGACGCGAGGGTCGTTACGACCCTCGGCCAGCCAGATGTGCTTGACGCGTTTCGGATGATGACGAAGTAACGCTTCTACGGCGTGAACGCCGTAGATTTTTTCCAGCTGACTCATGACTTGGCCTTGGGTTTACGAGCGCCACTGCTTTTCGCAGCTGGCGCGGAGCCCGTTTTTGACGAGCCTTTACGGTGTTTGCTGGCCGGCTTGCCCGATGAAGGCGCAGAGCCCGACCTGTCAGACTTTCCCGACGATGCCTTGCTACCACCCTTCGCGTCTGCCAGAAGCGCTTTTTTCAGCTCGCGGCTTTTACGCACTTCTGCGTTTTTAGCGGCGGCATCGCTCGGGCGATACGCTTCGGGACTGCTTTCCTTGGTCGAAGCGCTACGGCGTCCGGACTTGGCCGGCGCCTTGTCCTTTTCAGCCGTGGTGGTGGCAGCAGGTGCCGCGGTGTCGTTACCACGACGCTTGCGAGCCGCTGGCTTCGCAGCCGCTGCCGCTTCGGAGATCTCGAAATCGATCTTGCGCTCGTCCAGATCGACGCGCATGACCCGCACTTCAACGGTGTCGCCCAAGCGGAAGTTACGCCCGGTACGCTCGCCGGCAAGGCGGTGGTGCAGCGGATCGAAGTGGTAGTAGTCACCCGGCAAGGCGGTCACGTGGACCAGGCCTTCGACATAGATGTCGGTCAGCTCGACGAACAGACCAAAGCCGGTTACCGCGGTGATCACGCCCGGGAACGACTCGCCGACGCGATCTTTCATGTATTCGCACTTGAGCCAGTTGACCACGTCGCGCGTAGCCTCGTCGGCACGGCGCTCGCTCATCGAGCATTGTTCGCCCAACTGGTCGAGCAGCGCATCGTCGTACGGGTAAATGCGCGCCTTCGGAATCGTGGCAGCGCCGGCACGACGGACGTGCGGCGTATCCTGCTTGGAGCGAATGACACTGCGAATCGCACGATGGGTCAGCAGGTCCGGATAACGACGGATCGGCGACGTGAAGTGCGTGTACGCTTCGTAATTCAGACCGAAGTGACCGTTGTTGTCCGAGCTGTAGACCGCCTGGCTCAACGAACGCAGCATCACGGTCTGGATCAGGTGATAGTCAGGACGATCACGAACGGTTTCAAGCAGCGCCTGATAATCCTTCGGTGTCGGACCTTCCTTGCCTTTGTGCAACGTCAGACCCAGCTCGCCGAGGAACGCACGCAGTTTTTCCAGGCGCTCTGGTGGCGGACCATCGTGAACGCGGTACAACGCAGGAATTTCGTGCTTCTTCAGGAACTGCGCGGTGGCCACGTTGGCGGCCAGCATGCATTCCTCGATCAGCTTGTGGGCATCATTACGGGTGGTCGGACGGATTTCGGCAATCTTGCGCTCGGAACCGAAGATGATCCGGGTTTCCTGAGTTTCGAAATCGATCGCACCACGCACATGACGCGCGCCCAGCAATACCTTGTACATGGCATAAAGCTGTTTGAGGTGCGGCACCACATCGCCGTATTCGCCGCGCAGGCTTTTCGCCTCGGCGGTTTTCGGCTGCTCCAGAATCGTGCTGACCTTGTTGTAGGTCAGGCGAGCGTGGGAGTGGATGATGCCTTCGTAGAACACGTAGTCAGTCATCTCGCCGGTCTTGGAGATGGTCATCTCGCAGACCATGGCCAGACGATCGACATGCGGGTTCAGCGAGCAGAGGCCGTTGGACAATTGCTCAGGCAGCATGGGCACGACGCGCTCGGGGAAATACACCGAGTTGCCGCGCACCTGGGATTCAGCATCCAGCGCCGAGCCGATCTTCACGTAGCTCGATACGTCGGCAATCGCCACGTAGAGCTTCCAGCCGCCGGAGAACAAACGCAGCTTGCCCGGCTTGGCTTCGCAATAGACCGCATCGTCGAAGTCGCGAGCATCTTCACCGTCGATGGTCACGAACGGCAGATGGCGCAGATCGACGCGGTGTTCCTTGTCCTTCTCTTCGACTTCCGGCTTGAGCTTGGCAGCCTCTTTGAGCACTGCCTCGGGCCATACATGCGGAATGTCGTAGGTACGCAGCGCGACATCGATCTCCATGCCGGGCGCCATGTAGTTGCCCACCACTTCGATCACGTCGCCTTGCGGCTGGAAGCGCGGCGTCGGCCAATGGGTGATTTTCACCTCGACGAACTGGCCGATCTTGGCGCCGTTGTTGCGACCCGGCGTCACCAGCACTTCCTGCTGGATTTTCGGGTTGTCGGGCACCACGAAGCCGATGCCGCTTTCTTCGAAATAGCGACCCACGATGCTTTCGTGAGCACGCGAGATCACTTCGACGATCACGCCTTCGCGGCGGCCGCGACGGTCAAGACCGGAAACACGCGCCAGTGCCCGGTCACCGTCGAACACCAGACGCATTTGCGCCGGGCTCATGAACAGGTCGTCGGAGCCGTCGTCCGGCACCAGAAAGCCAAAGCCATCGCGATGTCCGGAGATGCGACCCAGGATCAGGTCAAGCTTGTCTACCGGTGCATAAGTGCCGCGACGGGTGTAGATCAACTGGGCGTCACGCTCCATCGCCCGAAGGCGGCGGCGCAGAGCCTCGAATTGATCTTCGGTGGTCAGGCCGAACTCTTCGACCAGTTGCTCGCGACTGGCCGGCGAACCTCGCTCGGCAAGGTGCTGCAAGATCAGCTCGCGGCTGGGAATAGGGTTTTCGTATTTTTCCGCTTCACGAGCGGCCTCGGGATCGAGGGACTGCCAATCGGCCATTAGATAGTTTTCACCTTGTATATATAGGGGTTAGTTTGGCATAGACCTCATGAAACGGGAAATTTCACGCTCAATCCACTGGACAAAAAGCCTCCTGGACCCCGCTGAAACACCCGAAACACGCCGTCCGCGATTTTTTTCGGTTTTTTTGCTCTGCCGGGCTTTACAGCCTAAAAGACGGTCCGTATAGTGCGCGCCATCGACAGGTTGATGCCTGTCGATACTGCCCAGATGGTGAAATTGGTAGACACGCCAGCTTCAGGTGCTGGTGACCGCAAGGTCGTGGAAGTTCGAGTCTTCTTCTGGGCACCAATTCAGGCAACAGACTACAACAGTCTCAAGCCTCACAAAAACCCGCGAAAGCGGGTTTTTGCATTTTCAGGGTTTGATTATTAAATCAAAACAGGGGTTTACAGAGTAAAACGATCGCCGTATAGTGCGCCCCATCAACGGCGTATACGCTGCTGATGCTGCCCAGATGGTGAAATTGGTAGACACGCCAGCTTCAGGTGCTGGTGACCGCAAGGTCGTGGAAGTTCGAGTCTTCTTCTGGGCACCAATTCAAAAAAACCGAGCCAATGGCTCGGTTTTTTGCTTTCAGACTCCCGAAGCTCTCCTCCTGCAGACAGTGCAGCGCCACATTTGCAGCGCCGCACCTGACACTCAAGCCCGAAACTGCCCCAAGCTCGCCTTCAACTGTGCAGCCAGCCCATCGAGCACCTTGCCGCTGGCGGTCGTCTCCACCACCGCCTTGGCAGCACGCTCGGCCTGAGCATGGATCACCTCTACCCGACCACGCACCGCCTGGGCGCCTTCGGCCTGATGAACGGCCGCCTTGGTCGCCAGACCAATGGCCGCATGCACCTGCTCCACCGAGGCCTGCACCGTCTGCTGTCGCTTGGCGCTGTCTCGCAGCACTTCCAGACCTTCCTTGGCCTGGCGTCCGGCGATGCCGATGGCAGCGACCGCCTCTTTCGCGCCGCGCTGCAAGGCCACGATGTGTTCCTGAATATCGCCCGTCGAGCTTTGGGTCTTGCTGGCCAGTGCACGCACCTCGTCAGCCACCACGGCAAAGCCTCTGCCCGTCTCACCTGCGCGAGCCGCTTCGATGGCTGCGTTCAACGCCAGCAGGTTGGTTTGCTCGGCAATACCATGAATGACTTCCAGCACCACCTCGATCTGCTGACTTTGCTGCGCCAGACGCTCGATCACTTGCGCCCCCGTCTCGACCTGCCCGGCCAGCGCTTCGATCAACCCGCCAACCTGACTGGAGGTACGGGTGTTTTCATCGGTTGCCTGCTTGATATCGATCACCTGACGCAGGGCTGCCTGCATCGCGTGGCTTTCCGACTGCGCCTCGTCGGCCATCTGCTCCAGCGCTTTGAGGCTGGCTGCCACTTCGTCCCGCTGCAATTCGGCCGCAGCATCGGCACCGGCGTTACGCTCGCTCATGACACCGATTTCCTGCCCGGTGCGCTGCGCCACCTCACCCGCCTCGCGGACGATAGGTTGCAGCTTGTCGATGAAGCGGTTGACTGCGGCCGACATATCACCAATCTCGTCATTACTGTCCAGCTTGACGCGCTTGGTCAGATCGCCCTCGCCCGCCGCCAGGTCATTGAGTGCCGCGATCAGCAGATGCAGCTTGCTGACAACCCGGCGCCCGAGCACCACCGCCAGTAACAGCAATACACCCAGGCCGACCAGGGCCAGCCCCATACCGATTCTCCAGCGCAGCGTTTCGGCCGCTTCCTGAACAGCGACACGCGTATTGCCGGTCATTGCAGTCGCTGCCGCCTGAGCCGACTGCAGACGCGTACGCAAGGCAGTCGAGCTGTCTTTCGAGGCACTGGCAAGGCTGTCGGACACCAACTGTTCACCGCTGGTGATCAGGGTCGCGAAACGCTTGTCCAGCGCGGCAAGGTTCTCTTCGACCGTTGCCGTGGACACACCCATGCGCACCTTGCCGATCTCCACACCGTTAGGGCTGATGGATGCTTCGACGTAATACACGGAAGGATCGTTTTTCGCCGCATTGAGGACCTTGTCCATCGCCCGCTCGCCCTCGCCCTTGGCCAGCAGAGCCTTGACCAGCGGATTGTCGCGGTTCATGTAACGCGTAAGGTGTTCACCTGCGGCGTCGTCATAAACGACGAACAGTACGTTGGGATTGCGCTGAGCACGGCGTGCGAATTCGGAAAGCGTCGGCGTGTCGTTGTCCCACATGGCGCGCGGGGCGACGGCGGCGAGCAGTTCGGCCATATCGGTCGCGGACTCGCGAAGGTCTTTTTCCAGCGTGGCACGCAGTTGCGCCTGCTCGTCCTTCAGACGGGTAGAGAGCCCGACACTCAGGCGCTGTCGGGTGCTGGATGACAAGGCATCAAGACTCGATGTCACTTCGCTACTCGCCGACTCCAGCTCCGCGGAAAGATGTTGCGAATCTACCCCGAGGCGGCTGGCGAGATCAGCCTCAAGCGCGGTGACCGTGCTCCGGGTAAGCGCAACCGCCACGATGACCTGCACCAAAAGGGCGATACCCAGCGCGATGAAGACTGGGCGCAACAAACGACTTTGCAAAAGAGATAAGACAGCAGACACAGGAGAATCCCTCCACCCTCAGCGCCACTAAAATGATGGCACTTTTCTGTCATCTTTGTAGCAAGCGCCGTGCCGTGACACAAGTCTCACTTTTGTGCGCCTCCCTGCCCGGCGCGAAAATAAAAAAGGGCCGCACATGCGACCCTTTTTGGCACAGCCCGGTGACGTATCAGCCGAACGGATGACGCAGCACGATGGTTTCGTTGCGGTCAGGACCGGTCGAAATGATGTCGATAGGCGCACCCACCAGCTCTTCGACACGCTTGATGTAAGCGCGAGCGGCAGCAGGCAGCTCTTCGAGGGTCTTGGCACCCAGCGTGGATTCGCTCCAGCCTGGCATCTGCTCGTAGACCGGGCGCAGGCCCAGATAGCTGTCAGCGTCAGTAGGCGCGTCAATGACGGCACCCTCTTCGTTCTCGTAGCCCACGCAGATGTTGATGGTTTCCAGACCGTCGAGCACGTCCAGCTTGGTCAGGCACAGACCCGAAATGCTGTTGATTTCGATAGCGCGACGCAGGATGACAGCATCGAACCAGCCGCAACGGCGTGCGCGACCGGTGGTGGCACCGAACTCATGACCACGCTTGGCCAGGAAGGCACCGACGTCATCGAACAGCTCTGTCGGGAACGGACCCGAACCCACACGCGTGGTGTAGGCCTTGGTGATGCCCAGGATGTAATCCAGGTACATCGGACCAAAACCGGAGCCAGTGGCAATGCCGCCCGCAGTGGTGTTGGAGCTGGTGACGTACGGGTAGGTACCGTGGTCGATGTCCAGCAGCGAACCCTGGGCACCTTCGAACATGATGTCCTTGCCGTCGCGACGCATCTCATGCAGCGCAGCGGTGACGTCGAGCATCAGCGGCTTGAGCATGTCAGCGTATTCCATGCACTCGTCGAGCGTCTTCTGGAAGTCGATGGCAGGCTCTTTGTAGTAATTGACCAGCACGAAGTTGTGGTAGTCGAGCAGTTCGCCCAGCTTGGCGGCGAAACGCTCGCGATGGAACAGGTCACCGATGCGCAAACCGCGACGTGCAACCTTGTCTTCGTAGGCCGGGCCGATACCACGACCGGTGGTGCCGATCTTGAACTCGCCGCGGGCTTTTTCACGCGCCTGGTCGAGTGCTACGTGGTACGACAGGATCAGCGGGCAGGACGGGCTGATGCGCAGACGCTCGCGCACCGGAATGCCTTTCTCTTCCAGCTTGACGATTTCGCGCAGGAGCGCGTCGGGAGCAACCACCACACCGTTACCGATCAGGCACTGCACGCCTTCGCGCAGCACACCGGACGGAATCAGGTGCAATACGGTTTTCTCACCGTCGATCACCAGTGTGTGGCCGGCGTTGTGGCCACCCTGATAGCGAACTACGGCGGTAGCATGTTCGGTCAGCAGATCAACGATCTTGCCTTTGCCCTCATCACCCCATTGAGTGCCCAGGACTACGACATTCTTACCCATAACACTTGTCCTCATTCACGCAAACTTGGTGCCGGCGGCGGCCGGCAGGAATACTCAAGAAGCCAGCGGCATTACCTGCCAGTGCTCGCCATGCTGAATCAATTGCCGGTCACAGTCGGCTTCACGCGCGGCGCTCGCCTGCTGCCCAGGCAAGGCCTGAACCACACGCTGACCTTCACTGCGCAACTGGCAAACCATCTGCCAGAGTGCCGCATCCGTACTGTCCGGCACCCAGATGCCACCAGACGGTAAGACGATTTCTGCCTGGCCCAGGGTAACCAGGGTTTTCAGGTCGGTGGAAAAGCCGGTCGCCGGACGGGCACGACCGAAGTCGGCACCGATGTCATCGTAACGACCGCCCTGAGCGATCGACTGGCCCACACCTGGTACGAATACTGCGAACACCACACCGGTGTGGTAGTGGTAGCCGCGCAGTTCGCCCAGGTCAAAGTACAGCGGCAGTTGCGGGAAACGCGCAGCCAGACGCTCGGCGATCGACAGAAGATCATCCAGCGCGGCCAGCACCGGCGCCGGTGCGCCGGCCAGACGATCACGTGCGGCGTCCAGCACCTCACGACCACCGCACAGATCGACCAGTGCGCGCAGCATTGTTGCCAGTTCTTGCGGCAGATCAGCGGTGAGGGCAATCACCTCATCGATGGCCTTGCGCTGCAGTGCATCGAACAGCTGCTGCTCGACTTCACCCGACAGGCCGGCGGCACGCGCCAGACCGCGATAGATACCAACATGCCCGAGGTCCATATGCACATCCGGCACATCGGCCAGTTGCAGCATGGCCAGCATCAGACTGATGACTTCGACGTCGCTGCTCGGGCTCGCATCGCCGTACAACTCGGCACCCAGTTGTATCGGGCTGCGCGAGGACGACAGCGCGCGTGGCTGGGCGTGCAGAACGCTGCCCGCGTAGCACAGACGGCTCGGGCCTTCACGTTTGAGGGTGTGAGCATCGATGCGTGCAACCTGCGGCGTGATGTCGGCGCGAAAGCCCATCTGCCGGCCCGATTGCGGGTCGATAACCTTGAAGGTGCGCAGATCCAGATCCGAACCCGCGCCAGTCAGCAGGGACTCGAGATACTCGATATGCGGGGTGACGACAAACTCATAGCCCCAGCTCTGAAACAGATCCAACACCTGACGGCGCGCTACTTCAATGCGCGCCGCTTCCGGTGGCAGTACTTCTTCGATGCCATCTGGTAGCAGCCAGCGGTCGACCGTTGCCATTACGCCATTCCCCTGTGATCCAGGCGGCCAGCCTACAGGCCGACCTTGAGTGAAGCAGAAAGTGGTGCGCCGTATGACGGGCACGACAAATGCCCGAGACAGGCCTTGCAGACCACTTTCCTCGAAAAATCTTGCCGCGTTCTGATTCAGATACGGCCAATCAATCGTGCAGACGCAAAAAAGCCGGGAATTTCCCGGCTGCCGCATGATACACACGTTTCACCGTACGTTCACCCCACCGGGCGGTTTTGCCGCCCGGCGGATGATTAATTACGGCTTGGCTTTTTCCATGTAGCGAAAGAATTCGCTGTTCGGATCAAGCACCATCACGTCGCTCTTGTTCGCAAAGCTTTCGCGGTAGGCACGCAGGCTGCGATAGAACGCGTAGAACTCCTGGTCCTGACCATACGCCTTGGAGTAGATCGCGGCAGCCTGGGCATCACCATCGCCACGCGCTTCTTCCGACTCGCGATAGGCTTCGGCCAGCAGCACACGACGCTGACGATCGGCGTCGGCACGGATGCCTTCAGCCAGCTCGTTACCCTTGGCACGGTGCTCGCGCGCTTCACGCTCACGCTCGGTGCTCATACGTTCGAAAACGCTGCGATTCACTTCCTTCGGCAGATCGATGGCCTTTACCCGGACATCGACAACTTCGATACCCAGTTCTTTCTCGGCCATGCGGTTCAGCGAACCGGTGATATCCGCCATCAGCGCGTCTCGCTCACCCGACACGACTTCGTGCAGGGTGCGCTTGCCGAACTGGTCACGCAGGCCGGATTCCAGACGACGCGAAAGACGCTCGTCGGCGATCTGCTTGAGGCCGGAAGTCGCGGTGTAGAAACGCTCCGCATCCTTCACACGCCACTTGGCGTAAGCATCGACCATGACCGCTTTCTTTTCCAGTGTCAGGAAGCGCTGGGTCGGTGCATCGAGGGTCAGCAAACGACCGTCGAACTTGCGCACCTGGTTCACGTAAGGAACCTTCACATGCAGACCCGGCTGAACATCAGCCTGGACCACACGACCGAATTGCAGCAGGACCGCACGCTCTGTCTGGGACACGATGTAGAAGCTGTTCCAGGCAATGACGGCCAGTATCACGCCAACAATGAGGGCGATCAGCGATTTGTTACTCATCAGCGAGTCTCCCTGGTACGTACTTCACCGCGCTGCTGAGCCTCATTCGCCCGGGCAGCGGCGGCAGCAGCGGCAGCATCATTGGCCGACTGCGATGGCGTACCTGAATTGGAGCCATTGCCGTTACCGCTGCGGCTGCTCTCGATCATCTTGTCGAGCGGCAGATAAAGCAGATTGTTCTGCCCCTTGTCGCCGGTCACGAGCACCTTGCTGGTGTTGCTGAAGACTTCCTGCATGGTGTCCAGATACAGACGCTGACGGGTGACTTCAGGAGCCTTGCGGTACTCGGCAACCAGTTTGGTAAAGCGATCCGCCTCACCCTTGGCACGCGAAACCACTTCATCGCGGTAACCGTTGGCATCTTCGAGAATACGCTGAGCCTGACCACGGGCTTCCGGGATCACACCATTGGCGTAGCTTTCAGCCTGGTTACGTGCACGCTGCTCGTCTTCACGGGCGCGGATCACGTCATCGAAAGCTTCCTGCACTTCACGCGGCGCGGCGGCGCTCTGTACGTTCACCTGGGTCACGGTGATGCCGGTGCGGTAGGTATCGAGGAAACGTTGCAGACGCTCCTTGATTTCGCTGGCCATCAGTTCGCGGCCTTCAGTCAGCACCTGATCCATCGCCGTGGAACCCACGACATGGCGCAACGCACTTTCAGTCGCGTGCTGCAGGCTGATTTCAGGCTGATCGACGTTCAGCACGAACGCCTGAAGGTCGCTGATCTTGTATTGCACGGTCAGCGGCACTTCGACGATGTTCTCGTCTTCGGTGAGCATCTGGCCCTGCTTGCTGTAGGCGCGCTCGCGAGTCACGTTCTCCATGTACTTGCGATCGAACGGCGGGAAGTAGATGTTAAGGCCCGGGCCCACGGTCTCGTGGTACTGACCGAAACGCAGCACGACAGCCTGCTCTTGCTCGTCAACCACATAGATAGCGCTGTACAGCCAGAAAGCGACGAGCACGACCAGGCCAATGCCGAGCAGGCCGAGGCCACCGCCCTTGCCTGAACCGCCGCCATTGCCACTGCCGCCGCCATCGCTGCCGCGTTTGTTACCGCCGCCGAACAACCCCTTCAGGCTTTCCTGCAGCTTACGGAAGGCCTCGTCGAGATCAGGTGGTCCCTTGCGGTCGCCGCCACGGCGTTTGCCACCCCAGGGATCTTGATTATTCGAGTTGCCACCCGGCTCATTCCAAGCCATAGCGCTCTCCATCTGATAAAGCAAAGACGCGCCCGCGGCGCGCCGACCAATGCTACAGAATGCTCGGGAAAGCCGTACAACGGCTTTCTCGTGCTTTTATTGCAAAGTGTGTTGCTCGATGAACTCCAGCGGCTGCAATCCTTCGCGACTCACCAGTCGATTGAGTTCAACGCGCGGCAGTCGTACGGCCAACACGCTGGCACCATCCTCGTCGTGCGTTTCGCTCTGCACCGCACCCAGTTCAAAGAACTGGGCACGCAGCCGGGCAAGACTTTGAGGCAGAAGCAGCGTGCCGACGAACAGGTCGTCGCCAAGCAATTCGGCGATAGCCTGTTTGAGCAGATCAAGCCCTCGACCATCACGGGCAGAAACCCAGACACGCTGCGGCTTGCCGTCGGCATCGCGCTGTATCTGAGGCTCTACGCCTTCAAGCAGATCGAGTTTGTTATAGACCTCGAGGATCGGCAAGCCCTCGGCTCCGATCTCGCCAAGCACGGCCATGACCTGCTCGATCTGCGACATGCGATCCGGCTCGTGGGAGTCGATCACATGCAGCAGTAAATCGGAGTTGCTCGATTCTTCAAGCGTCGCCCGAAAGGCCTCGACCAGCTTGTGCGGCAGGTGGCGAATAAAGCCCACGGTATCGGCCAGCACGATAGGCCCCAGGTCATCGAGTTGCAGACGACGCAGGGTCGGATCGAGCGTGGCGAACAGCTGGTCTGCCGCAAACACATCCGAATCGGTTACCGAGTTGAACAGGGTCGATTTGCCGGCGTTGGTATACCCCACCAGTGAAACCGATGGAATATCCGCGCGACGACGCCCGCGACGGGCCTGATCACGCTGGCTGCGAACCTTCTCCAGCCGTCCCTTGATCTGCCGCAGGCGAACCCGCAATAGACGTCGGTCGGTTTCGAGCTGGGTCTCACCCGGACCGCGCAGGCCGATACCACCTTTCTGTCGCTCAAGGTGGGTCCAGCCACGGACCAGACGGGTACTCATGTGCTCAAGCTGGGCCAGTTCGACCTGAAGCTTGCCTTCGTGAGTACGCGCCCGTTGCGCGAAGATATCCAGAATCAGACCGGTGCGGTCAAGCACACGACACTCGAAAACGCGTTCGAGGTTGCGTTCCTGACTGGGCGTGAGGGTGTGATTGAAGATGACCAGATCGGCCTGTTCGGCCTTGACCTGATCGCGAAGCTCTTCGACCTTGCCAGAGCCGATCAGATACTTGGCCGAAGGCCGATGACGCGGCACGTTGATAAACGCAACGGTATCGGCACCGGCCGAGATGGCCAATTCCTGAAACTCCTGCGGATCTTCGCGCGCCTCAGGGTCCTGACCATCCAGATGAACGAGAATTGCACGTTCACCACCACTGTGGCGCTCAAAGAACAAGGCAGACTCCTATCAGGCGTTACCTGGCTCGGCGTCCGCGCCGTCAGCGTCTGTAGCGCTTGGCAGGCGAATCGGGCGAACCGGTACGACGGTGGAAATAGCGTGTTTGTAGACCATCTGGCTGACCGTGTTCTTCAGCAAAATGACGAACTGGTCGAAAGACTCGATCGTACCCTGCAGCTTGATACCGTTGACCAGATAGATCGATACCCCGACCTTCTCTTTACGCAAGGTATTCAGGTAAGGGTCTTGTAGCGAATGCCCTTTTGACATGTGCCGCACTCCTTTAAGGATCAATAAAATAATAAATCGAATTCGATTAGCTTGACCGACCACCCCCCAAGGATAGACGGCTATTGCAGGGACTCAGCTCAATATGGAGACCGATCCCAGGTATTTCAAGGCGCGCGACAGATTGTCGCTGGCCAGGCTGTCCAGCCAGTGCAAGTCCTCCCAGCTGCGTAGCCAGGTGAACTGCCTTTTGGCCAGCTGGCGCGTTGCAATGATGCCGCGCTCCTGCATTTCATCCCGCGTCAGCTTCCCATCCAGGTGATCCCAGACCTGGCGATAACCGACAGCTCTTATCGATGGCAACCCCGAATGCAGGTCACCTCTTGAGCGCAATGCCAGTACTTCGTCCAGAAACCCCTGATCCAGCATTTGCTCGAAACGTAGCGCGATGCGTTGGTGCAGCACCTTGCGATCAGCCGGAGCGATGGCAAGGTTCGCGACAGTATAGGGCAATTGCTGGCGCCCTGATGCGGCTGCTTCGGTACTTTGCGCAGTTTGTTGCTCGCGATGTGCCGTCATGCTCATTCCGCTGACGCGATACACCTCGAGCGCCCTGATCAGCCGTTGCGGATCGTTGGGGTGAATACGTGCCGCCGAAACGGGATCGACCACCGCCAATTGATCGTGCAATGCCTGCCAGCCGAAGGCCTGTGCATCTGCCTCAAGCTGCGCCCTGACCTGTGCATCGGCCGCCGGCATGTCCGCCAGCCCGTCCAATAGAGCCTTGAAATACAACATAGTGCCGCCGACCAGCAAAGGAATATTTCCGCGTGCGGTAATTTCCGCCATGGCCGCCAGAGCGTCACTGCGAAAATCGGCTGCGGAGTAGCTTTGCGCCGGGTCGAGAATGTCGATCAGACGGTGAGGATGTTCAGCAAGCTGCGCCTTCGACGGCTTGGCGGTGCCGATGTCCATGCCGCGATAGACCAACGCAGAATCGACGCTGATCAACTCGCAGGGCAGCACTTTGGTCAGTTCTATCGCAAGGTCGGTCTTGCCTGCAGCAGTAGGCCCCATGAGAAAGATGGCCGGAGGTAAAGCGTTCATTCATTGACCGCGCAGGAATAATTTATCCAGGTCATTGAGACCCATCTGGGTCCAGGTAGGACGACCGTGGTTGCATTGCCCGCTGCGCTCGGTGTTTTCCATGTCACGCAGCAGGCCGTTCATTTCCGGGATGGCCAGACGCCGGTTGGCGCGAATCGCGCCGTGGCAGGCCATGGTGCCGAGCAGCTCGTTCATGTGCGCCTGCACCCGGTCGCTGGTGCCGTATTCCATGAGGTCGGCCAGCACGTCGCTGACCAGCCGATTGGCTTCGGCCTGCTTGAGCAACGCAGGGATCTGGCGGATCGCCAGGGTTTCCGGGCCGAGCCGTTGAAGTTCGAAGCCCAGGCGCTGGAAAGTCGCAAGGTGCTCTTCGGCACAATCCGCTTCACGCTGGCTGACCGCGATGGACTCGGGTACCAGCAATGGCTGGCCGCTCAAGCCTTCGTTGGCCATGGCTATTTTCAGGCGCTCGTACATGATCCGCTCGTGAGCGGCGTGCATGTCCACCAGCACCAGGCCGTGAGCGTTTTCAGCAAGAATGTAGATACCCTTGAGCTGCGCCAGCGCATAACCCAGCGGCGGAATATCACCGGGCGATTCAGGCAGCGACGCGGGCGCGGCACTGGGCAGCGGCGCGAAGAATTCACGGTAAGCGCTTTGTGCTTCGGCCACCGGCACGCCAGCAGTGGGCCGAGGCGTGTATTGATACTGATAACCGCTGCCAGCGCCGCCACCGGCAGCAGGCCGGGCAACCGGCTCGCCCTGGGGCTGCTCCAGCACATTGTTGGCCAGACGCATTTCACCCTGCGGCCCGAATTCGCCAGCATCAGGCCCGCTCGGGCGCGTTTCGGCGACAACCGGCGCGCTGCCACCCAGCTGATTTTCAGGGCGCACATCGCCCAGCGCACGGTAGAGCGTGCCATACAGGAAGTCATGCACCATACGCCCGTCGCGGAAGCGCACTTCATGCTTGGTCGGGTGAACGTTGACGTCCACAGCAGCGGGGTCAACCTCGAAAAACAGCACGAAGGTCGGATGACGGCCATTGAACAGCACGTCGCGATACGCCTGACGCACCGCGTGGGCGACCAGCTTGTCGCGCACTGCCCGACCATTCACGAAGAAATATTGCAGGTCGGCCTGGCTGCGCGAGAAAGTCGGCAGCCCTACCCAGCCCCACAGATGCAGGCCATTGCGCTCGATCTCGATGGGCAGCGCCTGCTCCAGAAAGCCCGGCCCGCAGATTGCCGAGACACGTCGCGCTCTGGCGGTATCGTCATGCGCTTCATGCAGGCTCAGCACGGTCTTGCCGTTGTGACGCAGGTGGAAGGCCACGTCGAAACGCGCCAGCGCCATGCGCTTGATGACTTCCTGCAAATGATCGAATTCGGTTTTTTCGGCTTTCAGAAACTTGCGTCGGGCCGGCGTATTGAAGAACAGGTCGCGCACTTCAACGGAGGTGCCTACCGGATGCGCGGCCGGCTGCACGCGGGGCGCCATGTCACGACCTTCGGTTTCGACCTGCCAGGCCTGATCGGCGTCGCGGGTGCGCGAGGTCAGGGTCAGGCGCGCCACGGAGCTGATCGAAGCCAGCGCTTCGCCGCGAAACCCCAGGCTCATGACCCGCTCGAGGTCTTCCAGGTCGCGAATCTTGCTGGTCGCGTGGCGTGCCAGCGCCAATGGCAGATCGTCCGAAGAGATACCGCCGCCATCGTCACGCACTTTCAACAGTTTGATACCGGCCTGCTCGACGTCGACATCGATGCGCCGCGCGCCGGAATCGAGGCTGTTTTCCAGCAGCTCCTTGATCACCGAAGCCGGACGCTCGACAACTTCGCCCGCCGCAATCTGGTTGGCCAGACGCGGACTGAGCAGTTCGATGCGTGCTGCATTCAGGGCAGTCTGAGCGTTATCGGCTTCGGCGCCGTCGAGCAGGAGATCGGTCATTACTGAGTCGCCACCTCGGAACTTGGAATACGCAGATCCTGGCCGATCTTCAATTCATCGGACTTCAGATTGTTGGCGCTGCGCAAGGTGGCGATGTTCATGTCGTAGCGCGCGGCGAGCATGGCCAGGGTTTCGCCGGACCGAACGACATGATTGCGCGGCCCCTGGGCCAGCTTGCCGTTATCACGCAGCCAGGCGATATAGGTGCCCTGCGGCGGGTTCTGCTGGAAGAACTGTTTGACGCCCGACGTGATCGAACGCGCCAGCGCCTGTTGATGCGACGCAGAACCGAGCTTGTTGGCCTCATTGGCATTGGAGATAAAGCCGGTTTCCACCAGAATCGACGGAATATCCGGCGACTTGAGCACCATGAAGCCCGCCTGCTCGACACGTGACTTGTGCAGCGAGGTCACGCGGCCAATATTGCTCAATACCTTCTGACCAACGTTCAGGCTCGAAGACAGCGACGCGGTCATGGACAAGTCCAGCAACACGCCTGCGAGCATGCGGTCCTTGTCATCGAGGCTGACCGCGCCGGCACCACCAATCAGGTCGGAACGGTTTTCACTGTCCGCCAGCCAGCGTGCGGTTTCGGAAGTAGCCCCCCGATCGGACAAGGCAAACACCGACGCGCCGAACGCAGCGGAGGACGGCGCGGCGTCGGCGTGGATCGACACGAACAGATCGGCGCCCTTGGAACGGGCGATCTCGGTACGTTTTCGCAACGGAATAAAGTAGTCGCCGGTGCGCGTGAGTTCGGCGCGGTAGCCTTTCTCGGCATTCACCTGGCGCTGCAACTCCTTGGCAATCGACAGCACCACGTTTTTCTCTTTCTGACCGGCACCGCCCGAGGCACCAGGGTCTTCCCCGCCGTGCCCGGCATCGATCACCACGACGATGTCGCGCTTACCGTTCGGCACCGGGGTCAGCTTGATTTCAGGCTTGGCCGGGCTGACCGGAACCGCGGGCGCAGTGTTGGCAGCGGTATCCGGAATCACCGGTGTCGGATTGGCATCGGCGGCGTTGTCGTACAGGTCGACCACCAGGCGGTTGCCGTATTGCTGATTCGGCGCCAGCGTGAAGCTCTTCGGGGTCACACCCTTTTTCAGGTCGATGACCACGCGCAGGTCGGTAGGCGTGCGCTGCGCAGAACGCATGCTGCTGATCGGCGTATTGGCCGTCGGTACGTTCAAGGGGCCGCCAAGCGTCGCACCATTGATATCGATCACCAGACGGTCAGGCGAAGTCAGGGTAAACAGGCTGTGCTGAACCGGCCCCGTCAGGTCGAAGACCAGACGTGTGTTATCCGGCGCTCGCCATAAGCGGACACTTCGTACTTGCGTAGCGGCAACCGCCTCGACAGCCAGGGCCATCAACAGCAGACCAACTACAGTAACCAGCGCGCGCATGCGCATACCTAACCCCATATCTATTTGAATTCCAAAGCCAAAGTGGCACACCAGCGTTCGCCACGCGAGCCCAGCGGGCTCAATATCACGGACCGACCTTCTCCGTGCGGCCCAATGGTAATGGTCAGGTCAGGCTTTGGCAAAAAGCCTGCACCACGCTGGGGCCATTCAATCAGACAAAGTGCGTCGCCGTCGAAGTAATCACGCACGCCCATGTACTCGAGTTCTTCCGGATCGACCAGCCGGTAAAGGTCAAAGTGAAACACCTTTATCGCGCCGATTTCGTAAGGTTCGACCAGCGTGAAAGTAGGACTCTTGACGGCCCCGACATGCCCGAAGCCGCGAATCAATCCCCGCGAAAGCGTGGTTTTTCCAGCGCCCAGATCGCCATCCAGAAAGATGACGCCAAGGCCTTCAGTGACCTTGGCCAGACGTGCACCAAAATCCATCATTGCCTCTTCGCCCACCACATGCAGCGTTAAATCAGACACGGTTGCAGCTCCTCCAATAACTGACGAATGGCAGGAATAATATCGCTGGCGGCCAGCCCTCGACCGCACTCACCGACTTTCTGACCGGCGCTTGCATGGAGCCACACGGCCAGACAGGCCGCGTCGAACGGTTTGAGATGCTGCGCCATCAGCGCGCCGGTCAATCCGGCCAGCACGTCACCCAGCCCCGCGGTGGCCATGGCCGGATGACCGCGGTCGCACAGCGCCAGTTGCCCGCTGGCATCGGCAATCAGGCTGCCGGAGCCCTTGAGCACACAAACCGTATCGAATTTACGCGCCAGCGCCCGCACTGCAGCAGCCCGGTCAGCCTGAACGTCCTTGATGCCCACGCCCAGCAACCGCGCCGCCTCGCCCGGATGCGGGGTGATGACACTGCCTTTGGGCAGGCTGACCAGCCCGGCGGCCAGCATGTTCAGCGCATCGGCGTCCCACACCTGCGGACGATCCGCATTGGCAGCCGCCGACAGCAGGCTGCGCCCCCAGGCCGCCTGCCCCAGTCCAGGACCGACCACCAACACGCTGGCTGGTTCGATCAAGCCCATCAGCTGGTTGGCCGAATGAATCGCCGCGCTCATGATTTCCGGCATGCGCGTCAGGGCGGCCGGAACATGCTCGGGCCTTGTCGCCAGCGTCAGCATGCCTGCACCGCTGCGCAGGGCGCTTTCGGCACTGAGCAACGCTGCGCCGCCAAAACCGTGATCGCCACCGATGACCAGCACCCGGCCAAACAGGCCTTTATGGGCGGTTCGCGGGCGTGCTGCCAGTGGCGGCAGGTTGTGTTTATCGAGGCGCGTCGCACTGAACGGCGCTTGCGCCACCAGCGCCGGGTCTGCACGCAGGTCGTCGAAAATCAGCTCACCCACCAGGTCCGCCGCATCACCCGTCAACAGCCCCAGTTTGAGGCCGATGAACGTAACGGTCACATCGGCACGCACCGCGACACCCAGCGTCTGTCCGGTATCTGCACTCAAGCCCGATGGAATATCCACCGCGACTATTGGCAGACCACTGTTGTTGATCGCGTTGATGGCCGAGACATAGGGCTCGCGCACCTCGCCGTCGAGCCCGGTGCCGAGCAAGGCATCCAGCACGACACCGGCCAGCGGCTGCCCGGCCCATGCCTGAATATCAATACCGAAAGCCGCAGCATGCGCCGCCGCGGCATCACCGGTCAGTGCGGCCGGGTCGCCGACAGCCAGCACCCGGACCTGCCAGCCGGCCTTGTGCGCCATGGCAGCGACCAGATACCCGTCACCGGCGTTGTTGCCACGCCCGGTCAATACGGTCAGCTCGTTGGCCTCCGGCCAGCGCCGAAGCAGGGTGTGCCACAACGCTTGCGCAGCGCGCAGCATCAATTCCAGGCCGGGTGTACCGGCCGCAATCAGCCGTGCGTCGAGGTCGCGGACCTGCGCAGCGCTGTACAGCGCGTCGGTTAAATGAGGTTTAGTGTCGAACATGCGTCTATGGGCTCCGATGTCTGGCAGAATTATACGCACCTTGGCCCCGGTTTCTCTCTGCGCATGTCCGCTATTACTGCTGTACTTCCCACTTCCGATGATCTTGCCGCCCTTGCCGTCTCAATCAAGGCGTGGGGGCGTGAGCTGGGTTTTCAGGAAGTCGGGATCAGCGGCCTGGACCTGGCAGAGCACGAACAGCATCTGCAACGCTGGCTCGATGCAGGCTATCACGGGGAAATGGACTATATGGCAGCCCATGGCAGCAAACGTTCCCACCCCGCTGAGCTGGTGCCGGGAACGCTGCGCGTGGTGTCGCTGCGCATGGATTATCTGCCGGGCGACACCGAGATGGCGCAGCGCCTGACCGAGCCGGAAAAAGCCTACGTCTCACGTTACGCGCTGGGCCGTGATTATCACAAACTCATCCGCAAGCGCCTGCAGCAACTGGCCGAGCGTATTCAGCAGGCCATCGGGCCGTTTGGCTTTAGAGCCTTCGTGGACAGCGCGCCGGTGCTGGAAAAAGCCATCGCCGAACAGGCCGGGCTGGGCTGGATCGGCAAGAACACGCTGGTGCTCAACCGCAAGGCGGGCAGCTTCTTCTTTCTCGGCGAGCTGTTTGTCGATATCCCGTTGCCAGTGGATGCGCCCCATGCGACCGAACATTGCGGGCGCTGCACGGCATGCCTGGACATCTGCCCGACGGCGGCGTTTATCGGCCCTTACGTGCTGGACGCGCGGCGTTGCATTTCCTATCTGACCATCGAGCTGAAGACGGCGATCCCCGAAGAGCTGCGGCCACTGATCGGCAACCGGGTGTTCGGCTGTGACGATTGCCAGATCGTCTGCCCGTGGAACCGCTTCGCCCGTCCAACCGAGCAGAGCGACTTTCAGCCGCGCCACAACCTGGACAACGCCGGGCTGGCCGAGCTGTTCCTCTGGGATGAAGAGAAATTCCTCGGCAGCACCGAAGGCTCGCCATTGCGCCGGGCAGGTTATGAGCGCTGGCTACGCAATCTGGCCGTGGGGCTGGGCAATGCGCCCTCCACCATCCCGGTGATCGAGGCCCTGCAAGCACGGCGCGATTATCCTTCGGAACTGGTCAGGGAACACGTGGAATGGGCGCTGCAACGGCATGGCGTGGCGCCGCTTTAAAGGTACCCCCTGGATATTCCTGTGGGAGCGAGCTTGCTCGCGAAGAGGCAGGGACAATCGCCGGAGATTTATGCCTCTGTCAGTCAGCCTTCGCGAGCAAGCGAAGCGTGGCCCGGCTCGCTCATACATGGCTATGACTGAACAACATTGCCTCCCACAAGACTAGCTTGGGCATGCCGCTCGTGGACTTCCCCCTCTTCAAGGCTCGTCTTTATAGACAAACTTGGGCATTTCCCAGCGGAAACGAATCGCCAGCAGGCGCAGCAGCAGGCCGCCGAACAGGGTGATCAGTACCGCTTGTTCGTTGGGCAGTTGCAGGTACTGACACAGCAGAAAACACCACGCGGCCAGAAAAGACACGCTGGCGTACAGCTCGCGGCGGAAGATCAGCGGGATGTCGTTGCAGAAGATGTCGCGCAGGATGCCGCCGAAAACCCCGGTGATCACGCCGCAGACTGACGCGATCAGCAGACCGTGCCCGGCCTCCAGCGCGGTCATGCAGCCGATCAGGGTAAAGGCCACCAGCCCCAGTGCGTCGAGCACCAGAAACAGTGAGCGCAGGTGACGCATCAGTGGCGCGATGAAGATTGTCACCAGCGCCGCCACACTGGTCAGAACCAGATATTCCGGATGCTTGACCCAGGTCAGCGGGTAATGACCGATCAGCACGTCGCGCACCGACCCGCCACCCAGCGCCGTGACGCAGGCGATCAGCACCACGCCGAACCAGTCCATCCCGCGTCGCCCCGCAGACAGGGCTCCCGTCATGGCTTCAGCAGTGATAGCGATCAGATAAAGCATCAGCAACATGGCGGCGACTCTGCGACAAAGGCGCGCAGTCTAACCAGCCGACCAACGCACTGAAAGAGTGCAGCGAAGATTATTCACTGCACCCGCGAGTCCCGATCAGGCCTTGATGAAGTGCTCGCGATAAAAGCGCAGCTCGGCAATCGATTCGCGGATATCGTCGAGCGCCAGATGGGTGCTGCCTTTCTTGAATTTCAGCTCGGGGGACCAGCGCGCAGCCAGTTCCTTGAGGGTCGAGACATCCAGATTGCGGTAGTGGAACCAGTTTTCCAGCGTTGGCATGTGGCGGTACAGGAAGCGGCGATCCTGGCAGATGCTGTTACCGCAGATCGGCGAACTGCGCTCTGGCACCCACAGCTTGATGAACTCAAGGGTCTGCGCCTCGGCTTCAGCCATGCTGACGGTACTTTCCCGCACGCGCTGGGTCAGGCCCGAACCGCCGTGCTGGCGAGTGTTCCACTCGTCCATTTTCGCCAGCGTTTCGTCGCTCTGATGCACAGCGATCACCGGGCCTTCGGCCAGGGTGTTCAGCTCGCTATCGGTGATGATCGTGGCCATTTCGATAATGACATCGGTATCAGGGTCCAGACCGGTCATTTCCAGATCGATCCAGATCAGGTTCTGCTTGTTCTGCATGTGTCGACTCCTCAGCGTAGGCGCGCAGTTTAGCTCACCCTGCCGTGCTAGACTCCTGCCGATCCATCGTACTGCCTAATTCATCGGTTACATCACATCGGAACACCCATGGCCAAACGCCAACTCAATCGTCGTCAGAACTGGCGCATCGAAAAAATTCAGGGCGAGCGTGCTGCCCGCGCGGCAAAACGCGAGTCCGCTACGCTTGAAACACTCGAGGGTGGCGACCTCGGGCCCGAGCAGACGGGCCTGGTGATCGCTCACTTCGGCGTGCAAGTCGAAGTCGAGGCCCAGGAAGGCGAAGCGACCGGTCAGGTCTTTCGCTGCCACCTGCGCGCCAACCTGCCTGCACTGGTGACCGGTGATCGCGTGGTATGGCGCGCCGGCAATCAGGGCATTGGCGTCATCGTCGCGCAACTGCCTCGCACCACCGAACTGCGCCGCCCGGATTCACGCGGCCAGCTCAAGCCTGTGGCTGCCAACGTCGACCTGATCGTGATCGTCTTCGCACCGATGCCCGAGCCGCATGCCAACCTGATCGACCGCTACCTGGTGGCCGCCGAGCATGCCGGGATTCGTCCTTTGCTGCTGCTCAACAAGGCCGACCTGATCGACGAGCAGAATGCGCCCGCGCTCAATGCGCTGCTGGCGGTCTACCGCACGCTGGGTTATCCGGTGCTGGAAGTGTCCGCACACCACGGTGACGGCATGCAGAGCCTGCAAAGCCAGCTTGACGGGCACATCAGCGTGTTCGTCGGCCAGTCCGGCGTCGGCAAGTCCTCGCTGGTCAACAGCCTGTTGCCGGAAACGGACACTCGGGTCGGCCCGCTGTCGGAAGTTTCCGGCCAGGGCACACACACCACGACCACCGCGCGCCTGTTCCACTTCCCGCGCGGCGGCGATCTGATCGACTCACCGGGCATCCGGGAGTTCGGCCTGGGGCACGTCAGTCGTGCCGACGTAGAGGCAGGCTTCATCGAGTTCAACGACCTGATCGGCACCTGCCGCTTTCGTGACTGCAAGCATGATCGCGAACCGGGCTGCGCCCTGCTCAAAGGGCTTGAGGACGGCCGTGTGCAACAGCAGCGCATGAACAGCTACCGCTCGATCATTGCCAGCCTGCCGCAAGACAGTTACTGAGCACCGAACGCCGCACGCAAAAACGCCGCGATGATCGCGGCGTTTTTGTATCGGTTACAGCTCAGTTCTGGGCCGGCTCGACCCGCAACTTGCCATCGTCAAAGATGTTCAGCTTCTGCCGGATCTCGCGCGGCTGTGCGTAGGCCTGCGGGTCAGGTGGCGCCGCTGTCGAAGCCCCCGGAGCAGCAGGTACCGCCGGAGCCGCGGGTGTCGAAGGCGCCGGTGCTGCCGGTGCTGCTGGCGTGACTGGCGTGACTGGCGCACCGCCGGAGTTCTGATCGCCCTCGATGCGGTGCTGGGCCTTTTTGGTCAGCACCACGATATCGATGCGGCGATTGATCGGGTTGGTCGGGTTCTGGCGGTCATAAAGAGCAGACGACGCGTACCCCACCACCCTGGCCACTTGTGAATCCGGATAGGTCCCGGCTACCAGCGCACGGCGTGCAGCGTTGGCACGGTTGGCCGACAGCTCCCAGTTGCCGAACCCGCCACTGCCCACGAAAGGCGTCGCATCGGTGTGGCCGCTGATACTGACCTTGTTCGGCACACTTTTGATGGTGTCAGCCAGGGCCAGCAGAATGTCTTCGAAATAAGGTTTGAGACGCGCGCTGCCCGAGTCGAACATCGGCCGGTTTTCCGCATCCATGATCTGGATACGCAAACCGTCCTGAGTGATTTCGAACAGAATCTGATCCTTGAATTTCTGCAGCTGCGGATTTTCCTCGACCTTGGTCTGCAACTCCTGGAGCAGCATCTCCAGACGCTCTTGCTCCACTGCTTCAGCCTTGGTCTCGGCATTTTCCGCTTCGATCGGCACCGTATCCGGCGACGGCGTGGTCTGAACTTCAGGGTTCAGCGTCTGGTTCGGCGACATCTCCGGCGAACCACCCAGATCGATCACGTACGGCGAACCGCTGTCCGAGAAGCCGACCGGGTCCTTGAAATAACCGGCGACCGCGAGCAACTGCTCGGGGGTGGCAGACGACATCAGCCACAGCACCAGAAAGAACGCCATCATCGCGGTCGCGAAGTCGGCAAACGCGATTTTCCAGGCACCGCCGTGATGTCCGCCACCGAAGCGCTTTACGCGCTTGATGATAATCGGCTGATTATTTTCCATGACTTAGCGACCGCGAACCGCTTGTTCCAGCTCGCTGAAGCTGGGGCGATGCAGCGGATAGAGAACCTTGCGGCCGAACTCGACAGCCAGCGAAGGCGGCATGCCGGAGGCCGAGGCCACCAGCGACGCCTTGATGGCCTCGTAGACGTTCATTTCTTCCTTGGCATCATGCGCAAGGCTGGTGGCCAGAGGACCGAAGAAACCGTAAGCCGCGAGAATACCGAAGAACGTACCGACCAGCGCCGCACCTACGTGCATACCGATCGCAGCCTTGTCGCCGGAACCCAGCGACGCCATGGTCACTACGATACCCAGTACCGCAGCCACGATACCGAAGCCGGGCATACCGTCAGCGATACCGGTAATGGCGTGGGATGGATGCTCGAGGTCTTCTTTCATGCTCAGCAGTTCCATGTCGAACAGACCTTCCAGCTCATGGGGAGCCATGTTGCCGGACGACATGATGCGCAGGTAGTCGCAGATGTACGCAGTCATGCGCTCATCCTTGAGCACACCCGGGTATTTGGCGAAGATTGGGCTGGAGGCAGCGTCTTCGATATCCCCTTCAATCGCCATCATGCCTTCACGGCGGCTCTTGTTGAGGATTTCGTAAACCAGCCCCAGCACTTCGAGGTAATAGGCATGTGTGAAGCGCGTACCGAACATCTTCAGCGACTTCTTGAACACGTGCATGAACATGTAGCCAGGGTTGGCCTGGAGGAACGCGCCCAGCGCAGCACCGCCGATAATCAAGACCTCGTACGGTTGGAACAGCGCCATGACCTTGCCATGGGACAGCACATATCCGCCGATGACACTTGCGAGGACGACAATGATGCCGATGATTTTAGCCATAGGAAAAAATACTTTACTGAGTCGGGTTCAGGGACAGTCCGGAAGTTGTTGAATCTCTTCTTCTCCTTATCGGCCTAACTGGGCCAGACTATAGCCGGTTCTTTTGAAAAACCCATTTATGCGCCTCCATAAAAGGAGGAAAATGGCCTCAGCGCCCCGTACGCTGGCGGTTTCCCAGCTCAGATAATCAGCCGCACAGGCCCTCGAATGCCGACAGTACACGCAGCACATCACCTCGTTCCGAAGACGCTGGATGCCTGGGTCAAACTGCTTGACGGCATCGCGTTGCCGGTCCCTGCCGTCAATCATGGACACGTCCGCGCTGCACTGAACGACAGTCGTCGGTCGCTGCGTGAAATCGCCGAAATGATGCAGGAAAGTCCTGCGCTGGTGCTCAGCGTGATGCGCGAGGCCAACCATCACACCCACGGCTTGACCGAGCAGGCCGAGAGCCTCGAAATTGCGATCAACCGCCTGGGTCTGGCGCGTACCGAAGTCCTGCTGGGCCGTTTGCCGGCCAAGCCGCCCGAAGAAATTCCTGCAGCCTATCGCCAGCTGATTCTGGTCAGCCAGCACGCCACGCAACAGGCCAACGGCCTGTTTGCCAGCCGCCTTGCGCGACTCTGGCAGGACATCCACATGGGCAGCCTGCTGTTTCTGTCGCCGCTCTGGCCGATGGCGCTGGCCTATCCGAAGCTGCTCGAAGAACTGGAGCTGCGGGTTATCCACAAGGGCCATTCCAGCGTTGCAGTGGAAAAAGAGCTGTTCGGCGTCAACCTGCTGGAATTGTGCCTGGCACTCGCCGAGTTCTGGCGCCTGCCGATCTGGGTTACGCGCGGCTATAAGCTGTTGATCAACGAGCGACGCGATCTGGCCAAGGCGCTGCGCATCGCCCGCGAAGACAACAGCCCGCTGCAGCAGCAACAACTCATGGACGACGACCCCAACCTGCGCCGCTGGCTGAATCAGCCCGCCAATACTGTGTTGCTGGGCAACGGCCTGGCGCTCGCCGCACAACAGGCCTGGAACAGCCCGCACTGCCTGCGCTGGGAACGGCTGACCAGCCTGTACCTGCAACAGTCGATGAGCGAAGTACAGCAACAGGCGCACCAGAATGCCGCCAGCAGCGCACGCGTCCATGCGGAAAAAGACCTCTGGCACCCGGCCGAATCGCTGATCTGGCCGTGGGACGCACGGCGTGTAAGGCGTGACAACGAGCCTGCACCGCCGCCATCGGCCGACGCCCTGCAACTGTGGCGCAAGCAATGCGCCGAGCTGCTGCAGGACCCCAGCCCGTTCATCAACGCCATGCACCTGACGACTTCGGCGCGCGATGCATTTATCTCGTGTGGCATGGAGCGGGTCATGCTGCTGATGCTGGACAAGACGTCAACGGTGCTGCGCGTCAATCAGACTGCCGGCCTGCCAAAGGACGCAGCTACCTTGCAGCTGTTCATCAAGGAAAGCACCGTGCTGCAACGCCTGCTGACCCAGCCAACGCAGTTACGCATGACACCCGCCAACAGTGCGCAATTTGCCGCGCTGCTGCCCCCGCAGTTGAAAACCCTGTTCAGCGGCCAGCACTGGCTTATTCGCTCGCTGAGCAACAACGGCAAAGTCATGCTGCTGGTGGTCGCCGACCAGGGCGGCGGGGCCTTGTCGGAAATTTCCGTACAGGCATTCGGAAAAACCGCGCAATGTATTGAACGGGCACTGGGCATCTTTAGTCATCGCAAAGCCTGAGGCCTGGCGTACAATTCGCCCCTTTCCTTTCATCGGAGGCTGCAAATGTCCGCATTCACTGGCTTGTCGCTGGTCATCGAACCCAACGATCTGCTTGAGCGTCTAGACGCCCCGGAACTGATCCTCGTGGATCTGACCAGCAGCGCTCGCTACGAAGCCGGGCACATTCGCGGTGCCCGCTTCGTCGATCCGAAACGTACACAGCTGGGCAAGCCTCCTGCCCCCGGCCTGCTGCCCGACACTGCCAGTCTTGAGCAATTATTCGGCGAGCTGGGCCACAATCCCGACGCCGTGTATGTCGTCTACGATGACGAAGGCGGCGGCTGGGCCGGGCGTTTCATCTGGCTGCTGGATGTCATCGGCCACAGCCGTTATCACTATCTGGACGGTGGGCTGCTGGCCTGGGAAGCGCAATTGCTACCGCTGAGCACCGACGTTCCGCCTGCTGCCGATGCCCCGGTCACGCTGACGCTGCACGACGAACCTACCGCCACGCGTGAGTACCTGCAGAGCCGTCTGGGCGCCGCCGATCTGGCGATCTTGGATGCCCGCGCGCCGACCGAGTATTCGGGCGAAAAAGTGGTCGCGGCCAAAGGCGGCCACATACCCGGCGCCGTCAATTTCGAGTGGACGGCGGGCATGGACAAGACGCGCAACCTGCGTATTCGCCAGGACATGCCGGAGATCCTTCGTGATCTGGGCATCACGCCCGACAAGGAAATCATCACGCACTGTCAGACCCATCACCGCTCGGGCTTCACCTATCTGGTGGCCAAGGCGCTGGGCTACCCAAGGGTAAAGGCCTATGCCGGCTCGTGGGGCGAATGGGGCAATCACCCGGAGACACCGGTAGAACTGCCGGATGTGGCCGCGGCGCCCGTCGAGGCAGTCGAGGTTGCACAACCCGTCGCGCCTGCGCAGCCAGCACCAGCCGAAACCGTCGAACCGGCCCGCGCCACCGAACCGGGACGGACCTCACAGAAATATTCAGGACACTCATCCTCAGGACCTTCAATGAAAGACCGCTTGTTCATCATCAGCCAGTACCTGCTGCCGCACCACCTGCTGTCCCGACTGGCAGGCTGCGTTGCCGAATGCCGCGTACGCTGGTTCAAAAACGCTTTCACCGCGTGGTTTGCCCGCCGTTATCAAGTGGACATGTCGCAGGCACTGGTCGAAGACCTGACGTCCTACGAGCACTTCAACGCGTTCTTCACCCGCGCTTTGAAAGCCGACGCCCGCCCACTCGATACCACGCCGGGCGCGATTCTTTCGCCAGCCGACGGTGCCATCAGCCAGTTGGGCCCTATCGACCACGGCCGGATCTTCCAGGCCAAGGGCCACAGTTTCAGCGTGCTCGAACTGCTCGGCGGTGATCCCAAGCTGTCAGCGCCGTTCATGGGCGGCGAGTTCGCAACCGTCTACCTGTCGCCGAAGGACTATCACCGCGTACACATGCCACTGGCTGGCACGCTGCGCGAAATGGTCTACGTACCGGGCCGCATCTTCTCGGTCAACCAGACCACAGCCGAAAACGTACCCGAGCTGTTCGCCCGTAACGAGCGAGTGGTCTGCCTGTTCGACACCGAGCGCGGGCCAATGGCAGTGGTACTGGTGGGCGCGATGATTGTGGCGTCTGTCGAAACGGTATGGGCCGGGCTGGTCACGCCGCCCAAGCGTGAACTGAAGACGTTCAGCTACGACGAAGCGGCGCGTGCGCCGATTCACCTGGAAAAAGGTGCCGAGATGGGTCGGTTCAAGCTGGGCTCTACTGCCATCGTGCTGTTCGGTCCAGGTCAGGTGAAATGGGCCGAACAACTGACCGCTGGCTCCAAGGTTCAAATGGGCCAGGCACTGGCTGTTCCGGCCCAGGCATGATGGAGGCCTGAGCCTTGATGCATGAGTGTCCGATGATGGACAGTGGCGCTCATGCATCGTGCCGCCGGACGGTAGTAGCTTAGGGCCATAACTGCTGCGAAGCGATGTCGATACTGGTAAAGTCGTCCGATTGATGCTGTAGGATACTTCGCACTTTCATGGGCGTATGCTCGGCACATCGCGGGTGCGCGATAACCTCGGCCCCCTTATGAAGCCATCGTCCGCGCCAGTGAGTTGTTGGAGCTTGCCTGTCACATGAGTAATTTTAGCCTCCCTCTGCTATTGCGTGCCCCCACGCCGACGCAGTCGAGCCTGACATTCAGTGAAGCCAACCCCCGCGACCTCAAACGCTGGATCTCCAGATTGCCCAAGGCAAACCTCGGAGAAATGGCACGCCAGCTCTATCAAGGGCTGACCGAGCTGAACCAGTTGATCACCCCGAGCGAAAACCGCCTGCAATTGCTTGAACTGCTGCGGCCCGAGGTGTACTTCGTCTGCAAGCACCTTGAACGCCACTTTCTCAATCAGGCCATTGTGCTGGACGAGCGACCACGCAAGGTGGCCAACCTCTGCCAGGCGCTGCAAAACCATCTGGCGACCGGTTACAAGCAAATCATTCAGCAGGTCGCCCCGCGCTACACCCGAGACCAGGCCGGGCTGTTCAGCATGGCGTTGCAACGCGCACTGCACGGGCTAAACGGGCCGCTGATTCGCGCCAACCAGCTTTACTGTCCGGTTCAGGACGGCCTGTGGCTCGAACTGCATCAGATCTACCAGATTGCCCGTCAGTACCAGTTGCACAACACGCCGGTCGAAGAGCCTCTGGCCCATCACAGCAAAGTGCTGAGCGTGGAACAGACCTATGTGATCGCGCTGCTGATGGGCTGCTCGCGCTGCAATCAGATGCGTCAGCTGAACATCGGCAAACTGGCCGATGCGCTGGAGGCCTGGAGCGCGCTGGTAAAGCTGCAGTCGCCTGTCGAGGAGAGCAGCCTGTTTGCCCTGGATCCGACTGCCGACAAACCACCGCTGTATCGCACGCTGTTCAACGACGAACAATCTCCACGGCTGTTGGGTATCAACACGTTCGCGCTGGCGGAAGCGATCAATCAGTATCTGGCCCTGCCCGACGACCAGCGCACGCCCTCGCCGCTGCTGATTCCAACCGGCATCAACACCGACCTGCTGCAGCATCTGGCGGTCGCCTGGGGCGATGTGGCCGAACGCACCTTTCAACGCACGCCTGGTAAGGGCACGCTGAAACTGTGCATCGGCATGAGCGCGCTGCATTTCTATGTCGCGGGCCAGAAGTCGTTCAGCGAGCTGTTGCAATTGAACAGCACCACCAGTGCAGCGAGCTTTTCGTTGAAGATGGCCAATGATGACGCGGACGATCCATGGGCCTCGGCCTTTGATACGCAGCGCGGCAAGAGCTCATCCGTTCTGCTGCCTTACGAAGAGATCGAATACCCGAAAAACGACGGCGACAGCGAATCGCTTTCCAACAACCAGCACACGTTTCCGACCTTCGACCTGAATATCGTCAACCACAGCCCGGGCGGTTACTGCCTGGCGTGGCAGAAGGATGTGCCTCAGCAGTTGCAGGCTGGCGAGCTGGTGGGTATTCAGGACGACGCAGGCCAGGGCTGGAGCATTGCCATCGTGCGCTGGATCCGTCAGGTACGCAGCGGCGGCACACAGATGGGGATCGAACTGATCGCCCCGTTTGCCCAGCCGTGCGGTATGCAACTGATTCGCGAACAGCAGAACAGCCAGTACCTGCGAACCCTGATGCTGCCCGAAGTACGAGCCATGGAAAAACCGCCCACCGTGCTTGCACCACGCCTGCCTTTTCAGGAGGGCAACAAGGTGATGATCAACGTCGACGGTGAAGAACGCCGCGCGTCACTGAGCAACCGGCAGGTCAGCAGCGCCAGTTACAATCAGTTCGAGTATCAGATGTACGACACCCCGAAAGCGGCCGAAACCGAAAAGGTCAGGCCGGATCAGGAATTCGATTCCTTGTGGGGCACGCTGTAGCGGTCATTGCGGCAGCCGTCGCGATTGGCCCCTCGCCATCAGGAGCAGATCACGACGGCCTGAGCGTCAGCGCTTTCCTTCGCGGTCGCGGAAACCCAGCAGGTACAGCACGCCATCGAGTCCCAGCGTCGAAATGGCCTGTTTGGCCGATTGCTTGACCAGCGGCTTGGCACGGAACGCTACACCCAGCCCGGCAATCGCCAGCATCGGCAAGTCATTGGCACCGTCGCCGACCGCGATGGTCTGCTCCAGGCTCAACCCTTCCTTGTGGGCCAGTTCGCGCAACAGATCGGCCTTGCGCTGCGCATTGACGATCGGCTCGACGGCTACGCCGGTCACCTTGCCGTCAACCACTTCCAGTTCATTGGCAAAGACGTAATCGATGCCCAGCTTTGCTTGCAGCTGTTTGGCAAAATAGGTGAAGCCACCCGACAGAATCGCTGTCTTGTAACCCAGTCGCTTGAGCTCGGAGAACAGCGTTTCAGCGCCTTCGGTCAGGCGCAGAGACGCGCCGATTTCATCCAGCACGCTCACATCGAGCCCCTTGAGCAGGGCCAGACGCTCTTTGAAGCTTTCGCTGAAATCCAGTTCGCCGCGCATGGCACGCTCGGTAATCTCGGAAACCTGCTCGCCGACGCCCGCAGCCTTGGCCAGTTCATCGATGACTTCGGCCTCGATGAGGGTCGAATCCATGTCGAACACCGCCAGGCGCCGGTTACGACGGAACAGCGAATCCTGCTGGAACGCGATATCGACGTTGAGATCCTGGGCAACCGCGAGGAATTCGGCCTGCATGGCTTTCGGATCGGCAGGCTCGCCGCGCACGGTGAACTCGATGCAGCCCTTGCCCTTGTCGGCCGGGGTGTCGAGCGGCATGCGACCGGACAAACGATCGATCTGATCGATATTCAGCCCGTACTTGGCAGTGATGGCGCTGACGCACTGCAATTGCTCGGCCGTGACCTTGCGGGTCAGCAGCGTAACGATGTGACGCGCCTTGCCCTGGCCTTCGACCCAGTGTTGATAGTCGGTTTCGGACACCGCCGTGAAACGGACTTGCTGATCCAGTTCGTAAGCGGTGAACAGGATGTCCTTGAGCACCGAGGATCCCTGCACGGTATCCGGAATTTCAACCAGGATGCCGAACGACAGGGTGTCGTGGATCACCGCCTGACCAATATCGAGAATGTTCACGCCACCCTGGGCGAGGACGCCGGTGATGGCCGCAGTGAGACCGGGACGGTCGACACCAGTGATGTTAATCAGGACGATTTCGCGCAAGGCGCACCCCCGCAGTGGAAAAAAACCGCATTCTAACCACATTCAGTGACCACCGGGCACAGGCAGCGCTTTGCCGCCACTGGGTCGCTCGTTATACTGCGCGACAACTTCACCGAAAGAGCCGTGCTCTGTGAACCGGCCCACGCCCGTTAAAACCGATAATTTCTTCCTGCTCATCTTTCGTGCCCTGCGTCATCGCCGTGTACCGATCGCTTTGCGCATTGCCAGCCATAACGTGATCCTGGTCGCTTTGGCGCTGGTGATCTACGCCGGTGTCATGGGCCTGCAGTTCAAGCAGGCCATGCATGAACAGGCTGATGCGCTGGGGCAGGCCCTGACTACCCAGACCGCCACCTCGGCTACCGAGCTGTTGGTGTCCAACGACATCCTCAGTCTCAACGTGCTGCTGGGCAATCTGGTCAAGAATCCGCTGGTCGCGCATGCCGCTATCTACAGTGTGGATAACCGCATCCTCGCGGAGGCCGGTCAGCGCCCGAAAAACGGGCTGCTGGGGGAAGCTCAGGGTCTGTATGAAATCAAGATCACGTTCCAGGACGTGATGGCGGGCCATCTGCGCATCAGCCTCGACATGTCGCAGTTCCAGCAGCCGCTGACCATCAGTCTGCAGAGCATGGGCATTCTGGCCGGTATCCTGCTGGCCCTGGCGCTGGCCCTGAGCCTGCGCCTTGGCCGCCACATCTCCACGCCACTGATGCAGATGCGTATCTGGCTACGGAATATTGACCCGTACACACCGGCCACCGATCGCCAGGATGAAGTCGGCGATCTGGCGCGGCAGTTGCGCACCTCGTTCGCGCCGCCGGTGCCGGAGCCAGAACCGTTGCCCGAGCCTGAGTATGACGGCGAGGAAGACGACAGCGAAGATCCTTATCTGGAGCCGGAAGAGAAGCCCGCACCAAAGGTTTCGGCACGCAGTAGCGAAGCAAAACCGCGCTTGCCGGCGCCACCGGTGCAGCGCCGCATCGTTGCCGAAGAAGATGAAGACGACGATGAGGATCCATTCGCCGATCTGCGCGACCACTCGGACAACTCGCCAGCCGTTCGCCCGACTGCGGCCTCGGTAGCGCCGATCGAACCGCATAACAGCGCAGTGCTGGCCGTGCAGCTGGGTGCGCAGGATCAATTGCGCCGCCTGCCGCGCGCACGCCTGACCGAATTGCTGCAACGCTACCGCGACTGCCTCGATCAGGCCGCCTCGCTGTATGAAAGCGAGCTGCACACCCTGAATGACGGCAGCACGCTGATGCTGTTCCACAGCCACGAAAGCGGTGATGACTACCTGACCAACGCGATCTGCTGCGGCGAGCTGTTGCGCGCACTCAGTCATGCCTTGCAGATCGAGGTGGCCGACAGCGGCATCACCTTGCAACTGCAACTGGGCCTGACGCTGGGCGAGGGCTTGAGTGGGCTGAGTCAGATCGATCTGTTGCTGACCGAAACCGCGCAGGATGCACTGGCGCTGTCCCAGCACAGCCGCAACCTGCTATTGGTCGAGCGCCGCATCAACGACGACCCGTTGATCCGCCAACGCGCCCGTATCCGCCCGATCGCCAGCCCGGAAGGTGCCTGCTGCGTAGAACGCCTGATGGAGCCCTACCCGTCGATGCTCGAACGCCAGCTGGCGCGCATGCACGAATCCAACAAGGCCTGATCTTCTCCTCCGCTCACTCTTCTCTCGTGCCCATGCTCTGCATGGGCACGCCGCTCTGGGCGCTCGGCGTCCTATCCTGACTGACCTGGTCCGACGCAAATTAGTTGACGCAGAGCGTCACGAACTGCATTCCCACGCGGAGTGGCGTGAGGAACGATAGGTGTCCGCAAGATCAATATCGCGCCCATGCCCCACGCACCGGTAGGTCACGCAGTTCACCATCGTGCCCATGCTCCAGCGTGGGCATGCCGTTCTGGACGCTCTGCGTCCTATCCTGACGGTGCGGCGCGTCAGGAACGCCGAGGTGTGGGAACCAGAGATGAGCGCCCAACAAAAAGCCCGCATCGCTGCGGGCTTTTTGTTGGGCCGATCCTAGAAGCGGAACACTTCCAGATCGGTGCGTATAGGGGACGCCAGGGGAATTCTTGGCTTGTCAGGCTCTTTGGCCTTGGCGACAGGCGTTTTTTTCGGCTCGTCGAGCGCCTGCCAGGAAATCGGCTTGATCGCCGTGCTGACCTGATCAGCCAGCCGCTGCAACAGCATGCCTTGGGCTTTGACCTGATCGGCAGAGCTGCCGGCATGGACTTGTTCCAGGTGAACCAGTCGGCTGTCACGGACGTGGCCCTTACGGTCCACAAGTCGCCATTGTGCGTCCAGTACTGCGGGCTGTTTGGCACCGGAGTCCAGGCGAGTGATGGACAGCACGACCTGAACATCGGGCGTGAAGCTGGCCGTTGCGGGCGCCATGACGACGCGCTGGCTGTCCAGCTTCCAGGCCAGCTGACGCAATAGCAGCTGGTCGATATCCGAAGACAGGTTACCTGCCCAGCGCCCATCGGACGAAGCGGTCAAGGTACCGTCAGGCTGGCGTTGCAGCAGGGTTTCGCGTTGCAGATAGTCGGCCACCGAAACAGGACCCAGCAATACTGCCAGACCACTACTCTGTTTCGGCTGACCAGGCTCACCACTATCGAGCTGATAAAGCGCGGTCGGCTGGTGCACACTGCAACCAGCCAGACCCAGAACGCCAGTCATCAGCAGGATCAAGGGAAGGCGTAGAAAATTCATCATCCCATCCAGGTGGCCGTCCAGAGACAGGCCACAGTATTAGTACTTTCAAGACCCATGCAGGCACTGAGCCACGCATGCACCCCAAGACCCCATATCATCCGTGAATATGCACCATGACTCCAGCGATTATGCATCGTACTTCATGGCAAAACGAAGAACCTTGGTGCCAGATCAATGTTTTCAGCTATTTTCCACCAATAATGCATCGACCCTCTGGAAGCCCCTTGGCAGTTTATTGCCACGTCTGCCTCGCTCACCCTTGTAATGTTCGAGGTCTTCAGGTTTCAGCGACAGCGTTCTTTTGCCCGCCTGAAGTACCAGCGTAGCGCCTTGTCCGATCACCGCAAGATCAGTCACATACTCTTCACGGCTGGCTACCCGCTCACCCGGAATACCGATGATCTTGTTGCCCTTGCCTTTGCCCAACTGCGGCAAATCGCTGATCTTGAACACCAGCAGACGGCCTTCGGTGGTCACCGCCGCCAGCCAGTTCTGCTCGCGATCAGGCACTGGGCGAGGCAGGATGACTTTCGCCCCGGCCGGCAGGCTCAGCAGCGCCTTGCCCGCCTTGTTCTTGGCTTGCAGGTCTTCGCCTTTGACGACAAAACCATAACCGGCATCCGACGCGATCACGTACAGCGCATCATCTTCCGGCAGCAATACGCACTCGAAGGTCGCACCCGGTGGCGGTTGCAGCTTGCCCGTCAGCGGCTCGCCCTGTCCTCGCGCTGATGGCAGGGTGTGGGCCGCAACCGAATAGCTGCGCCCGGTCGAGTCGATGAACACGGCGAACTGATTGGAGCGGCCGATGGACGAGGTCTTGAAACCGTCCCCGGCTTTATAGGAAAGCCCGGTAGCGTCGATGTCGTGGCCCTTGGCACAGCGTACCCAGCCTTTTTCCGACAGGACGACAGTCACCGGCTCGGTGGGCATCAATTCGTTTTCAGACAGCGCCTTGGCTTCGGCACGGGCAACGATAGGCGAACGACGGTCGTCGCCATAGGTTTCCGCGTCGGCAATCAGCTCGGCACGCACCAGCTTGCGCAGCTTGGACTCGCTGCCCAGCAACGCCTGAAGCTTGGCCTGCTCTTTGCGCAAGGCATCCTGCTCGCTGCGCAGCTTCATCTCTTCCAGACGCGCCAACTGGCGCAGACGGGTGTCGAGGATGTAATCGGCCTGAATTTCCGACAGATCGAAACGCGCAATCAGCTCCGCCTTCGGATGCTCGGCGGTACGGATGATGTGGATCACTTCATCGAGGTTCAGGTAAGCCGTGAGCAAACCGTCCAACAGGTGCAGACGATGCTCGACCTTGTCCAGGCGGAATTGCAGGCGGCGACGCACCGTACCGATACGGAACGTCAGCCATTCGCCCAGCAGCGTCTTGAGGTTCTTGAGCTGCGGCTTGCCATCCAGACCGATGATGTTGATGTTCACCCGGTAACTGGATTCCAGCTCGGTGGTCGCGAACAGATGCTGCATCAGCTCGTCCAGCTCAACCCGGTTGGAGCGCGGGATGATCACGATACGGCATGGGTTCTCGTGGTCCGACTCGTCGCGCAGGTCGGCAACCATCGGCAGTTTCTTGGCCTGCATCTGCGCGGCGATCTGTTCCAGCACCTTGGCACCGGATACCTGATGCGGCAGTGAGGTGACGATAATGTCGCCATCTTCGATGCGATAAACCGCACGCATGCGCACCGAGCCACGTCCGGTCTCGTAGATTTTCAGCAGGTCGGCACGCGGCGTGATGATTTCCGCTTCGGTCGGATAGTCCGGCCCCAGAATGTGCTCGCACAGCTCGGCAACCGTGGCCTTGGGGTCGTCCAGCAGACGAACGCAGGCACTGGCGACTTCGCGCAGGTTATGCGGCGGCACATCGGTCGCCATACCGACGGCGATACCGGTGGTGCCATTGAGCAGGATGTTCGGCAAACGTGCCGGCAACACCGCAGGTTCGTCCAGGGTGCCGTCAAAGTTCGGCACCCAGTCAGCGGTGCCCTGACCCAGCTCGCTGAGCAGGACTTCCGAGTAACGCGACAGACGCGCCTCCGTGTAGCGCATGGCCGCAAAGGATTTGGGATCATCCGGCGCACCCCAGTTGCCCTGCCCGTCCACCAGCGTGTAGCGGTAGCTGAACGGCTGAGCCATCAGCACCATCGCTTCGTAACAGGCCGAGTCGCCGTGCGGGTGGAACTTGCCGAGCACGTCGCCGACGGTACGCGCCGACTTCTTGTGCTTGGCGTCGGCACCCAGGCCCAGCTCGCTCATCGCGTAGATGATGCGTCGCTGAACAGGCTTCAGGCCGTCACCGATATGCGGCAAGGCACGGTCCATGATCACGTACATGGAGTAGTTGAGGTAGGCCTGTTCGGTGAAGTCCGCCAATGATCGGCGTTCTACACCATCCAGGCTGAGGTCAAGGGAGTCGCTCATGCGGGCCTCATTATTTCGTTGACTGGCGCAGCAGCAAATTGCCGCCACGCTGTGTGAATTCGAGTTGTTTCATTGCGCTCATACCCAGCAGCACCTGTTCACCGTCCAGACCGGGCGCCACCAGGGCACGCACATTGGTCAGGACGATATCGCCCAGTTGCAAGCGGTCAAGCGTGGTCCGAAAACCCTGACTGTTGCCGTTGGCCGTGCTGACTGTGACGGGGAAGCCACGCTTGAGCCCCAGACGGTCAGCCATATCACCGGGTACGGCCACATCGGTCGCCCCGGTGTCGATCATGAACTCCACTGTCCGGCCGTTGATCTGGCCGGTGGTGACGAAGTGCCCCTGACGATTGCCTGCCAGTTGCACCTCTATATAGCCGTCACCGTGTTGCGAGGTGACCACGGCGTTGGGGTTCTGCTGCCGGTCTTCCCAATCGCCGAAAAAGCGCGTCGCGAGAAACAGACCGGCCGCCCAGGCCACGATCATCAGCACCTTGCCAGCGCGTTTGCCAGGCTGCACCTCGCTCACTGCCCGGCACCCCAGCCCGCCTCAGGTGCAGCGAAACGCCAGACGATCGGGCGTTTCTCACCGTCGGCACGCACACCGAAGTTATTGTCGATGCCGATCCATACGCCCTTCTCGTCCACCACCAGTGCCTCGGTCAGGCCGTAGGGTTGATCGTAACGACGCGACGGCACCATGGCTTCCTTGGCAAACGACCAGCAACGCTCGACCTGCCCGGTTTCGAGATCACGCCGACAGATGCGATACACCGCACGTTCCAGCGTGAACAGCTTGCCGTTGTACAACGACACATCAGAAAAATCCGTCGACACCTTTTTGCTGCCCTGCTCCGGCGGCAACGCGTCCAGACCGGACTCGGACAGCAGCACGCAGCTTTGCCCGCAGGTCCACTGCTCCTTGTCGCGTTGCACCACCAGCAAGCCGCGCTTCTCGCGTTCGGCCGCCAGCCAGAGACGGTCGCCCGCAGGACTCACGGCAATCCCTTCGAAAATCGCGTTGAAGCGCTGCAACATGCCCTGAGCGCGCGCCTGATCCACCAGCGCTTGCGGCAAATCCAGCCAGAACGGTTTACCGCTGACCGGAACCTTGAGCACTGCGCCGTAAGCCTCGCTGACCAGATAGCGATTGCCGGCGGCGTCACAGCTGACACCCTCGAAATCCAGACTACCGCCACGTATCAGCGCGGAAAGACCCGCCATGAAACGCAGCTTAAGCGGCAGATAGCTTTGTGGTGCCGGTGCGTCAATGTGATGTGACTGAGCCTTCCAGGTGTCTTGCGACACATCCAGGCTGTACAGCACATCGTCGTCACGGTCGGACACGGTCCACAACTGGCCGTTGCACATTGCCAGACCTGACAGATTGCCACCGGCCATGTCATCTACCGGGTGCTCGGATTGCAGCTTCAGGGCCTCGAGTGGCGCAGCGACAACCGGCGCGGCAATCAGGATCAGGGCGGCGAGCCAGGCTCGTATCAAGTCAGGACCTCGGCAAGGTTGCCCTTCGACTCGAGCCAGGACTTGCGATCACCTGCACGTTTCTTCGCCAGCAGCATGTCCATCATTTCCGAGGTGGCGGCGAAATCATCCAGCGTGAGCTGCACCAGGCGCCGGGTGTTCGGGTCCATGGTGGTTTCGCGCAACTGCGGCGGGTTCATCTCACCCAGCCCCTTGAATCGGGTGACCTGCGGCTTGCCACGTTTCTTTTCAGCGACCAGACGGTCAAGGATCCCGTCACGCTCGGCTTCGTCCAGCGCGTAGTAGATTTCCTTGCCCAGGTCGATCCGGTACAGCGGCGGCATGGCGACATACACATGCCCGGCGTCGACCAGCGGGCGGAAGTGCTGCACGAACAAGGCACACAGCAGCGTCGCAATGTGCAGACCGTCCGAGTCGGCGTCGGCCAGGATGCAGATTTTGCCGTAACGCAACTGGCTGATATCGGCTGCGCCCGGGTCAACCCCGATGGCCACGGCAATGTTATGGACTTCCTGACTGGCGAGCACTTCGCCGCCGTCCACTTCCCAGGTGTTGAGGATTTTGCCGCGCAGCGGCAGGATCGCCTGGAATTCCTTGTCGCGAGCCTGCTTGGCGGAACCGCCGGCAGAATCACCCTCGACCAGAAACAGTTCAGAGCGCGCCGGGTCCTGTCCGGCACAGTCAGCCAGCTTGCCCGGCAACGCCGGCCCTTGGGTGATGCGCTTGCGCTCGACCTTTTTGCTCGCCTTGAGGCGCCGACCGGCGTTGTTGATCGCCAGATCGGCCAGCTGCAGGCCCAGCTCGGAGTGCGTGTTGAGCCACAGGCTGAACGCATCCTTGACCACACCCGAGACGAAGGCCGCCGCTTCACGGGACGACAGACGTTCTTTGGTCTGCCCGGAGAACTGCGGCTCCTGCATTTTCATCGACAGGACGAAGGCAATGCGTTCCCAGACGTCTTCCGGGGCCAGCTTCACACCACGCGGCAACAGGTTGCGGAACTCGCAGAACTCGCGCATGGCATCCAGCAAGCCCTGGCGCAAACCGTTCACGTGGGTGCCGCCCTGCGCCGTCGGGATCAGGTTGACGTAGCTTTCCTGAACGCTGTCGCCCCCTTCGGGCAGCCAGAGCAACGCCCAGTCGACCGCTTCCTTGTTACCGGTGAAGCTGCCGCAGAACGGCTCGTCCGGCAGGCGCAGGAAGTCGGTGACCGAGTCCTGCAGGTAGGAGCGCAGGCCGTCTTCGTAATGCCACTCGACTTTCTCGCCGCTGGATTTGTCTTCGAAGCTGACCAGCAGGCCCGGGCACAGAACCGCCTTGGCCTTGAGCACATGCTTGAGACGGCTGACGGAAAACTTCGGCGTATCGAAATACTTCGGATCGGGGGCGAAATAGACGCTGGTCCCGGTGTTGCGCTTGCCAACGGTGCCGACGACCGCCAGTTCGGTGGCCTTGTAGCCGTCAGCGAAGGTCATTTCATATTCGTTGCCATCACGCTTGACCCGCACCCGAACCTGGGTGGACAGCGCGTTGACCACGGAAATGCCCACGCCGTGCAGGCCGCCGGAGAACTGGTAGTTCTTGTTGGAAAACTTGCCGCCTGCGTGAAGCTTGGTGAGGATCAGCTCGACGCCGGACACGCCTTCTTCCGGGTGGATGTCCACCGGCATACCGCGTCCATCGTCGGAGACTTCGAGCGAATTGTCGGCATGAAGGATGACCTGTACCGAACGCGCGTGACCGGCCAGGGCTTCGTCGACGCTGTTGTCGATGACTTCCTGAGCCAGGTGGTTGGGCCGCGAGGTGTCGGTGTACATGCCCGGACGTTTGCGAACCGGATCGAGGCCCGAGAGGACTTCGATGGCGTCTGCGTTATAAGAGCTAGCGCTGGGAGTGGCCATGGGTTCTCGTTATCAATCTTTCATGGAATTTCGGGGGTTCAATCTTCTTGCATTCATGTGACCGGGCATCGATCACCTACAGCGCCGACAGATCGATCGTCTGCAACAGATCAGGGGCAAACCCGGCAAACGTCAGCAGTGCCGGCATGCGCTCGGCAAAACCCTGAAAGCTGTGGTCGCCGCCCGCCTGAATGCGCAAGGCACAGGCCCGGTAAAACTTCTCGGCGCGACGATAATCGAGCGTCTCGTCACCGGTCTGCAGCCACACCTGGAACTGCTGCGAGTCCTGCGGCGCGGGTACTTCCAGCTCGGCCAGCGCCCGGATATGGTCTTCGGTCAACTGCCACTGCTCGCCGGTGTACAGGTTCTGTTGCACGCCGAGAAACCCGTCAAACAGCTGATGCGGATTGACTGCCGGGTTGATCAGCACCGCCTTGAGGCCGTGCCGTTGCGCCAAATGAGTCGCATAGTAGCCGCCGAGGGAGCTGCCGACCAGTAATGGCCGTCCCAGCGCCGTGATAGCCGCTTCAAGCTGGAGCATGGCCTGACGCGGATGGTGATGCAGTTCAGGGACTTGCAGACGATCAGCCAGACCCAGGGATTTCATCAGCGCGCTGAGCTGACAGGCCTTTCTCGACAGGTTCGAGCTGTTCAAGCCATGGATGTATAGCAGTGAAGGTGTGTCGCTCGTCACGCTGTTGCTCCCGGGTGCCAGGCAAAGCCGTGTAGTTTACAGGGACTTACGCTACAGCACCTCACCGGAAACGTATCCGCCTGCCCGATCAATAGCCGGTGCCGCCGTAATCGACCTCGAATTCCAGGCCGACCACTCGGGAAACAGCCGTTTCCAGCCGTCCATCGTCATGCAGTCGCAGCCAGCGATAGCCCGGCGCCGAGGTGTCCACCTTGAAATCCACACTGCCCGGGGCGAACTGAATGCAGGTCGACGGCGACGCCAGCAGGCGCACGCCGTTACGCATCTGGTCGAACTCTTGATGCACATGCCCCCACAGTATGGCGCGAACCTGCGGAAAACGATCGAGCACAGCAAACAACGCATCGGCATTGCGCAAGCCGATCGGCGCCATCCACTCACAACCAATCGCCACCGGGTGATGGTGCAGGCAGACCAGGTGATGCCGGTCAGGCGCTTCGCTCAGCGACTGCTCCAGCAACTGCAATTGCGCAGCCGCGAGAAAACCCGGCACCGAACCGGGCACCGCCGAATCCAGCAGCGTCACCCGCCACTGGCCGATATCCACCACGGGGTCGAGCAGCCCATTAGGCTGCGCAACCTGCTCCATCTGCGGCAGTTCGTCGTGATTACCGGCGAACCAGCGCGCTGGCGCATCGATCCGCCCGCTGATCCGACGAAACGCTTGGTAAGACTCGACACTGCCGTCCTGCGAGATATCGCCGCTGGCGACCACAAGATCGACGTGCGGCTGCTCGGCCAGCACCTGATCAACGACTTTTTCCAGACTGTCCCGCGTGCTCATGCCCAACAACGCCTCGTCCGCCTCGGCGAACAAGTGGCTATCGGATATCTGCACCAGCAAAACTGACGATGAAAGGGCTGCGCTCGGCAAGACCGTCTCCCAGAGAGGATTCAGCGCGATTATGTGATGTGGCAGCGGGCGGGTAAACCGGGAATGTGCGTGCGGACGAGCATTTGGTCACATTTGCTGATTCGCTCGGTGCTTGAGCACAATTGAAGCAATAAGTCCGGCCGACACCATGCCTGCCAGTCCCGCACCCAAGAGATAGCTCAACACGCGCTCATAAGGCATTCCGGGCCAGAGATATCCCGCCAGCAAAAGCTCCAGGGCAACACCAAGAATCATTCCTGCCAATCCAGCCAGATGAACGATCCACGGTATGAGCCTCAAAGACAGAATACCGATGACCGCTCCGATAATGGCCATATACAGGGAGTGCTCCCCACGCAGAGCGCTGCCTGTCAGGGTTATCAGTCCGACATATAGGAGAAGGCCGAAGATGAGTCCAGTGAAACCACCAATCAAAGCCCGATAGATGATCATCGCCATCTCACTGGACAATTGGTAATCATGGATTCCCGAGAGCCGCCAGCACTGAAAATCTCTTCGACATAAGAAACACAATTATTGGGGATGCCAAACCAGTGCCACGGCTTGGCGCTAAGCTCCTCAAGTTTGCGCTGCGCCGCATCGGGCTCGGTCAGAAGTATTCTTCGACGGAACAGCTCTGTTTTCGAGGATTCATTGAGATAACGCCTGTAATCAGTTTCACTCATGAAGTACGGCCGTTCGGCCAACCCGGCAATATGAAAACAAAACTCTCCCGCTTTCAACAAGGCATGCCCACAGATATTCGGGCCGTCACCGCTTACTACTACAAGCCATGTGTCGTACCAGTTGAAAGGCACAGCCCGACAATGATTCAGATGGCTCCCTAAATAGCTCATTCGTTATGCCTGTAAATGAAAGTCATGGCGAATGTAAGCCATGGAATTTCAAATTCAAGGACACGCTGCTCGCTTTGAATATATTCAGACACGACCTACATGCCTGAGGCATAAACACTGACGGCCAAAGTCATTCACAACTGAATAAATAGGTCATGAGGCCGGTCGAGATAAAAAATTCAGAATTGCGAATAGATCAGCGCACCGCCTCAAACTCATGCCCACACGCCAGGCAGTGACTCAGCCATTCGCCCAGAAACAGGTTGAGCTGGGCCTTTTCGTCTGGTTGGTGCATGTCGGCGTTGGGGTAGGGATAGATGCCCCGGAAGCGCCGTGCATGTTCGGCGCCGATGACTTCGGCCATGCGTGCGTCGTGGTAGACCTGTACTTCGAGCTTGGGCACCGGCAGCCAGGGCAGGCTGTGTTCCTGGCAGACCTGCAAGGTGGTGGTGTACGGGCAGTCGAGCAGCACTTCGACTGCCAGCACGCCGAGCATCTGATCACCCTGGGTAACGGCGACGCGGCGTGAGCGCTGTTCGTTGCGCATGTCGGGCAGCAGGCGCATCAGGCGCGCGTAGTTGGCCTCGCACGCGGCCTGCAGTCCGGCAAGGTCGACACGGTAGCGTTCGCGCAATACAGTCACGACCATAAACCCCTTATCTCTGCACGATTCAGCGCCAGCCATTGCAAGGCGATGATCGTCGATGCGTTCTTGATTATTCCGTCTTTCATCGCCTGCATGGCGTCATCGAATGACCAGACCGTGACCCGGATGTCTTCGCCTTCGGATTCCAGCCCGTGCAAGCCGCCCGCGCCTTCGCTCGTGCAGCGCCCCAGAAACAGGTGAACATATTCGTCGCTGCCACCCGGCGAAGGGAAGTATTTGGTGATCGGCCACAATGCTTCGAACTTCAGTCCAGCTTCCTCTTCCGCCTCGCGATGAGCAACTTCTTCCGGCTGCTCGTCCTTGTCGATCAGACCTGCGACCAGTTCGACCAGCCAGGGGTTGTTGGTCTTTTTCATGGCGCCTACACGAAACTGCTCGATGAGCACGACTTCGTCACGTTTGGCGTCATAGGGCAGCACGCAGACGGCGTCGTGGCGAACGAACAGTTCGCGGCTGATTTCCTTGCTCATCCCGCCCGCGAACAATTCGTGGCGCACATGCAGCTTGTCCAGCTTATAGAAGCCCTTGAAGCAGTTTTCACGCTTTATGGTTTCAAAAGCGCTTGGTGCAGATCGTGTGGTCTGGGTCATGGGTTTCTCGCTTGCCGCCGTGTTTGACATCGGGCCATCCTAACGCGCATCGGCAGTCAGATGCAGCCCCCTTGAAGATGCAGGGTAGACGGCCGGGACTTAAAACAATTCTAATCTGCCATGATCGAACCGAAGACGTTGTTTACAGTCCAACCAGCCTGCATACGTACAACGCAACCGCCTTTACTGACACTGCCAAGGATCAACATGTCGTTATTGAGGATCACTTCACTGGCTTGCCTGGCCCTGTTGCTCGGCGCCTGCCAAAGCCTCTTCACGCCCAACATGCGCACACCGCTGCAAGTCCAGCGCGATGCTTCCGAGCTGATCAAGCCGGGCTGCACCACGACCGACTGCCCGTTGGTGAACATCGATACCGTGCACTTCCCCGATGAGCCGCGCCTGGACGCCATCGTTCAGAAGACGTTGCTGCAACTGACCGTTGCCGACAGCAGCGCATCGCCGCCTGCGTCGATCAAAGCCTATCAGGAACAGTTCCTGAGTCAGGCCCAGGGTCGCAACGCCAGCTATCTGCAGGCCAAGGTACGCGAGCAGCATGACGGTATCGTAGTGGTCGAACTGTCCAGCTATCTGGAGACCGGCGGTGCCCACGGCAACCCGGGTCGGGCGTTCATCAACTATTCGCGTCAGCAGCAGAAAGTCCTGACCCTGGCTGACATGATCATCCCGGGCAAGGAAAGCGAGTTCTGGCAGAAAGCCCAACTGGCCCACCAGGGCTGGCTGGTATCGACCAAGATGAATGAAGACAGCGAGTTCATGAAGACCTGGCCGTTCAAGCGCACGCCCCACATTGCGCTGACCTACGGTGCAGTGATCCTCAAGTACTCGGTCGATACCATCGCGCCGTATTCGATGGGTCACATCGAGCTGAAGATTCCTTATCCGCAGCTCAATGGCATCCTCAAGCCGGAACTGTTCCCCGGCCGCGGTTGATCGCACTGCCGATCAGCAGCTGCAACACGCCAGCGACAATGAGCGCTGGCAGTGTTGCGCCCACTTCAGGATAAAGATTGGCCAGCAGATGATAGGTGCTGAGCCCGCCGAGCCACGCCAGCAGGCTCATCCAGCGCAAACCGCCCTCCGCTACCTGACCACTGCGACCACGCAGAATGAAATGGTCAACCAGCACGACGCCGAACAGTGGCGCGAATACCGAGCCGATCAATAACAGAAAGTTCTGATACTGCGCCAACGGTGCCAGACAGGCGATCAGCGTACAGACCACGCCAATCGCCAATGCCAGATGCTCGACTTTGATGCGTGACAGCAGAGCACTGGAGACTGCAGCCGAGTGAATATCGGCGAACGCATTTTCCGTCTCGTCCAGCAGAATCAGGAGCAGCGGGATACCCAGACCTGCGCCGGCCAGTGCCAGCAGCAAGGCATTGACCTCGCCGCTCGGGGCGAACGCCAGGGTGTAGGCGACGCCCAGGCTCATCAGCCAGAAGTTGCCGATGAAAAAGCCGGCAGCCGTGCCGCCGAAGACACTTTTCGCGCGCTGCCCGAAGCGTGAGTAGTCGGCAATCAGCGGCAGCCACGACAGCGGCATGGCGATGGCAATGTCGAATCCCGAGGCAAACGGCAGCGAACCATCGCCGGAGGTTGCCCACAGCGCGGGCAGATCAGCCTTGGCCAGCAGGTTCCAGGTCAGCCATGCACACGCCGTCAAGAGTATCCACAGGCCCCACTTGCGCAGAAACCGGCGCACGAAGGTCAAGGGTCCGCTGACGGCCAACAGCGTGGCCAGTGCGCCGAACAACAGCGTCCAGAGCAGCGGACTGCTCCACAGGCTGCCCTCTGCAAAGGCCCGAGCGCCGAGCAGACTGGCTGCGTCGCGCATGACGATGATCTCGAACGAGCCCCAACCGATCAGTTGCAGCAGGTTCAATACCGCGGGCAGCGACGCGCCCTTGCTGCCCAGGCTGAGCTTGAGCGCGGCCATGGACGACAGGCCGGTATCGCTCCCGATCACGCCGACGCTGGCGAGCAGCAAGACGCCCACCAGCGTGCCGAGGAAGATCGCCAGCATCGAGCCGGACATGCCCAGCCCCGGCGCCAGCAAGGCTCCGGTCTGCAACACCATCAGACCGATGCCGAGGGAAAACCACAGGGAAAACAGATCCCGCCCGCCGAACACGCGCTGGCTGGCGGGGACGGGGGTGTCGGGAGAATAGGTGCCGGGTGTATTCACAGGGGTGTCTCGTGTGGAAAGTCTAGGAACCGGGTGCAGCGGCACTGCACCTTCAGAATCGGACGTAGAGCACACTTCTGGCCGTAGGCCGTGGGAGCGAACTTGTTCGCGAAAGGGTCGTTACATCCGCTGAAGATGTATCGCCCGGAATAAAGCTTTCGCGAACAAGTTCGCTCCTACGCCCTTCGGGCAGAAGCCAAGCCCTTTCGCCAACAATGCGGATCGCCGCCCCGGTCGCTCCTACGCCCTTCGGGCAGAAGCGTGCTCTGCGTCCGATGCATCGCTATGCACAAGTCCGCTTCGGCTTCTGGCCGTAGGCCGTAGGCCGTGGGAGCGAACTTGTTCGCGAAAGGGTCGTTACATCCGCTGAAGATGTATCGCCCGGAATAAAGCTTTCGCGAACAAGTTCGCTCCTACGCCCTTCGGGCAGAAGCCAAGCCCTTTCGCGAACAATGCGGATCGCCCCCCCGGTCGCTCCTACGCCCTTCGGGCAGAATCAAAGCGGAACTGTGTATAACGACGGGCTATCGCCCTTTACACCTTCTTGTACAACTGGCTGCCTTCCTGCTTGAAGCGCTCGGCCTGTTCGGCCAGTCCCTTGGCGACGTCGACGTCTACCGCCTCGATGCGCTGATTGGCGGCGTACTCGCGGACTTCCTGAGTGATCTTCATCGAGCAGAATTTAGGCCCGCACATGGAGCAGAAATGCGCGACCTTGGCCGAATCCTTGGGCAGGGTTTCGTCGTGGTACGAACGCGCAGTGTCCGGGTCCAGGCCGAGGTTGAACTGGTCTTCCCAGCGGAACTCGAAACGCGCCTTGCTCAAGGCGTTGTCGCGGATCTGCGCACCCGGATGGCCTTTGGCAAGGTCCGCCGCATGGGCTGCGATCTTGTAGGTGATGATCCCGGTTTTGACATCATCCTTGTTCGGCAACCCCAGATGTTCCTTGGGCGTGACGTAACACAGCATGGCGCAGCCGAACCAGCCGATCATGGCCGCCCCGATGCCCGAGGTGATGTGGTCGTAACCCGGCGCGATGTCGGTGGTCAGCGGGCCAAGGGTGTAGAACGGCGCTTCGTCGCAGCACTCCAGTTGTTTGTCCATGTTCTCCTTGATCAACTGCATCGGCACATGGCCGGGGCCTTCGATCATGGTCTGCACATCATGCTTCCAGGCAATCTTGGTCAGTTCGCCCAGCGTTTCCAGCTCACCGAACTGCGCCGCATCGTTGGCATCGGCAATCGAGCCCGGACGCAGACCATCGCCCAGCGAGAAGCTGACGTCGTAGGCCTTCATGATTTCGCAGATGTCTTCGAAATGGGTGTAAAGGAAGTTTTCCTTGTGGTGCGCCAGGCACCATTTGGCCATGATCGAACCGCCACGGCTGACGATACCGGTGACACGCTTGGCGGTCAGCGGCACGTAACGCAGCAGCACTCCGGCGTGGATGGTGAAGTAATCGACGCCCTGCTCGGCCTGCTCGATCAGCGTGTCGCGGAACAGCTCCCAAGTCAGGTCCTCGGCTGCACCCCCCACTTTTTCCAGTGCCTGATAGATCGGCACCGTACCGATCGGCACCGGCGAATTGCGGATGATCCACTCGCGGGTTTCATGAATGTGCTTGCCGGTGGACAGGTCCATGACCGTGTCCGAGCCCCAGCGGATGCCCCAGGTCAGCTTGGCGACTTCCTCTTCGATGGAAGAGCCCAGTGCGCTGTTGCCGATGTTGCCGTTGATCTTCACCAGGAAGTTGCGACCGATGATCATCGGCTCAAGCTCGACGTGGTTGATGTTGGCCGGAATGATCGCGCGGCCCCGGGCAATCTCTTCACGCACGAACTCGGCAGTGATTTCTTTCGGAATGCTCGCGCCAAAGCTGTGCCCGGCATGTTGCTGGGTCAGCAGACCTGCGGCGCGGGCTTCCTGGAGCTTCATGTTCTCGCGGATGGCGACGTATTCCATCTCGGCGGTGATGATGCCCTGACGCGCATAGTGCATCTGGCTGACGTTGGCGCCGGCCTTGGCCCGGCGCGGGTTGCGCACATGGGCAAAGCGCAGCGCGGTGAGTTCGGCATCGCTCAGGCGTTGCTGGCCGAAGTTGGAACTCAGGCCCGGCAGACGCTCGGTGTCATTGCGCGAGTCGATCCATGGCGAACGCACGTCAGCCAGGCCTTTGCGCACGTCGATGATCACATTGGGGTCGGTGTAGGGGCCGGAGGTGTCATAGACCGTGACCGGGGCGTTGATCTCGCCGCCAAAGTCAGTCGGGGTGACATCCAGGGTGACTTCGCGCATCGGCACGCGGATGTCCGGGCGCGAGCCCTGAACGTAGATTTTCTGCGAACGGGTAAACGGCTGTACCGATCCGGAATCGACCTGCGCCGACTCACTCAAATGGGCTGCGTTTTTTGCTTTTATACTCATCACGGCTCTCCAGACATCCAGTTGCGGATTTATTGTCGGAGTGACCTGACATGACGGACGGGTGCACCAGTGCTGGTGCTGAGTAGCGAAAGGAGGCGAAACTGTTCATTATTTGAACAATCGACCCCGGACGGTACTCAAGAGGACTCGCCGGGAGACGAGAAATCTTGTTCCCTACGCAGGCGCTAACCTGATCAGGTTCAACGGGATCCGGTTTAACCGATCTCAGCCTCATAGCAAGGCACCCCGACAAGAACGCCGCCAGTCTATGACGGGGTGCCGTCGCAACGCCAGCCTATTTGCACGGGGCTCGATAAATGGCGCAAATCGACGATTGTTGCCAAAAGCGTCTGGCTCTACACTCCCTAGCCCGGTTTCTCTTCAACCCGAACTGTAATTATTTTCTTCATGAACAGGGAATGCCTCATGTTGCGCAAACTTTCGTTGGTCGTGGCTGTTTCGTTTGCGTCCAGCGGGTTGACCTGGGCAGCCGAATTGCCGATGCCAACGCAGACAGGGCTGTTGAGCGTTTATCAGCAGGCTGTGGACAACAACGCCGACCTCGCAGCCTCGCGCGCCGACTACGATGCACGCAAGGAAGCCGTGCCGCAGGCCCGCGCCGGTTTGCTGCCGAATATTTCCGGTAGCGCCCAGAACAGCAGCACCCGAACCAGCATCGATCAGCCCAGAGCCGTGGCCACCCGCAGCGGCAACCTCTACCAGGCCACGCTGAGCCAGCCAATCTTCCGCGCCGACCGCTGGTTCCAGTTGCAGGCTGCCGAAGCGAGCAACGAACAGGCGGCACTTGAGCTGTCGGCTACCGAGCAGAATCTGATCCTGCAATCGGCGCAAAGCTATTTCAGCGTACTGCGTGCACAGGACAATCTGGCCTCGACCAAGGCCGAGGAAGCGGCCTTCAAGCGCCAACTGGATCAGGCCAACGAGCGCTTCGATGTCGGCCTGTCGGACAAGACCGATGTACTGCAGGCGCAGGCCAGCTTTGACACGTCACGCGCCAGCCGACTCATTGCCCAGCGTCAGGTGGACGATGCCTTTCAGGCGCTGGTGACGCTGACTAACCGCGAATACAACTCGATCGAAGGCATCGTGCATACCCTGCCGGTGCTGGCACCGACGCCCAATGACGCCAAGGCCTGGGTCGATACCGCCGCGCAGCAGAACCTCAATCTGCTGGCCAGCAACTACGCAGTCAATGCCGCCGAAGAAACCCTGCGTCAGCGCAAGGCCGGACACGCACCGACGCTCGATGCCGTGGCGACCTATCAGCGTGGCGATAACGACGCACTGGGTTTCAGCAACCCCAACTACACCGGCCGCAATTACGGCGGCGACGTCGAGCAGCGCAGCATCGGCGTGCAGTTGAATATCCCGATCTACAGCGGCGGGCTGACCAGCTCACAGGTACGCGAAGCCTATGCGCGCCTTAGCCAGAGCGAGCAACGCCGTGAAAGCCTGCGTCGTCAGGTGGTGGAAAACACGCGCAACCTGCATCGCGCGGTGAACACCGATGTGGAGCAGGTTCAGGCCCGCAAGCAATCGATCATTTCCAACCAGAGCGCGCTGGAGGCCACTGAAATCGGTTATCAGGTCGGCACCCGCAACATCGTCGACGTGCTGGATGCGCAACGCCAGCTGTATGCCTCGGTGCGGGACTACAACAACACGCGTTACGACTACATCCTCGACAACCTGCGCCTCAAGCAGGCAGCAGGCACCCTGAACCCGGGCGACCTGCAGGACCTGTCGCGCTACCTGAAGGCCGACTACAACCCGGACAAGGACTTCCTGCCGCCGGACCTGGCGACTGCCGCGCAGAAGAACTTCGAGCGACCTGCAAAGCGCTGACAGGTGACGCAGAGCGTCACGAAATGCATTCCTACGCTGGAGCGTGAGGAACGATAGGTGTCTGGACGAGCTCAACTATCGTACCCATGCTCCGCGTAGGTATGCCGTTCCGGACGCTCCGCGTCCTCCCCGACTCAGCGCCTGCTCATCAACCGCCCGATCCCGTCGAGCAGGCGTTGCAGCGCGCCCTGATTGGCCTTCATCACCGCAAGCCCGGCATCGGCCATGTTGCGCGCCTGCTGCGGCTGGTCGAAAAGACCCTGCACGGCGGCGGCCAGCGCTGCTGCATCGTTGACCTCTTGCAACGCACCGGCCTTGCGCAGCATGGCGGCGATCTCGAGGAAGTTGAACAGGTGCGGGCCGCTAAGTACCGGCATGGCCAGTGCTGCAGGCTCCAGCAGGTTGTGCCCGCCGTTGGGCACCAGGCTGCCGCCAACGAACGCGATGTCAGCCAGCGCATAGAGAAACAGCAATTCCCCCATGGTATCGCCCATCAGCACCGAGACGTCAGGCGTGACAGCCTGCGCGGAGGAGCGCCTTACCGTCGCAAACCCCTGTTGCTGACACAACGCATGCACGCTGTCGAAACGTTCGGGGTGGCGCGGCACCAGAATCAGCAGCGCATCGGGGTGACTGGTCAGTAACGTGCGATGAGCCGCCAGCACGCTTTCATCCTCGCCCGCATGTGTGCTGGCCGCGATCCAGACCGGACGCTGCGTGGTCTGCCATTGTTCACGCTGCTGGGCGGCACGCTGCAGAAGTTGCGGGTCGATGCTCAGGTCGAACTTGATCGAGCCGGTCACCGACACGCACTCGGGGCGTGCGCCCAAATCACGAAAGCGCTGCGCCTCAGCTTCAGTCTGCACCGCGAACCAGGCCATTTCCGCGAGCATCGGTCGCGTCAGCCCGGCAAAGCGCGCGTAACCCCGCGCCGAACGCTCCGACAGCCGCGCATTGGCGAGCACCACAGGAATACCGCGCAGGGAACACTGATGGATGTGGTTGGGCCACAGCTCGGTCTCCATAATGATCCCCAGCCGTGGCTGTACCTGATCGAGAAAACCAGCGGCCGCCCACGGCAGGTCGTAGGGCAGGTAGCAATGCTGAATTCGCGGCTCACTGGCGAACAGCGCCTTGATTCGCTCCGAACCTGTGGGCGTCATGCAAGTCACAGTGATCGGCAATTGCGGATATTGCACCAGCAGCGACCGAATCATCGGCGCTGCGGCGATGCTTTCACCCACCGACACCGCATGCACCCAGATACCGCCCCGCTGCATGACCGGCAAGCCGCGGGCGAAGCGCTCGCCGATGCGCTGGCGATACGCCGGAGCCTTGCGCGCACGCAACCACAGACGCAGGGCAACCAGCGGCAGGCCGAGATGAAACAGTACGGTATAAAGAGTTCTATTCATGGGCGCGGAGTTTATCAGCCCGCCATCACAAGTCGCTAGAATGCGCAGCCTGACGAAAAGGAATGCACCATGAACGCTTATTACCTGTTGGCTATCGCCGTTTGCGCGGAAGTCATCGCCACCACGTCCATGAAAGCCGTGAAGGGTTTCAGCACCCCGCTGCCCCTGGTGCTGTTGATTACCGGCTATGCGATCGCGTTCTGGATGCTGATTCTGGTGATGCGCACGATCCCGGTGGGCATCACTTACGCCATCTGGTCGGGCATGGGCATCGTCATGGTGAGCATCGCGGCGTTCTTCATCTACGGCCAGAAACTCGACCTGCCAGCGCTGCTGGGCATGGGCATGATCGTGGCAGGCGTGGCAGTCATTCAGCTGTTCTCGAAAACCGCCGGGCATTGAAAACCCGATCCTTTATAATGCTGGTACTTTTCGCTCACTGAGGTGCTCATGCCATCGGTTATTTCCACTGACGTGCTGATTGTCGGGGCTGGCGTAGCCGGTCTCTGGCTCAATGCCCGGTTGCGTCGTCAAGGGTTCTCGACAGTGCTGGTAGAAAGCGCCAGCCTGGGTGGCGGGCAAAGCCTCAAGTCTCAGGGGATCATCCACGGCGGCGCCAAGTACGCGCTGCATGGCGCGCTGTCGGGTGCCTCCGAAGCCATTGCCGACATGCCGCGCCGCTGGCGTGAGGCCCTCGATGGCAAGGGCGAGCTGGACCTGTCCGGTGTACGCCTGCTGTCCGAGGCCCATTACCTGTGGTCGCCAGGCACCATCGCCGGCAACCTCACCAGTTTCTTCGCCAGCAAGGCCGTGCGCGGTCGCGTGGATCAGGTCAAAGGCGAGCAACTGCCGCCAGCCCTGCAAAACCCCAAATTCAAAGGCAAGGTCTATCGACTGGCCGAGCTGGTGGTCGATGTACCCAGCCTGATCGGGCGGCTTGCCGAGCTGGCCGGTGACAGCCTGCTGGCCGGTCAGCACATCGAGCCGCTCTTCGAGGGCGATGAACTGATCGGTCTGCGCGTCGATGGTCGCGATATCCATGCGCAGCGCATCGTGCTCAGTGCCGGCGGCGGCAATGCCGACCTGCTGAACTCACTGGGCGTGTCGCAACCGCAGATGCAGCGCCGCCCGTTGCACATGGTGCTGGTCAAGGGGCCGACCTTGAAGCCGCTGTACGCTCATTGCCTGGGTGGCGGGCCCAAGCCTCGCATCACCGTGACCACGCACCCGGCCGCAGATGGCCAGTGGGTGTGGTATCTGGGTGGCGATCTGGCCGAAGCCGATGGCGTGGCGCGCCAACCGGACGCGCAGATCGCCGTCGCGCGCAAAGAGCTTGAGGCGCTGCTGCCGTGGGTCGACCTGAGTCAGGCGCAGTGGGCGACCCTGCGTGTTGATCGTGCCGAGCCGGCTCAATCAGGGCTGGTGCGCCCGGACAACGCCTTCCTCGACAGCCAGCAACGCCTGATGATCGGCTGGCCGACCAAGCTGGCACTGGCACCGGACTTCGCCGACCGGGTCCTGTCGCAGCTGTCCAGAGACGGCATCCACCCGACCCCGCAAGCTGCGCTGAGCGATGTGCCACGGCCTCCGATGGCCATACCTGTCTGGGATGAACTGCTGCCATGAGCCTGAAAACCCTGCACGATCTGCATCGCCCGCTGGGCAGTACCGGCCTGAATGTATCGCCGCTGGGGCTGGGCACCGTCAAACTGGGGCGCGACCAGGGCGTCAAATACCCCAGCGGCTTCAAGATTCCCGATGACCAGCAGGCGCAGATGCTGCTGCGCATGGCCCGCGACATGGGCATCAACCTGATCGACACGGCCCCCGCCTACGGCACCAGCGAAGAGCGCCTCGGGCCGCTGCTGCGCGGTCAGCGCCAGGACTGGGTAATCGTCAGCAAGGTTGGCGAGGAATTCGTCAACGGCCAGTCGAGCCATGACTTCAGCGCCGCGCATACACGCACATCGGTCGAGCGCAGCCTGAAACGTCTTGAAACTGACTTTCTCGATCTGGTTCTGGTGCATTCGGACGGCAACGATCTGGCGATCCTCAACGACGCCGAGGTGTATCAGACACTCGCCGACCTCAAGCGCGAAGGCAAGATTCGCGGCTTCGGCTTTTCCGGCAAGACCGTCGAAGGCGGCCTGCTGGCGCTGCGTGACGGTGACTGCGCAATGGTCACTTACAACCTCAACGAGCAGGATGAAAAACCGGTACTGGATTACGCGCAGGCTCATGGCAAAGGCATTCTGGTGAAGAAAGCGCTGGCCAGTGGTCATGTCTGCCTGACACCCGGCATGGACCCGGTCCACGCCAGTTTCCAGCTACTGTTTGAACATCCGGCGGTTGCCAGTGCTATTGTCGGCACCATCAACCCGTTGCACCTGGCACACAACGTTGCAACTGCCGCTGCCGTGATTTGCCGTCAAGCCTGATTGAGGCGGCCGACCCCAACGCAAGAAGGAGCCGTTATGCCGCGAACACTGATCCGGAAGAATCCCAGCAACTTCAAGACCCTGCCGCTGTTTGTCGAGGCCACTGCGGAAAGCATGAGCTACCAGAGTGTCGGCATGCCAATGAACTTCGCGCAGACCTTGCAGCGGCGGCGCAAGATCGACGTGCCGGACACCGAACGTTTCTCCACCGAACTGGCCAATCTGGGGGTCTCCGTTCGCCTGACCGTCAGTTGGCAGAATCGCGATTACTGGGTGCTGGTTCGCCAGCGTCGTCAGGATCGCGGCGACGTCGTGCTCAAGCTGATCTCGGGTTATGTCCCGGCCCATGAGCTGACACTGCCGCTGCACACCGCGATTCAGGAAGTGGCCGAAGAGTGCCTGATCGAAACACCGCAGGGCTGGCTCAGCGGACTGTTCAAGGAGACCTGGCTGCCTGCGCCCTACGCCGCCGCGCTGCACTATCGCGAGGCCATGCCCTTTCGCCTGAGCCCCCTCTCCGGCGCCGCGAGACCGGTGCGAACCGGCAGCCTGACCCTGCTGGAACGTCCACGGGCCTATGTGCATTTGCCCACGGCGTCCTTGCAACTGATTTACGACATGCGCCTGGAAATCCCCAAGGAGGCGCGCCCGGTCAGCCTTTTCCATGTCGACGAAGCTCTGGAAAACGATCAACTGGTCGCCCGCCTCAACCGCAGCAAACCTGACCTGTACCTCATGCCGCTGGAGAATGGCGCGCCCCTGCCCGAGCTGTACACGCTCAAACGCGACAAGCTGATCCCGGCCGGTACAAGAGGGCTGTACCTGGCCGAGAGTTTCGCCGCGCAGGATGGCTGGGTGGTGCGTGAAGAGCGGATTCGCTGGAAAGACTGGCTGCGTCAGCAGGGCATGGCCCCACCGGCGAAGAAGTCAGGGCTGAAACGCCTGACCGGCAAGGCGCGAGAGCTGTTGCACTCCATTAGTGGCAAGCTGTAAGCCTCAAGCCTCAAGCCTTTTGATTTGATCTGCTTTGGCTTGCAGCTTGCAGCTTGCAGCTTGCAGCTAACCCCTACCCCTACCCCTACCCCTGCCCTCGAATCTTTTCGACGATCGCGGTGGTAGAGCTGTTTTCCACCAGCCCCAGCACACGCACTTCGCCGCCGTACGCCTGAACGATATCGGCACCGACCACCTGATCGACACCGTAATCACCACCCTTGACCAGCACGTCGGGCTTGACGTGGGTCAGCAGGTTTTCCGGGGTTCCTTCCGGGAAGCTGATGACCCAGTCCACGGCCCCCAGGCCGGCCAGCACCGCCATGCGCCGCTCAACGCTGTTGATCGGTCGACCTGGCCCTTTCAGGCGGCTGACGGACGCATCGTCGTTGACGGCAACGATCAGGCGATCACCCAAGGCGCGCGCCTGCTCCAGATAGGTCACATGACCGGCGTGGAGAATGTCGAAGCAACCGTTGGTGAAAACGATCTTTTCCTTGTGCGCGCGTGCATCATCGACCGCCAGCAGCAGTTGCTCCAGACCCAGCACGCCACGCTCGGAGCCTTCTTCACGCTGAATGGCCCGGCGCAGCTCGGGTGCGCTGATGGCCGCGGTACCCAGCTTGCCGACCACGATGCCCGCGGCCAGATTGGCCAGCGCCACCGCATGCGGCAACTCTTCGCCGGCAGCGATCGCTGCCGCCAGGGTTGAAATCACCGTATCACCAGCACCGGTCACATCGAACACTTCGCGGGCACGGGCCGGCAGGTGCAGCGCCTGCTGATCAGGGCGCAGCAAGGTCATGCCATGCTCGCCACGGGTCACCAGCAGCGCGCCGAGATCGAGCTCCTGCATCAACTGCGCACCCTTGGTGACCAGTTGTGCCTCATCAACACAATGGCCGACGATGGCCTCGAATTCGCTGAGGTTCGGTGTGATCAGGCTAGCACCGCGATAGATCGCGAAATCCTTGCCCTTGGGGTCGGCCAGCACCGGAATGCCGCGCTTGCGGGCGGCCTGAATCAGCGCCTGATGGTTTTTCAGTGCGCCCTTGCCGTAATCCGACAGGACCAGCACCTTGATGCCATCCAGCAAGCTGTAGACCTCTGCGCTCAGGGCCAGCGGGTCGGTCCTGAACGGTTCTTCGAAATCGATACGCAACAATTGCTGGTGGCGACTCATGACACGCAGTTTGACGATGGTCGGCTGATCGGCGATGCGCTGAAAGCGCGCCAGCACACCAGCAGCCTTGAGGCTGTTGGTCAGACTCTCGGCAGCTTCGTCATCCCCCGTCACACCGACCAACGAGGCGGGTGCGCCCAGCGCAGCGATGTTCAAGGCCACGTTGGCAGCGCCACCCGGACGGTCCTCGATCTGATCGACCTTGACCACAGGCACTGGCGCTTCAGGGGAAATACGCGAGGTACCACCATGCCAGTATCTGTCGAGCATGACATCGCCCACCACCAGGACAGGGGCCTGATCAAAGCGCGGCATGGATAGCTTCATGGAACAACCCGTACTTGAAAAATGGACAGGGGCGGAATCTTAGCACAGGGGTTTGCAACCGACAGGCTGTTGAATCACGCCGCTCAAAAGGCAGGCGGACCGCCTGGGTCCGCCCGGTGAAAGTCAGGTCAGACAGCGCCGATCCAGAGTGTGTAAAAACGTCACGAGCGAAGGCAAGACAAGGCAAAAACAGGCGAAAAAGCGGAGTCTAGGTGTTCTAAATGAGCATTTTTCGCCTGTTTTTAACGCAGTATTGCCAAGCGTAGTAGTTTTCACACAGTCTGGACAGGAGCCGGCTCGTCCAGCCCCATGGCATGCAGGCGGGCGTAATAGCCGTTCTGCGCCAGCAGCTCCGAGTGCGTACCGCGTTCGACGATCTGCCCGGCGTCCATGACCAGAATCAGGTCGGCCTTCTCGATGGTCGAAAGGCGGTGGGCGATGACCAGCGTGGTACGGCCCTTCATGACGTGATCCAGCGCCGCCTGAATGTGCCGCTCGGACTCGGTGTCCAGCGCCGAGGTGGCTTCGTCGAGAATCAGCAACGGGGCGTTCTTGAGCAGCGCGCGGGCAATGGCCAGACGCTGGCGTTGACCGCCGGACAGCAGCACACCGTTTTCGCCCACCTGGGTATCGAAACCCTGCGGCAACTGATCGATGAATTCCTTGGCGTACGCATCAGCGGCAGCCGCTTCGATGTCGGCACGCGGCGCGCCAGCCAGATCGCCGTAGGCAATGTTGTTGGCAATCGTGTCATTGAACAGCGTGACGTTCTGATTGACCTGAGCGATGTGCCTGCGCAGGTTACGCAAGCGATAATCGTTGATCTCGACGCCATCGAGCAGGATGTTGCCCATGTCGTGCCCGTAGAAACGCGGGATCAGGTTGGCCAGGGTCGACTTGCCGCTGCCGGAGCGTCCTACTAAGGCAATCATCTGTCCCGGCGCGGCGGAGAAACTGATGTCGTTCAACACCTGACGCGCCGTCTGCGGGTAGAAGAAGCTGAGGTTCTTCACCTCGAGGTGGCCGGTCACGCGCTCACGCTCGATGGTGCCGGTGTCGACTTCCTCTTCCACATCCAGCTGTTCGAAGATGCTCTCGGCACCGGCGACGCCCTTCTGGATCGTGGAGCTGACTTCCGACAGCTGACGAATCGGCTTGGGCAGCAGGCCCGCAGCGGTGATGTAGGCGACCAGATCACCCGCAGTCGCTTCACCACGCAGGAACAGCACCAGGAACATCAGCACCGCCATGGCGCTGTAGATCACCAGTTGCAGCATCGGCGTGTAGATGGCGCCGGTCTTGGTCATGCGCAACTGCTTTTTGGTGTTGCTGTTGCTGGCCTGGGCAAAGCGCGCCTGCTCGTAGGACTCGCCACCGAAGCTGCGGACTACGCGATAGCCCTGAATGGTTTCCGAGGCAACATGCGTGACATCACCCATCGCCACCTGGATCTTCTTGCTCTGCTTGCGAAATTTCTTGCTCGCGGTGCCGACCATGACGGCAATCAACGGCAAAATCGCGAGCATCACCAGCGTCAGCTTCCAGTTCATCATCAGCAGATAGATGAACAGGAACACCACGGTCAGGCCTTCGCGAATGACCACCTTGATGGCATCGGTGGCAGCGCCGGTCACCATCGTGACGTTGAAGGTGATACGTGAGATCAGATGACCGGAGTTGGTCGTGTCGAAGTAACGATTGGGCAGCACCAGCAGCTTGTTGAACAGCTCTACGCGCAAATCATGCACCAGCCCGAGGGAAACCTTGGCCAGGAAATAGTTGCCCAGAAACGAACCCAGCCCCTGCCATGCGGCGATCAGCACGATCAGCAGCGGCACGGCCTGCAACAGCTGCAACTCGCGCAGATAAGGGACATTGGGGAACAGCACCGCTTCAGGATTGGTCAGGCCGTCGACGAAATATTTCAGGATGCCGGCGAGCATCGGCTGGGTCGAGGCGAAGATCACGAAACCAATGATGCTGAGCAGGAAAATGCCCACATACGGACGCACATAAGACAACAGGCGGAAATAGATTTTCACGCTGGAGGTTGTGGACGATTCGGAAGTTGTCATGAGAATCCGTCGTGTTAAAAAGAGGCCGAATTGTATCACAGCGGTTTTCGCGGCTGCCTGCTGCGGTAACATAGGCGGCTCGTCCATTCCCAAGGGCGTAAAAACCGGAGTATCGATGCAAGCGCTTGACCACGCCCATTACCTTGAACGGGTTCAAGGTGCCGAAGTACTTGAAGCCGACGGTACGGGCGACAAAGTACTCCGTCTGCGTGACGGCTCCATGCTGAAATTGTTTCGGCGCAAACGCCTTGTCAGCTCCGCAGCCTGGTACCCCTACGCGCAGCGCTTCGCAGACAACTGTGAAACGCTGGCCAAACGCGGCATTCCCTGCCCGCGCATACGCTCGGTCAGCCGCATCGCCGAGATCGAGCGCGATGCCGTGCATTATGATCCGCTGGCCGGCTTCACCCTGCGCCAGCTGCTGGGCAGTGCGGTGGCCGACGACAAGCTGCGCAGGCAACTGGGAAGCTTCATTGCCGGGTTGCACGAAAAGGGCATCTACTTTCGCTCGGCCCATCTTGGCAACGTGATCCTCACGCCCGAAGGCAGCCTCGGCCTGATTGACATCGCCGACATGAAAACCTATCGCCGCGCCTTGCGCAAAAGCCTTCGCTTGCGCAACTTCAAACACATGCTGCGCTATCAGGAAGACCGCCAATGGCTGCTGGACAACGGCAACCCGGCCTTCCTCGATGGCTACATGAGCGCGCAGACCCTCTGCGACACCTCTGAACTGGCCCAGGCTGTTCAATAAACCTGCCCCATGAAAAATGGCCGCTTTCGAAGCGGCCATTTTTTTGATGCTATTGCTGCTGCCTGAGTCGATGCGTCTGCACCACTCGCCCGAGCACCATGGTCGCCGGTAACAGCACCAGCACCCAGAGCTCGTCGGGATTGCCGACCAGCTGGCCGCCGTCGAAGTTAAGCATGACCAGCGCACACACCAGGTAAAGACCCCAGGCATCGCCGTTGCGCACCGCGTCCCACAGCGTCATCGCCATCACGACCAGAAACATCACCAGCGAAGCGGCACCGGTATACAGCCCCAGCGACACGAAAATATTGTGCGGGTGCTGGATCGGTATGCCGCCCGTCAGGGTCTGGGTCGTGTAGAAATCCACACCACAGCCGAGCATCCAGCCACAGCGACGCCATTCACCGGTCATGATTTCAAACAGCTCGATGCGGTAAGAATCACCTCTGACCATCAGCAGGGCGACCCATTGTTCATCCTTGACGAACCAGAAGGCGGCTGCCGCCACGACGCCCAGTGCCAACAAGGCCACGATCGTGCGTAGCGGGAAACGGTAGAGCGAATAGGCGGTGCAGACGGCAAACAGGACGGCGCAACCCACCAGCGCAGTGCGTGTCTGTACGACAAAGGCGGTTATCACCAGCGTGACGAAGACGGCGCAGACGGCCTCGACCCAGCGACGCTCTTTTGCCCACAGCGGCATGGCCAACGCGAGGCTGCAGACCAGCCAGGCACTGGCGTAGATCACGTTTTCCATTCGCCCCGGCAAAATCGCCACACGCTGGCCGAACTCGAACTGCCCGGTCACCCAGCTGTGAATACTGCTGAGCAGGATGTACAGGCACAGCGCCCAGAACATACTGCGCACGAAGACCCCGCGCCTGAAGAAGCCGTTGTCGGTGATCCCCGCCACGACAAAGACAAACAGGCTGACATAGATGATGTGCTTGTAATACTGGAACTCCTGCGCCTGTAGCGCCGGGACCAGAAAGCAAGCCATGAACACCGCCCAGGCAATGCCCAGAGGCTTGGCAAACACGCCAGCGGCTCGGTACTTGATCAGAAAGAACAAGCCCGGCAGCGCCGTGAATGCATAAAACAGGTTATTGGTGATCTTGGCTGAGGGGTTGAGGATGAAGCTCAGCAGGAAGATGACGATGGCAGCCGTGAAGTACTGCTGTACTTTGCTGCCGGGCACTCTTATCGGGTCAACTGACATTATTAAGCAACCAACCTGCTACTAGGCCAGCGAGCACAGCGACGATCAGCTTGATGCGATCCCGACGTTTGCGACGCTGTTTATCAAGCCGCTCCTGCGGCACCTCCACGTGCTCACCAAACCCGGTGTGCAACACGGCATCATTTTCCAGAATCAGAGCGTAACGGTTTTGCGCAGCGAATAATTGTGAAAGTTTCTTCTCGCCACCGTGTTCGGCATAAGGCGCATGCTGCAGGTAATCAGCCAGGCGGCGCAGCCCCGGATTGAAGGAAAACCCCTGCCATTCCGGCTTGTGCGAGCCCAGTTTGTAAAACGGGATACCCTCGACCACTTCACGCTCGTTCAGGTAAACGTAAGGGCTGTGGATACGCAGATCATGATTGTAGCTGCGCAACCAGACTTGCAAGGCCTGAGGATCGTATTCCAGCAGCGTCATCGACTCTTCGATGAAGTGCGGACGGTAGAAATCCCAGTCGTCTTCGCAATGGAACACCCAGGACGTTTCGATCAGCGAATAGGCCGCATCGACAGAGCGCATCTGCCCCAGCTTGGGGTTGTTGATGATGAAGCGCGTATGCGGGTGCCAGTGCTCGGGAATGCAGGCCTGAACCCGATCATCGCCGGAGTCTTCGGTAATCAGCACATGGCGTATGGGCGCAGTGTTGAAATGGTCAAACGTTTCCAGGGTGCGCTTCAACAGGTCGAATCGACCACAACTGGTGACGACCAGCGTAATGTCGCTGTTTTCGCTGAATACCATCATTCGTTCCCAATCATTGAATATTCATAATTCCCTACCATCCCAATCGTGACCGCAGGCGATCGATCCAGCTCGCCGCCGGCATGCTGCGCAGTGGCGCATGCATGGCATCCACGATGGCTTTTCCAAGGGCATGGAATGTAAAGCGTTCCTCGACCAAAGTCTGCCCATTACGAGATATTTCACTGGCCAGTGTGACGTTATCGCGCAATTTCGCCAGCTTTTCGCGAAGTTCGGGAATGTCGCGATAGAGCACGATGTTGTGCATGTCGACAAAGCCCAGCGCGCGGTTTTCTTCAGCGCCCTGGTCGAAGGCAAGCAGCACGCAGCCGCACGCCATGGCCTCGAAATTCTTGATCATGTACTCGCCCATGCCCACGTCGGCACTGACGAAAAAACGGATGCGGTTCAGGGTGTCGCAATACTCTTCGCCGGACTTGGTCCGCGTGACGAGCAGATTCTCGACCTGGCCCAACTCGTCCAGTAACGCTTTGCGGCCGCTGTAGGCCACGCTGTTGGTGCTGCCCACGAAGGCCAGTTCGATGTCACGCTCGCGTGCCTGCAACTGCAGCAGGCTCTGGTCATAGCCCTTGGGCACAAACACCGCATCGAAGCCTTCCTGACGCAGACGCTCGCTGACCATGAACCCCGAACAGATCACCCGCGCCCAGGGCAGCTTGCGGTAGTGCGCGCTGAACTTGCCGGTGTATTTGCACGGAATGTAGTTCTGGTAGGCATCGTGTTCGAGGATGACCAGATTGGGAATCGTGCGGATGAAGCCGACCTGACGCACTTCCTGCTTGAAACGCAGGAAAAACACGATCCGGTCATAGCGGCTGACGTCCACCTCACGGCGGAAATAACCACGCAGGTTGCGTTGCTCCGCAGAGCTCAGCCAGCGCACTTCGCATTCACAATGTGCGGCGATGCCGTCATAGAGACGGTCCAGAATCGCACGCTGCTCTTTCTGGACCAGCAGTAGAACTTTCATGGTTTTCCTTGCAGTACTGCGCCTGCTGAATCAGAGATCACGGCTGCACCAGAACAACTCGTGTCGTCGCACCGCCTTGCGGAAGAATTCGTTTTCGCCCTCGGCCGGCCAGTGGCGACCGGCCAGAACGCGCTGCAGCGCACGGCGCACACGGCGCTTGAACGGCATCGGCGGCAGCAGGTCATGCATCATCCCCAGTGCCATGGCCTTGTCGCGTTGCGCGGCGACCGACAATTGCAGGCTGTACGGCACCAGCGGCAGCGTGGCATCGAATACCGGCGGCAGGCTGATGCCGCTGTAGGCATCGCCCATCGGCCAGCGGTCGTTGTCGTGCAGGTGATTGGCATAACCAAGCACCACGTCCGGCTGCCACTCGAGCCCGAGCAGGGCTTCACGCACCGCAGCCTGGGCGCAGATGTGATCGGGATGGGGGTCGATGGCAGGGTGCGGCATCACCACAACCTGCGGCCGGGCCTTGAGAATCAGCGCGCGCAGGTCGGCGAGCAGGTTGTTCCAGGTCGGCTGGCCGTTGTCGCCGGGCAATGGCAGGGTATTGAACTGACGGAACAGGCGGGTATCGGTCAGATCCGCCTCCCGCGAACCAATCGGCGTATCCGGCGCAGCCTGCATGGCAGGCAGTTGCAGGCAGAAATAGCCCAGTTGCACACACTGCGACTCGGGCACCCCGCCCCAGCGCGCCACGGCGATACTGTCCCAGGCCCGCAAGCGGCCTTTCATGCGCGCAGCTTCGGCGCGCTCCATGCCCATCTGCCGATAATGCTCGGCCTCGATCTCACCGGCGGTCAGCGTGATGATCCACGCTTCCTCGGCCTGACTGTACAGCCCGAAGGCGGCCAGCTCGGCATCGTCGGCGTGCGGTGCGATGACCATGACACGCTGTTTTCGCGCATCCGGCTGACGAAACAGCCAGAGCCGCGGCGTGCCGGCCAGACGGCAGCAACGCCCGCGCAGTTTCAGCACACCTGCGGCCAGCGGCTCGCCCAGCCCGGTGAGGTTCAGATAGCGCACACCGCAGACGCCACGCTCGAATGCCTGCTGGTCGTTGAGGCCCTGACCTTGCAGCTCGACCACGGGGTCGAGAAAACGCCCGAGCCAGGTGCTTTTGACCGTCAGCGCCAGTATCAGCGTCTCGTCGCCGTTCAGTTGCACAGCGGGGTCGATCAGCAACGTGCCGCCGTCCAGGCGTACGCCCGGCACTTCGCTGTCGGCAGCGAAGGTGTACTGATAGTCGTCAGACGGCGAATAGAACAGATGATCGGCGAACCAGGCCTCATGAGCGACCCAGGCACACACGGCCAGCAGCGGCGCCAGCCACCAGGCCACCAGCACGCCCACCGCGATCAACAGGAGCAGCCCACCCAGCAACGCCAGCCGCTTGTTACGGCGATGGCGTTTGAGCAATTGCTGCTTGCGACTCAAATCTGGAACACCGGAACGGGGTTGCACCATCGGTCCTTGTACTCGCGGTCGGCACGACCGAAGGAAAAACGCAGTGATTTGCCCAGTGCGCGGGCGTTCTCCCAGGCGGACTGGGTATTGACGAAGCTGAGCACGCTGCCCGGACTGAAATCACGGGTTTCGGGATCAACGCCACCGTTGACGTACTCGATGCTGACCCACTGCGGCGCTTCGACGCGATACACCAGCTGAATGGCAATCGGCGCATCGTTGAGAAACACCACCGAACCGATCAGCAGCTCGCGCAACAGTTCGATGACTTCGGCCTTGTGCCGGGCACCGGTCGCTTCGAAGCCCCAGCGCCGCTGAAACAGATCGCAGTACATACTCGCCAGTTCGGCGCTGCTGAACTCGCTGACAGGCCTTACCGTACCGCCGGCCTCTTCGAGCAAGCGAAGCTCACGACGCTGGTTGTAGCGAAATTTCTTGGACAGTTCTTCAGGCGTACGCGCCATCGCCAGGGATTCGGTCTGTGGTTTGAAGGTACTGACGCGGCCTTCGTTGAGCGACGACACATAGCGGGCCCGATGCCGGACCGGCACCTGGATATCATCGGCCACCGGCAGAATCAGCTCGGCATTACCCAGGTCGAACAACCCTTTCTTGCCGTGGCGCTTGAGCTCATCCTTGGACAGCGCCAGCGAGCGCCCCCAGGTGGCAATCGCCGCCTTCACTTCACCGCCCTGCTCCCAGGCCAGATAACGCACAGCGATGCCGGAAAAGGCCGACAGGCGCGCGACCACCAGCGGATGAGTAGCGACGCTGCCGCCAAACCGCTGCCAGGCCTGCTCGTAGGCAGCCGCATCGATCTGCACCCAGCCACGCTCGCGCCAGCCCTTGAATCGATTGAGCATCAGGCCCCCGCTGTCAGGCTGGAGACTTGTGGCAGACGCCAGAAGACATTACGCACAGCGTGATCGGAAAAACGCTCGCGCAAGCGCAGCAGCATGCGCTCGGCACAATCCTGACGTTGTTCGGCATCGAGGCCGGCCATGTGCACCAGGCCGTGTGCCAGGCTGTGCACATCACCGAGCGGGAACAGCAGGCCAACGTCTTCGACCACTTCCTTGGCGCCGCCGCATGAGGTTGCAACCAGCGGCACACCGGCGACCATCGCTTCCAGCAGGACCATGCCGAACGGTTCGTGGTCCGAGCTCAGGGCGAACACGTCGAAGGCCTTGAAGTAGCGGCGCGCGTCAGGCACTTGCCCAAGGAACAGCACCTGCGGGCCGATGCCCAGTTCCAGCGCCAGTGCCTTGAGATCTTCTTCCAGGCGACCCTTGCCGAGAATCACCAGTTGGCTGTTCTCGGGAAGATCGGGCAGCGCTTCGGCAAAACCGCGCAACAGCGTGGCCTGATCCTTGTCGGGATGCAGACGACCGACATTGGCGACGATCCAGGCCGACGCCGACAGGCCCAGCTCTGCGCGGGCATCTTCAGCGGAAAACTGACTGCCCTGCAGTTGCTCGACATCGATCCGGTTGTACAGCGTCTGAATGCGCTCGGCCGGCCACTTGGGCAGGCTGCTGCGCATGTCGTCGCGAACCGCGTCGGAAACACCGAGCAGGCTCAGGCGCTTGCGAAACAGGTTGGCGAACAGCTTGCGACTGCGCCGGTGGTAATCGCCGAACGCGTGATGCACACCGATCACCGGCAGCTTCGTTGCCAGCAGGGCGATGTACACCGGCTTGAAGCGGTGCGCGATGCAAAAGCTGAACGAGCGCGTCGCGGCGATCTTGCGCAGGTCACGGATGGCGCCCAGCTTCAGGCCACGAATGGCACTGGAGCTGTACTCCATGAACAGCACTTCGTCCGAACCACAGTCAGCGACGACATCCGGATCGGCGGCACCGGTCAGAAACACCGTCGTTACCCGATAGCCCTTGCCGGCGAACAGGCTGGCGTATTGCCGCGCGCAGTCCAGAAACGGCCCGTCATAGCCGTGGCAGAACTGCAGTACGTGACGTTCAACCGAGCGTGTCATAAGCCTCGACGCCCTCTTTTACCACCAGGATGTCTTCCATGATCAGGTACTCGAGGTCCGAGCCGAAGAACATGTTCAGCGCATCGGTCGGCGAGCAGATCATCGGTTCGCCACGGCGGTTCAGCGAGGTGTTCAGGGACACGCCATTGCCGGTCAGGTTTTCCAGCGCTTTCATCATGTCGTAGTAACGCGGGTTGTATTCGCGCTTGAGCACCTGGGCTCGGGAGGTGCCGTCTTCATGGACGACTTCCGGAACGCGGGTTTTCCACTCGTCGGCCACTTCGAAGGTGAAGGTCATGAACGGCGCCGGGTGATCGATCTTGATCATCTGCGGAGCGACGGTGTCGAGCATCGACGGGCAGAAAGGCCTCCAGCGCTCGCGAAACTTGATCTGATGGTTGATGCGGTCGGCCACACCGGTGACGCTCGGGCAACCGATGATGGAACGACCGCCCAGCGCACGCGGACCGAACTCCATGCGCCCCTGAAACCAGGCAACCGGGTTGCCCTTGACCATGATCTCGGCAATCCGCTCCGGCGTGTTGTCGATCTGGCGCCAGACCGGCTTGCTCGGGTGACGGGCACAGGCCGCGATCACGTCTTCGTTGCTGTACGCAGGGCCGAGGTAGACGTGTTCCATCTTCTCGACCGGCACACCGCGGGCGTGCGAAACATAGGCCGCAGCGCCCACCGCCGTACCGGCATCGCCGGACGCAGGCTGCACGAACAGCTCCTTGACTTCAGGACGGGCGATGATGCGCTGGTTGAGTTTGACGTTCAGCGCACAGCCACCGGCGAAAGCGATCTTGCCGGTTTCCTTGAGGATGTCACCCAGGTAGTGATCCATCATCTGCAGCGCGAGCTTTTCGAACAGCGCCTGCATGCTCGCGGCGTAGTGAATGTAAGGTTCATCGGCCACGTCGCCAACGCGTTTCGGGCCGAGCCATTCGATCAGCTTCGGCGAGAAATAGAAGCCCTTGCCGTTCTCTTTGTAGCGACGCAGGCCGATGACGTTGGCCAGCTCGGTATTGATGACCAGCTCACCATTCTCGAAGGTCGCCAGACGCGAAAAGTCGTATTTGCTGGCATCGCCGTACGGCGCCATGCCCATGACCTTGAATTCGCCGTCGAGCATCTCGAAACCGAGGAACTCGGTAATCGCGCCGTACAGGCCGCCCAGCGAATCCGGATCGAAGAATTCCTTGATCTTGTGGATCTTGCCGTTTTCGCCATAGCCGAAGAAGGTCGTGGCGTACTCACCTTTGCCGTCGATGCCCATGATCGCGGTTTTCTCGGTGAAACCGGAGCAGTGGTAGGCGCTGGAAGCGTGGGCCAGGTGGTGCTCGACCGGCTCGATCTTGATCTTCTTCGGATCGAAGCCCAGTTGCTCGAGGCACCAGACAATCTTGTTGCGGTAGCGCTTGTAACGGCGATTGCCCATCAGCAGCGCATCGAGGGCGCGATCCGGTGCGTACCAGTAACGCTTGGCGTAATGCCAGCGGGCCTTGCCGAACAGGCTGATGGGGGCGAACGGAATCGCGACCACGTCAACGTCCGAAGGCTTGATGCCTGCCTGTTCCAGACAGAACTTCGCCGACTCGTAGGGCATGCGGTTCTTTGCGTGCTTGTCACGAACGAAGCGCTCTTCTTCGGCCGCTGCTATCAGCTTGCCGTCGATATAAAGCGCTGCGGAAGGATCATGGCTAAGGGCGCCGGACAGGCCAAGGATCGTCAATGCCACTAGTGTCTAGCCTCTTTAGTCTGCATGCAGGCGCAGGGCGCCCGAGAAAAGGTGTGCCCCCGCACAGCGGGCTGAGGGCAGCTAAAGGGCGGGATTATAACGTAATGACCAAGGATTGGCTCGACGCGCTGAAATGTCACTCAAGGCGGCCCGCCAGACGGTGTACGAAACGTCTCTTTCGCCACGCTGCATATTTATCTAAGGCGTCGCTGCCCGTCGCATCTGATTAATTGAGGCCTTTAGTCGCTGCCCCCGAGGCCGTCGATCAAACCTCAGCGCCTGGCGCAATGGAAAGCCTGTCATGACACAAACATCACCCTCTCTGAATTTCAACCTTTCAACGCCAAGCCCGGTACCGATGACGCCCAGTGATACCTGGCCTGGCGCGTCCGCAGCGCTGAAAAGGCTCGACGAACTGCGCACCCTGCTGGCCAGCGAACTGGACGCGCTGCCCCGGGCTGGCGAGGCCTTGTTGAGCGCCCTTGACGGCGCTGACGTGTCCGAGCGCGAACTGGAAATTTTCAGTCTGTTGCAGCAGATCGACGACTACTGGACGGACCCGGGCGAAACCGCTGAAAGCCGCCGCGACCGCCTCGTACCGGCCTTGCAACGGGCCATGCTTGACGAAGCCCGCGTCAGGATTCACGAGCGCGACCTCGACAGTGGCTACCTGGCCTGTCTGCCCGACTCGCCCGAGCAGACCCAAGGCCCGGCGCTCACCTATTCGACGGTGCGGGTGCAATTGCATGATGACGAACAGATTGAAATGGCCGGCGTGCTGGTGATTTCCCAGGATCAGGGGCGCACGTTATTGATGCTGCCAGGGCTCGGCATCACCGGTTTTGCCACGCCGGCCATAATGGTCGCAACCCTTGCGCAGTGGCTCAATACGCCAACATTGCGCGATGCGCTGCTCAGCAACGTGCAACGACAGCATCAGGACCGGCTGGCCGAGATCGCTCAGGACGCCGACCTGTACCTGGAGCCGTTCACGGCTGCCGATGTGCAACTGCAGCCCGTTACCACGGCACCGTTCATTCACGCGTTCGACCGGTTGCTGAACAAGCAGCGCAACGACATCCGTTACGCCTGTGAACAACCCGGCGTAGCGGATCGGTTAAAACGTCAGTCGCTGATCCAGCAAGCCATCGACATGCCTGGCCTGTTAGGCCCCGGCGCCATGCTCGAGCTGCGGGAACTGACCAACAGGCAACGTCAGTACCAGCGCAACTTGCCCGAGTGGATGAAGATCGCCAGTGCGGCGGATCTGCAAACCTATGCCCGGCACCTGCAACGCTACGACGCGGCGCATGCTGCGATGCTGAGCGTACTGGGCGGCGCAGCTTCCCCGGAGCAGTTTGCCGAAATGCAGTTGCGCACGCGCCTGGCCAATGACCTGGGCCATGATCTGGATCCGCGGGCCTTGATCATCGACACCCGTCGCAGGCTGCCAGCGACGAGCGAGACCTACCGCGTGACGCTGCCACTGACCGAACTGGCGCTCTATGGTCTGCATCCGGGCGACGAGGCAGCAGGCTCGGACTTCCTCGACCAGACGCTCATCACCCTGGATGGCCAGCCGCTGGACGCCGCCTACTCGGCCTTGAACCCGGCCTACCTTGCCGCAGTGATTGACCAACTCGACCTGCGCGCGGTGTTTGGCAAGTTTCAACGCGAGGCCTGTCAGCAGCCACACAACCAGCAGATGCTGCGCGCACTGGCGCGGACCCGACTGACCACGCTTGGCTGGGCGGCGAAGATGCAGGGGCATATCCAGCCCGATGATTTCGCGATTGTCGTAGCGCTAACCGGCACGGCAGCGAGTGCGTCTGATCCCACGGTGCGCGTGCAGCAGATCAAACTGAACGACCGCAACGTGATGGCCAGATTACTGGTGTTCCGCAAGCAGGATGATCAAGGCCGGACGCAGCGGCTGATCATGTTCGCCAGCGAGGCGCCTGGGCAGCACTATTTCAAGGCCTTCGACACCGACACCCAACTGCTGCAAGAGGTGGTTAGCTGGACAGCATCGCCGGCAATGACAGCCTGGCTGCTGGATCAGGTAGAGGTCGCTGCCCGTCCGGAACTAGAAGCGCAACTCACGGCCCTTCGCGAGAAACCCCAGCCTGCAAAGAACTTTCTGCAATTCATCGATCACCCCGATTGCGAGACGGCGTTGCACAGTTTTACCGACGAGCAGACCCGCGTATTGCTCTCCGAGCAGGCCCGCCATACCCCGGACTGGTACCTGCGCGCCAGCCGTGCCCAGCGCCGGGAACTACTGGCCCTTGAACACGCCATCGGTGGCGCGCTCGGCAACTATCAGGCCCAGCCGCACACCAGGGTTCAGTCGTTCCAGGACTACGTACACCAGCGTGCCAGCCAGCAGATCGGCAAACTGCTGGGCGTCCCGGCAGGCACGGTAGACCCTGACCTGATCGTGATCACCAGCGAGCGCGAAACGCTGACCTACACCACCATGCTGCTCCAGGGCTACAACGACAGCATCGACCCCTTGCGCACGTCAGCAGCCACCGACGCCACGTTCAGCGGCCCGCCGGGTATCGGCCTGAGCGCGCTGTCACCCGCGGCTGTCGCAGGCTCGGTGCGTGGCCAGTGGCTGGCGGACGAGTACATTGCGCTGATCAGAAACACCCTGCTGAACAGCAAAAACGATGGCTATGCCTACCGTCGCCAGTGCAGCGTGATGATCACCCAATTGCAGATGAAGGCGGCTGCACTGCGCAGCCTGCTGAAAGGTCATGTCGAGCCCGCGCAGTATGTCTGGCTCAAGCAATCACTGGATAACGCGCACCTGAGCGACTCGGCCTCACGCGAGCGTTTCCCCCTTTACCCCCTGCAAATACATGTGGATAAACCGCTGATCGCCTCGGGACTGACCGATATCAATCAACTGGTTATCCCCAGCCCGCTGCTGACCCACATCGAAACCGTTCAGGGCTGCCTGATCATTTTGCCGACGCAGATCCGGCACGCCGCGCTGCTCTATACGCCGCAGGCACCTGACGGTCTCGAATTCCGACTGTTCAGCGATTTCGTGAGCTCGCTGAACAGCGAAGGGATGATCGATTACTACAAGGATCGCTGCCGCATCAAGGCACGCCGGACGTTGTCGTTCTTCCTGCGGGACATGCAGAAGGGCAATGCCAACAAGCCTCCGGTCATCCCCAGGGCATTCATTTCAGACGTCGCCGATACCTGCTTCAACCGGCCACTGGAGCGCAGGTTGCGTGATGTGGAAGAAACCACCACCGGCCGCCACGATATGCTGGCCAAGCTGATCTGGGTCAGTGTCGAAATCATTGCCACGGCCCTGACCCTGCCCTTCCCGCCGGCAAGCTTTGCGGTGGGCAGTCTGCTTTCATTGCATGACAGCGGGCAGGCACTGGCCGCGCTGAGTGCAGGCGACCGGGAGCGCGCTACGAACTACATGCTGTCGGCACTGTTCAACGGCCTCGGTGCAGGCAGCGATTTGCTGCTGGGCCTGAAAGGACTGGGCGTTTTGCACCAGCTTGAGAACGGCCAGCATTCGACCCCGGTGTTGCGCTCGTTCCAGCGCCAGCCTTCCCTGCCGCGTTACGAGGATCTGTACCCGGTAGCGCTGCAAGAGCAGGTATTTCTGCTCGGCAAGCCCAACGCCCACGGGCATGCGGCGGTGTTCCAGGCGCCCCATGTCGCTTCGGCACCACCGCTGGCAACCGGTCAGTTCGCGGCGCGCGAGGTCGGTGGCGCCTGGCAGCCGCTTCTTCCGCTGCCCCCGGCAGCGCAGCGCGCGCCGTCAGCTTTACGCATTGACCTGGCGGTCGACATTTCGCTGGATAACGTGCCGCGTATCGCCGATGGTCACGCGAAAGGCGTGCATGCGATCAATGGAAAACACTATATCCAGCTGTCAGACCGGGCCTTCGAGGTTCAGTACGACGCACACTGGCGCTGCTGGCAGATCATCGACCCGGCCAATCCGTTCGCCTTCTTCGGCAAACAGCCAGTTCGCCTGAATGATCAGGGCCAGTGGCTGCTCGTCGAACGGCAACGCCTGCGCGGTGGCGGGCTGGACACGCCGGGCACTTATCGACCGCTACCTGAGGAAGCCAGCGCAAGCTCAAGCTCGCTGAACACCTTGAGCGACTATGAGATGCCGAGCGGCATGCGTGCGCACCTGGACATTGTCATCAACAAGGAAGTCTTCGACCCGACCGGCGCAGGCCTTGAAGTCTATTTCGAAACGTATTTCACCGAGGTGCGCCAGACCTTCACGACGCGTAGGGAAAATCTCTATCAGGACGCCCAGGCCTTTTTTGCCCGATTCACGCCTCCACCCAGGCCGACCCTGCCCGCCTACAGCCTGCCCGGCAGCGTCGACACACTGATCGAGCACATCTTCAGTCACACTAACGGGCTGGTGTTCAGCGAGGCCGCGAAGTCGGTGGCCAGCAAGCGTCTGCTGCTGCTCAACATGCCCGTGCTCGCAGAGCAGCGTGTCGAGGTGCTGTACATCGAGCACCTGCTGATCGACAAACACCTGCGCAAGCTGGCCCGTTATCGCCAACTGGGCAAAAAGAGTCGCTCCGGCTCTCATGAACTCAAGTATTACCTGCAAGAGACCAATCGCGGCGCCCTGAACAACGCCAGCAGCGAATTCGATTACTACCACCTGATCAAAACAGCCCACAGTTACGGGATCGAGGTACGCCCGTTCAGTTCGTCGATCAGCTATCCGTTCCTCGGCCATCCGGTGCTGGCGGCTGCCGATGACCCGACAGCGACCATGAAAATGAGCAATTTCTTCGGTCACAAGCTCATCAGCCACGATATCGAGCCGGCCTCTGCCAAGCGCTGGGTAGCGCTGCTCGACCAGAAGCTGGCCACGACCCACGATCAGGTGCCCGGCATCGCTGAAATGCAGGGGGCCGTCAGTGTGCATATCCAGGACATCTCCGCCGGCCGGCCAACCCGCATCAGGCAAGGCGCGGGTGGGGCGCATGAATACACGCCGACTCACCATGACTTCAGCATAGCGTTTGCCGATCCGACGCTCCCCGCCAAGCCACTGCCCCCTGCCACTGCGCTGGATAACCTGCTGATCCGCGAGCTGGGCGACCCGGCCGCGATTGCCGAGGGTGAGCGCTGGGCCGGCGAGTATGGGTTTGTCCTGGACGAAAACGATACCTGGCTGCGCGTGGAGCCCGATGACTGGAACGTTGACCGGCCGATAACGGCCATCCAGCAATCGCTGACCGATGCCACCTACGAAATACCGCTGGAGACCCGAACAACGCTGCATAGCCTGGCGAACTTCGAAAAGAAAGGCCTCGATATGGAGTATTTTTTTGAAGACATCGAACTCGACACTGTGCGCAATACATTCGACCTGCTGCGCAAGAATCTGCAACAGGACGCCGCCCGGATCAGTGCCGCTCAACTGCCGCCTCGCCCGACATTGCCAGCCGTCGAACCGCAGACAAGCACTGCCGGGCTGCTTGAAACCCTGTATCGCCATACCGAAGGCCTGGTTATTGGCGAGTCGCACGCTTCGCTCGCCAGCAAAAAGCTGATCATCGACAACCTGCCGTTGCTGTCACAGCAGAACGTCAAAACGCTGTACATGGAGCACCTGCTGAGCGATCTGCATCAGGCGGACCTGGATCGTTTCCTCGAAACCGGGCAGATGAGCAAAACCCTGCTGCATGACCTGAAAACCCTGGACCGCGGGCATCACACCGACCCGGACGGGATCTACACCTTCGAGCGGCTGATCATCAAGGCGCGGCAGCAAGGCCTGGAGATCCGCGCCATCGATTGCGCAGGCAGTTACCACCTCAAAGGCATCGCCGAGGATGAGTCCCTGATCCGCCAGCAAATGATGAATTACTTTGCCTCACGCACGATCCGCAGGCATCAGGAGGTGATGGGCTCGCACAAGTGGATCGCGCTGGTCGGCAACAGCCATTCCAACACCTACCAGGGCGTCGTGCCGGGCATGGCCGAACTGCAAGGCGGGATCGGCCTGCGGGTCGTCGATGTGGCACCGGGGCATTCGAGGGGAGTAACGCTGGATCCGGGGGAGCTCGTCTCGGGCGGCATAGCGGATGACAAGGTGTACATCAAAGCTGATTATCGGGTGGAGATGGAGGTGCTGCGACTACAGCCGGTCAGGCTGCCGAGCATCGAAAACCGCCTTTCCAGGCCGGGAATGTTTCTGGTGCAGGAGGGTGAAGGCAATCTGCCAACCATCATTCATCGCGCACGCGACACCTGGGTTCACCACACACCGGTGCTGCGCAATGACGAGGGCAAGCTGTACATCGAGCGTCTGCGCTGGCCGCGCATCCACCTCAAACCCTTCGACGACATCGATGCACTGGTGGCAGCACTCGAAGCGATGAACCTCAAACGCATCACCTGAGGATGCCGATGCTCTGCGTCACACAGAGGACGCGGAGCGTCCGGAACGGCATGCCAACGCGGAGCATTGGCACGATAATCTACACCTACCGATGAGCGCTCCGCGCTGGCACGAGGGTCAGCCGGGCTCAGTCTGTCACAAGCTTCGGCAAGCGCTGTTCCAGCAACTGGTGCAGCGCGCTCTGCGCTGGCCAGTTGCGCATGAAGCGGGCACGGTCTCGGGCGTAGGCCGCAGCGAATGATGACTGCGAGCTGTGCTGCTGCATGGCGTCCAGGTCGATCATCGCCCAGCGATCGACGTGCCAGAACAGGTTATGCCCCTTGAAATCACCATGGCTGATACGTGCCTGGATAAGCTGCGCAAAAAGCCGATCCAGCGCCAGCAGTTCGACCTCTGGCGCATCACCACTTTCCACATACGCAGCGAAGCGTTCGATGATGTCCGGCCCATCGATGAACTCGGTCACCAGCCAGGCCTTGCTGCGCAAGCCAAGAAAACGCTTTTCCTGCACGGCCAGAGGTTTGGGAGTGGCGATACCAAGGAACATCAGCCGGTTGCCTTCGCGCCACGAATGCCAGGCCCGGCTGGGGCGCCAGAAGCGCTTGAGCCAATGGCTGAAATTCTTGATGTTGTAGCGCTTGATGACCAGCGGACGACCATTGATCTCAACCCGCCCGACACTCGCAGCGCCACCGGTCTTGTACAGATGGCCCTTGTCGAGCAAGGCATCCGCCTGACTCAGCACCGGCAGCATCGCGGGTTCTTCCTCGCGGCGAATGGCGCGGAACACCGAAGCGCTGTCCTCTACACTGAACAGACTGCAGTCGCGCACGGTCTTGCTCATGAAGTCCTTGAGCCGCCAGCTGCGAACCTTGTCGATCTGCTTTTGCAGCGCTTCCATCGGCAAACCATGCTCGGCATTGCTCAACAGGTAATGCACCAACAGCTCTTCAGTAAACGGTTCGAAAGACCTGGGCAACTGGGCAAAGAACACGCCGAGGTTTTCCAGCACCTTTTGCCGCGACAACGGCGTACCGGCCTGTTCAGCACGAATGCCGGCGCCATCGATCAGGTACAGCTGCCCCTTGTGGCGCAGCAGGTTGTCCAGGTGCAGGTCTTCCTGCCACAGGCCCTTTGCGTGCTGCAGGGCAATGGCCGATAGCGCCTCGCCGAGCACCGCTTGCTGCTCGTCTGCCAGTGGTGGCAGGTGCTGAACAGCGTTCCAGGCATCGCCCAGGCTGGGTGCCTGTTCCAGAAACTCGAACAACAGCCAGCCACCCTCGCCGTCCTGCAGACCGTCGGCCAGCAGCAGCGGTGTGGTCAGGCCCTGTTCGGCAAGCAGCCCTACCCCGGCCAGCTCACGCTGAAAGTGTCGGGCCGCCTTGTCGCCCACCAGCAGTTTTGCCAGCACCGTTCGGCCTCGCCAGACACCGGCCCCGACATAGCGCTGCCCCGGCAAGACACGCAGCAGGGTCAGCAATTGCAGTTCAGCCGATCCGGCAGCATCGGCCAGCGTCAGGCTCATCGGCAACTCGGGGGTACGTCCGGCGGTCTTGAGTTCAGACAGGCGCATCAACGGGTCTCTTTATCATCGCGGTGTTGAAGGTCTCGTTTGTGAGCGCCGCGCTTGCCCAGGCGCGCACTCCAGGCGTCGACCAGCAGGCTGTTCGGCGTGGCGCGCAGATAAGCCGCCAGCAACTCGCGCCGATCGGCCTCATTCCACATGGGCGCACGGCGCAGCAGCGGTTCGAGGTCGCGGGCAAGGTCACGCTTGCCGAAGATCACCGGGCGGGTTTTTTCCAGGTCGATCAGTTGCGCCTGATACCCCGTACCGGCTGCCTGAAGAAAAATATGCTTGGGGTAGAAGCAGCCATGCACCTGTCCGGCGCCGTGCAGCGTGCGCGCCAGCTGGCCGCAGGCGTGCAGTATTGCCTGACGCTGAGGGGCCTCCATCTGGTTCCACTGCTGCAACAGTTCGTCGAGATCGGTCCAGCCGTCCAGCGCACGCGTCATCAGGATCGCCCGGCGTTCGCCGTCGACCTTGCGCTCGCCATAGAACACCGCCTGCAACGCCGGGATGCCCAGCTTGCGATAGCGACTGATGTTACGAAACTCGCGCGAAAACGACGGTTCGCCAAACGGGTGATGCAACGTGTGAGTCAGGTAATTGCTCTGACGCTTGAGGTAAAAACCCTGACCGTCCAGGTCGAGGCGGAACACACTGCTCCAGCCACCGCGCCCGGTATTGGGTTCATCGACCGCATCGAGTCGGATGTTCCAAAGCGATTCAAAATCAGCCAGGTTGTGACGCGCCAGTAAAGGCTGGTCGGCACTGGCAATAAAAACGCTCATTCACGGCCCTCGAAAAAGCTGACGATATGTCGAATACGTTTTTTGTCGGAGGCGTTCAAACGCGTTCGCTGGCGGTATTGCAGGTAGAAGCGCAGGCGCTGGGTGGCCGACAAATGATACTTGGCGACCTTGTCCAGGCAGGCCAGATCCTTGGTGATCCGATAGCGCAGCATGAAGCTCCACCAGAATGCACCATTGGGGCAATCGATGAAAAACAGCTTGCCTTCGTTATCCACCAACAGGTTGCGCCATTTCAAATCGTTATGCGTGAAATGGTTGTCGTGCATGATCCGGGTAAAGGCAGCCAGCTGGCGGCTGACTGCATCGACCCAATGGCGGTCGGCCAGTCGCGGATCCTTGCGTTGCGCCAGTGCCGACAAGTCTTCGGTGTTCGGCAAGCCACGCGTGATCAATGCGCCGCGATCATACGCCGCGCCATTACGCTCCAGCCCCCAGGCCACGACTTCTGCGGTGGGGATGCCCCATTTTGCGAAGCGCTTGAGGTTCTGCCACTCGGACTTGACCCTCGGCTTGCCCATGTAGCGACGCAGGCCCTTGCCCGCACCCACGTAGCGTTTGACGTAGTAGTAAACCCCGGCGCGCTCGACGCGGATCACGTCGGACAGCGGATCGCGGGTCAACTGCTGTCCCTGCAAGGCAAATACGGCATCCAGGCTGCCAAATTCCGGCTCCAGGAACGCGTACTCGGGCTCGAGCTTCCAGCCCGCCATCAGAGTGCGTCTCCGTAGCGCACTTTGCGCTGGTACAACTTGTCGGCTTTTTTATCCAGCCAGCTCAGCAACGTCGCTTCCTTGAGCAGGATTTCGCGCAACGGCTTCTGGAAATAGCCCTGGAGAAAACGCAGTTTGTCGCGGCGGGTCAAGCCAATGTCCAACGCTGAAAAATACAGCGCGGCCAGGTCCTTGTTGCGCCAGCGCGGCGTGATCGCACGACGGGTCTGGGCACGGTGCAGGTCGATGACCGACAGTTTGAAATCGTCAGCGGTCACCGGCTTGTCGGTGTGCAGCAGAAAATGGCAGATGTAGCAGTCGCGGTGATTGACGCCTGCGCGGTGCATCATGCCGACCATGCGGGCGACTTCGGCAATGAAGGCTCTCTTCAGACGCGGCTCGGGCGGCTCGTTGCGCCAGTTGAGGCTGACGTCTTCAAGGCTGGTGGTCGGTGCGAGTTCTTCGGTGACGATGAACGAGTGCTGCGCGGCAGGGTTGCTGCCACGCTCACCATAGGCCACGGCGGTCATGGTCGGGACGCCGACTTCATGCAGACGCTCGATGGCGTCCCATTCCTTGCCCGCGCCGAGTACCGGCAGCTTGGCGGTTGCCAGGTTCTTGGCGATCTCGCCCCAGCCAATGCCGCGGTGGATCTTGACGAAGTAACCGCGCCCATCGACCTCGGTGCGCAGTGTGCGGCGCCCCTCCAGTTCACGGTAGACCTCACCGCTCAGGCCTTCGACCTCGACGAACGCATCGCGCCCCGCCCACAGGCTCTTGAACGGTTCAGCAAGGAACAGCTTCATCAATAGTGCTCCGCCAGAATCACATCCGCAGCGTGTTGCGGCATGCTGTAAAGGTCTGCCGTGTCGGCAAAGGTCAGGCCATTGCGCGACCACGCGCTGCGGGCGGCATCGTCCTCAAGCATCTCCGACAGGTAGCGATTGAGCTGCGCCTGCTCGAACGGCTCATCCAGCACCCGCCCGCAATCGGCCTCGGCAATATAGTGAGCGTAACCACAGACCGCGCTGACCAGCACCGGCAGACCGGCAACCAGCGCTTCGAGCAGCACGGTCCCGGTGTTTTCGTTGTAGGCCGGATGAATCAGCAGGTCGGCGCCCAGCAGAAAACGCGGAATATCGCTGCGTCCTTTCATGAAGGTCACCTGATCACCCAGGCCGAGCGCCGCGCTCTGCAATTGGAATACTTTGGGGTCGTCCTGCCCGATTACAAACAGCCGCGTGCGCTTCTTCAGTTCGGCGGGCAGAGCCGCAAGCGCCTTGAGGCTGCGATCCACGCCCTTGGTCTTGAAACCGGAGCCGATCTGCACCAATAACAGCTCATCGTCGGCAAGGCCGAATTCCTTGCGAAAGCCTGCACGGATCTCAGGCGCATCCGGCGGCGCGCGGCGATCCTGGGAAATCCCCGGCGGCAGCAAATGGAAGCGCGACGACGGGGTGTCGTAATGCTTGATGAACAGCGGCTGCTGCACTTCGGAAATCATCAGCACCTGGGTTTTCGAGTCTTTGGCGAACACTGCGCGCTCGTAGTCGGCAAAGTGGCGATAACGGCCCCACTTGCGATACAGCGGGCTGCGCAGGTTCTGCGCCTTGTCCTCGAAACAGCCGTCGGCGGCATAATACACATCCAGACCGGGCATCTTGTTGAAACCGATCAGGCGGTCCACCGGGCGCTTGGCCAGGTCTGCTTCCATCCAGGCGCTGAGTTTTTCGTTGCGCCGATGATTGAAGAACGCCTTGACCGGCGCCACCAGCACCTCGAAACCGGGCGGCACATCGCCTTCCCAGATCAGGGTATAGACGCGGATCTGATGGCCGCGCTGCTGGCACTCCAGCGCGATGCGCATGAAGTCGCGTTGCAGGCCGCCGAACGGGAAGTATTTGTAGAGTACAAAAGCCAGTTGCATCAGCCAGGTTCCTTTGCCAGCAACAGCGCGCCCAATTGGCTCGCTACTCGCTCGGGATTCAAGCGAGTGAAGCACATCGGCCACTCGCGCTTAAGGTCGAACCGGCGCTGATCGTCGGCGCTCGGTTGGTACGTGCATTTCTTTTGCAGGCACGGCGTGCAGCCCGGGTAGTCGCTGGCCAGATGCACCTGCGACTTGCCGTAGGCCCCGGTCAGGCCCGGATTGGTCGGGCCGAACAGGGAAATGGTCGGCACATCCAGTGCAGCAGCCAGGTGGCCGATGCCAGTGTCTACCGCGACGCACGCCTGCGCGCTGGCCAGTACCCGCGCAACCCCTGCCAGATTGAGCTTCGGCAGCACGTGCGCACTGCTCAGACCCTCGGCAATACGCTCGGCGCGAGCTTTCTCTGCCGGATTGCCCCACGGTAACTGCACTTGCAGACCGCGCGCTGCCATCAATTCGGCCAGTTGCCGCCAGTACAGCTCGGGCCAGTGCTTGGTGTCCCAGGTAGTGCCATGCAGGAACAGCACGAACGGGGCCTGCAAACTGTCATCCAGGGTCGCCAGTGGCTTGAGACCGTAATCGCCCATGCCGGACGGCTGTGGATAACCCAACGCCTGAGCGAACAGCTGACGCAGCCGCTCGACCGCATGCTGCCCGCGTGCCACTGGAAAAGCGCGATCGTAAAAGCGGCTGGCGACCGGCTCGCGTGCCGAATCGCGGTCCAGACCGGCCACCGGCGCATCGACATAGCGTGTCAGCCAGGCACTTTTGAACAGGCCCTGCGCATCGATCACCAGATCATAGCGCTGTTCGCGCACCTGCTGTTTGAAGCGTCGCCATTCCCCGGACCTGAAGGTCTGCCAGAGGTGCTTGCGCCAGCGGCGAATCGCCACCTGAATGACCCTGTCGACCGCCGGATGCCAGGCGGGAATTTCCGCGAAGCCTTCCTCGACCACCCAGTCGAAGCGAATGCCGGGCAGCGCGCGCGCCGCATCGGTCAGCGCGGGCAAGGCATGGATCACATCACCCAGTGAAGACGTCTTGATCAGCAGTACCCGCAAAATCAGGCAACCTCCACCGGCGTGCTACTCAGACGGGTCAGCGCCTGAGTCACAGCGTCCGGCTCAAGCAGACGCATGCAGTTGTAATGGCCGAAACGGCAGGTGCGCTCAAAGCACGGGCTGCACTCGATGCCGAGTCGCACCACCTCGACTGCGTCGGCCAGCGGCGGCGTGAAGCCCGGCGAGGTCGAGCCGTAGACAGCCACCAGCGGACGGTTCAACGCTGCGGCCACGTGCATCAGGCCGGAATCGTTGGACACCACAGCGTCGGCGCACGACAGCAGGTCAATGGCTTCGGCCAGCGAGGTCTCGCCACTGAGGTTGACGGACTCCTCACGCAGGCCGGGAATCAGCTCCTGGCGAATGCTCTCACCGACCGGGTGATCCTTTTTCGAGCCGAACAGCCAGACCTGCCAGCCTTCGCGAATGCTCGCGTCGGCAACCTGTGCGTAATGTTCGGCGGGCCAGCGCTTGGACTCGCCGAACTCCGCGCCGGGGCACAGCGCCAGTACCGGGCGATCCAGCGTGAGGCCGAATTTGCTCAGTGCGGCATCGCGTGTGGTCGGGTCGATGCGCAGGCTCGGTCGCGGGTAAGGACGCGGCAACTCGGCGCCCTTGTCGAAGGCCAGAGCCATGAAGCGTTCGATCATCAGCGGGTAGCGCTGCTTGTCGAGGGTTCGCACGTCGTTGAGCAGGCCGTAGCGAAACTCGCCGCGCCAGCCGGTGCGTTTCGGGATACCGGCAAAAAACGGCACCAGCGCCGATTTCAGCGAATTGGGCAGCAGGATAGCCTGATCGTACTGGCCAGCTAGAGACTTGCCGATCCGGCGACGGGTCGCCAGTTCCAGGGCACCGTGACCCAGCGGAAAACTGAGCGCAGCACGAACTTCCGGCATGCGCTCCAGTATCGGACGGCTCCATTCAGGGGCCAGCACGTCGATTTCGCACTCGGGATGACGCTGTTTCAGACACTGGAACAGCGTTTGTGCCATCACCATGTCACCGACCCAGCTAGGCCCAACGATCAGAATTTTCATGTTCTATCCAAAAACGACCAGAAACGATCAGGGAGGCCGATCAGACTGCGTGACGTTCCCACACAACCTGTCGCCTCCCTGTCATAGCTTTATAGAGTGTTGCAGCGGAATGTGGCGTTGCCGTGAGGCTCAGCTCAACCCCATCTGCGTCCAGATCCGCATCACCTCACGCCGCTGGGCATGAAACTGATCGCCGCTGACCACGCCCGCCTGCTTCTGCAAGGCCTGGCGATGTGCCGCCGAGCGATACGCCTTATAGGCTTCGCGCAGCAGGCCGGCATCCGTATCCGGCAGCAGCCCGGCCTCTTCCAGCCCTTCGAGAATCCGGATGTTGTCGGTGTATTGCAGCAGCGCGGGATGCTCTCTGGACCACGCCAAGGCGGCGTATTGCACCATAAATTCGATATCGACGATACCTCCGGCGTCCTGCTTGAGGTCGAATGGCACCGCCGCCTCGAAGGCATTGGCCGCCCTGCCGGCCGCTGTCGCGCGGGTCCCGAGGTTGTCACGCATCTTGGCGCGCATTTCGCTGACTTCGGCGCGCAGCTTGTCCAGATCGCGTTCGCGCCCCAGCACATCGGCACGGACCTTCTCGAATTGCTCGCCGACATCCCGGCTACCGGTCATGACCCGCGCACGAACCAGCGCCTGATGCTCCCAGGTCCAGGCTTCATTGGCCTGATAACGGGCGAAAGCGCCCAGAGAGCTGACCAGCAGACCAGACGCCCCCGAAGGCCGCAGGCGCATGTCGACGTCATACAGCTGACCGGAGTTGGTTTGCGTCGTCAGCAAATGGATCACCCGCTGCCCCAGCCGGGTGAAGAACTGCGCAGTGTCGATCGGTTTGGCACCGTCGGTCTCGGCCTCCAGATCGCCATCATGAATGAACACCAGATCCAGATCGGAGCCGTGCCCCAGCTCGATACCGCCGACCTTGCCGTAGCCGACGATCACGAAGCCCGGATCGCACAACGTGCCGTCCGGACGCAAAGGCGTACCGTGGCGGGCCACGCTGTAGCGCCAGGCCAGCGCGAGCACCTGATCGAGAATAGCCTCGGCCAGCCAGGTCAGGTAATCACTGACTTTCATCAACGGCAGGCTGCCGGATATCTCGGACGCCGCGACGCGCAGGCTGTGCGCCAGCTTGAAATGCCGCAGGGCCTCCATCTGTTGCTCGAGATCGTCCTCGGGGATACGAATCAGCCGCTCTCGCAGCTCGGCCGCCAGTTCCGGGGCCAGTGGCGGATTGAACAGCCGCCCTTCGTTGAGCAACTCATCGAGCAGCAACGGGAAGCGCGCGATCTGTTCGGCAATCCACGGGCTGGCGGCGCACAGGGTCAGCAGCTGTCGCAGCGCGTCGGGGTTTTCCGTGAGCAGCACCAGGTACGCCGAGCGCCGCGCGACGGCCTCGACCAAGGGCAGCACGCGCTCCAGGACCAGGTCGGGCTTCTCATGTTCCACCGCCTGAGCCAGCAGACGGGGGATGAATGCGTCCAGCCGCTCACGGCTCAGACGCTGCATCGAACGCAGGTTGGGGCTGCTGCGCAGGTTGGCCAGATGTTTCAGCGCCTTCTCGGCATCAACGAAGCCGGCCTGCAACAGTTGGCGACCTGCGGCTTCTTCGTCCTGGGACTCTTCCCACAACGGCAGCCATTCGCCTCCCACCACCACTTCGCCATCTTCATCTTGCTCGTCGTCCGGATCGGCGTCGGGGTCAGCAATGACCTGGCGGAAGTGCCAGGCCACACGGCCACGCCAGTACATGAGCCGTTCGTGAAAGGCAGCCCAGTCAGCGAAGCCCATGATCAGCGCAACGCGCGCCTGATCCTGTTCGTTGTCCGGGAGCATCTGCGTCTGACGGTCGGCGATCGCCTGAATGGCGTGCTCGGTATAACGCAGAAACTCGTAGCCCTCGCGCAACTCTTCGGTCACCGCCGAGGGCAGATAACCCTGCCCCTCAAGGGTTTTCAGCACTTTGAACAGCGGCCGCTGCTGCAGACTCAGGTCGCGGCCGCCGTGAATCAGTTGAAAGGCCTGGGCAATGAACTCCACCTCGCGAATGCCACCGGCACCCAGCTTGATGTTTTCCGCCATGCCCTTGCGCTTCACTTCCTGCTGAATGAGCTGCTTCATGGTGCGCAGCGCTTCGATGGCCGAGAAATCCAGATAGCGGCGATACACGAACGGACGCAGCATCGCCAGCAATTCGGCACCGGCCGCCTGATCGCCCCCGACCACGCGCGCCTTGATCATCGCGTAACGTTCCCAGTCCCGGCCTTGGTCCTGGTAATACTGCTCCAGCGCATTGAAGCTGAGCACCAGTGCCCCGGAAGAACCGTAAGGACGCAGGCGCATGTCGACACGGAACACGAAACCGTCGACGGTCACCGGGTCGAGCGCCTTGATCAGCCGTTGGCCCAGACGAATGAAAAACTCCTGATTGTCCAGCGCACGCTTGGTACCGACGGTTTCGCCGCCCTCCGGGTAGCCGAAGATCAGGTCTATGTCAGAGGACAGGTTCAGTTCCACCGCGCCAAGCTTGCCCATGCCCAGGATGACCATGTGCTGGGGCTGCCCGGAATGACGACCGGTCGGGGTGCCGAACTGCTGACAATGCCGGGCGTACAGCCAGTGGTAAGCCAGATCGATCGACGCATCGGCCATGTCCGACAGGTCACGGCAGGTTTCGATCAGGTTTGCCTGACGGGTCAGGTCGCGCCAGATAATCCGTACTTGCTGGCGTGCGCGCTGTCGACGTAGATTACGCCCCAGTTCATCCTCGCTGGCGGTGCTCGACAGCGCGTCGGCAAGCTGACCGCGCAATTGGCCGACAGAGAAGCTACGCTCCAGCTCGCCCGAATCGGCCAGCCGCAGAAGCATCTGCGGATCACGGCAGACTTGTTCGGTTACAAAATCACTGGCGGCGCAGACCCGGTCGAAGGCTGCCTGTCGCGCCTCGGGCCAAGCGTTGAAAGAAACCAGCGCGTCCTCGGACAGGGCAGTCAGCGCGGCCTGAAACATCTGGCGGGCGCGGCTGATCGATGGCAGCAGAATGGCCGAAAATTCGGCCAGTAAAGGTAGGCTCATGGTCTATCCTTGATCGGCGTGCAGACGCCCGTCCGTCGTTACGGCGAGACGCGTCTGCCAGCACCGCTTGTCGAACAAAGGTTATAAATTGCTGGAAAAATCAAATTAGAAGCATAAAAATCCGCTTTTTCCCTGCAAGATATTCAATAGCGATCAACAGTAACGTTTTAAGCTACACGACAACAGGAGCGATTGAGTCGCTTCTCTGTAGTTTTACTACTGGGTCCGATACTCGGAGGGCTGAAATCGTCGTCGATTTGTAGTAAAACTACACGCCGCCGGATCCCACCCTCCGGAAATCCAAGAATTTATGTCGTCTGCCCACAAGGCCAGTCGCAAACTCAGGCAACCGATTCTGGAAGCCTTTCCGCCCTGGAGCAAGCCATGCAAGACCTCGATCCCGTCGAAACCCAGGAATGGCTGGACGCCCTGGAATCGGTTCTCGACAAAGAAGGCGAAGACCGCGCTCACTACCTGATGACCCGTTTGGGCGAGCTGGCCACCCGTAGTGGTTCGCAGCTGCCGTACGCCATCACCACGCCATATCGCAACACCATTCCTGTCACCCACGAAGCACGCATGCCTGGCGACCTGTTCATGGAACGCCGCATTCGCTCGCTGGTGCGCTGGAACGCATTGGCCATGGTTGTCAAAACCAACATCGGCGACCCGGATCTGGGCGGCCACATCTCCAGCTTCGCCTCCAGCGCCACGCTGTACGACATCGGCTTCAACTACTTCTTCCAGGCCCCGACCGACGAACACGGCGGCGACCTGATCTACTTCCAGGGTCATGCATCGCCAGGCGTTTACGCCCGTGCATTCATGGAAGGCCGCATCACCGAAGAGCAAATGACCAACTTCCGTCAGGAAGTCGACGGCAATGGCCTGTCGTCTTACCCACACCCGTGGCTGATGAAAGATTTCTGGCAGTTCCCGACCGTATCGATGGGCCTTGGCCCGATCCAGGCGATCTACCAGGCGCGCTTCATGAAGTACCTGGAGCACCGCGGTTACATCCCGGAAGGCAAGCAGAAAGTCTGGTGCTTCCTGGGTGACGGCGAGACCGACGAGCCGGAATCCCTGGGCGCCATTGCCCTGGCCGGTCGTGAGAAGCTCGACAACCTGATCTTCGTCGTCAACTGCAACCTGCAGCGCCTCGATGGTCCGGTTCGCGGCAACGCCAAGATCATCCAGGAACTCGAAGGCGTGTTCCGTGGCGCCCAGTGGAACGTCACCAAAGTCATCTGGGGCCGTTTCTGGGACCCACTGCTGGCCAAGGACGTCGACGGTATCCTGCAACGTCGTATGGACGAAGTCATCGACGGCGAATACCAGAACTACAAGGCCAAGGACGGCGCGTTCGTCCGCGAGCACTTCTTCAACTCGCCTGAACTCAAGGCCATGGTTGCCGATCTGTCCGACGACGAGATCTGGAAACTCAACCGTGGAGGCCACGACCCGTACAAGGTCTATGCGGCCTACCACGAAGCCGTCAACCACAAGGGTCAACCGACCGTGGTTCTGGCCAAGACCATCAAGGGTTATGGCACCGGCGCCGGCGAAGCGAAAAACACTGCGCACAACACCAAAAAGGTCGATGTCGACAGCCTGCGTCACTTCCGTGACCGTTTCGACATCCCGGTCAAGGACTCCGAACTCGAAGCCCTGCCGTTCTACAAGCCGGAAGAAGGCAGCGCCGAAGCCCGTTACCTGAGCGAGCGTCGTGCTGCGCTGGGTGGTTTCGTACCGCAGCGTCGTGCGCAGAGCTTCAGCCTGCCGACCCCGCCACTCGAGACCCTCAAGGCCATCCTGGATGGTTCGGGCGATCGCGAAATCTCCACCACCATGGCCTTCGTGCGCATCCTGACGCAACTGGTCAAGGACAAGGAAATCGGTCAGCGCATCGTGCCGATCATCCCGGACGAAGCGCGTACCTTCGGTATGGAAGGCATGTTCCGCCAACTGGGCATCTACTCGTCGGTCGGCCAGCTCTACGAGCCAGTCGATAAAGAACAAGTGATGTTCTATCGCGAAGACAAGAAAGGCCAGATCCTCGAAGAAGGCATCAACGAAGCGGGCGCCATGTCCTCCTTCATCGCTGCCGGTACTTCGTATTCCAGCCACAACCAGCCGATGATTCCGTTCTACATCTTCTACTCGATGTTCGGTTTCCAGCGTATCGGCGACCTGGCCTGGGCCGCTGGCGACAGCCGCACCCGTGGCTTCCTGGTTGGCGGCACCGCCGGCCGTACCACGCTGAACGGTGAAGGCCTGCAGCACGAAGACGGTCACAGCCACATCCTGGCATCGACCATCCCGAACTGCCGCACCTTCGACCCGACTTACGGTTACGAACTGGCAGTGATCATCCAGGACGGCATGCGCCGGATGTTCGAAGAGCAGCAGGACGTTTTCTACTACCTGACCGTGATGAACGAGTCCTACGCCCAGCCAGCCATGCCGGCCGGTGTGGAAGAAGGCATCGTCAAGGGCATGTACCTGCTCGAAGAAGACACCAAGGAAGCGGCGCACCACGTCCAGTTGCTGGGCTCGGGCACCATCCTGCGTGAAGTTCGCGAAGCGGCGAAGATTCTCCGTGACGAGTTCAACATCGGTGCCGACGTGTGGAGCGTTACCAGCTTCAACGAGCTGCGTCGCGACGGTCTGGCTGCAGAGCGCAACAACCGCCTGCACCCTGGCCAGAAGCCGCAGCTGAGCTATGTCGAGGAATGCCTGAACGGTCGCAAAGGTCCGGTCATCGCATCCACGGATTACATGAAGCTGTTCGCTGATCAGATTCGTCAGTGGGTTCCAACCAAGGAATACAAAGTCCTGGGCACCGACGGTTTCGGCCGTAGCGACAGCCGCAAGAAGCTGCGTCACTTCTTTGAAGTCGATCGCCACTTCGTGGTGCTGGCAGCCCTGGAAGCCTTGGCTGATCGTGGCGATATCGAACCTAAAGTCGTGGCTGAAGCCATCGCCAAGTTCGGTATCGATCCTGAAAAACGCAATCCACTGGACTGCTAAGAGTCTGCTTCAAGAGCGCTGATCAGAGCGTAAACAGCCGAGGATGCGGAATTTACTCGACGTAAATGAGCATCCAACGCTGTTTCGTTGTAACTGAACCAGCGTATTCGTGAGTGAACAGGTTCTCCTAAGGAGAGACATAGTGAGTGAGTTAATTCGTGTACCCGACATCGGCAACGGTGAAGGCGAAGTCATTGAATTGATGGTCAAGGTCGGTGATCGCATCGAAGCCGACCAGAGCGTTCTGACGCTTGAGTCAGACAAGGCGAGCATGGAAATCCCTGCTCCCAAGGCTGGCGTCATCAAGACCATGAAGGTCAAGCTGGGCGACCGCCTGAAAGAAGGCGACGAGCTGTTCGAACTGGAAGTGGAAGGTGAGGCGGCTGCGGCCCCGGCACCTGCTGCCGAACCTGCCGCTGCCCCTGCCCCTGCTGCTGCCGAAAAGCCGGCTGAAGCGGCACCTGCACCGGCGGCCGCCGCCGAGCCTGCTCCGGCAGCCAGCGTTCAGGACATCCACGTACCGGACATCGGTTCGTCGGGCAAGGCCAAGATCATCGAACTGATGGTCAAGGTCGGTGACAGTATCCAGGCCGATCAGTCGCTGATCACCCTGGAATCCGACAAGGCCAGCATGGAGATCCCTTCTCCGGCAGCAGGCGTTGTCGAGAGCATCGAAGTCAAGCTGGACCAGGAAGTCGGTACCGGCGACCTGATCCTGAAACTGAAAGTCGAAGGCGCCGCGCCTGCCGCTGCTCCGGCCCCTGCTGCCAGCGCACCCGCCGCTGCGCCGGCCAAGGCTGAGGCCGCAGCTGCCCCTGCTCCCAAGGCAGAAGCAGCACCTGCGCCGACTGCTCCAGCGGCTCCGGCCAAAGACGGTGCCAAGGTTCATGCAGGCCCGGCCGTTCGTCAGCTGGCCCGCGAATTCGGCGTCGAGCTGACCGCGGTCAGCGCCACCGGCCCGCACGGCCGTGTGCTGAAAGAAGACGTTCAGGCTTACGTCAAAACCATGATGCAGAAGGCCAAGGAAGCTCCAGCTGGCGGCGCAAGCGGCGGCTCGGGCATCCCGCCGATTCCGGAAGTCGATTTCAGCCGTTTCGGCGAGATCGAAGAAGTACCGATGACGCGCCTGATGCAACTCGGCGCTTCCGGTCTGCACCGCAGCTGGCTGAACATTCCGCACGTCACGCAATTCGACCAGGCCGACATTACCGACCTGGAAGCTTTCCGTGTGGCGCAGAAAGGCGCTGCCGAGAAGGCTGGCGTCAAGCTGACCGTTCTGCCACTGCTGCTCAAATCCTGCGCCCACCTGCTCAAGGAGCTGCCGGACTTCAACGCGTCGCTGGCACCTAGCGGCAAGGCAGTGATCCGCAAGAAGTACGTGCACATCGGCTTTGCCGTGGACACCCCGGACGGCCTGCTGGTCCCGGTCATCCGCGACGTCGACCAGAAGAGCCTGTTGCAACTGGCCGCCGAAGCCGCCGCACTGGCGGAAAAGGCGCGCAACAAGAAACTGACTGCGAACGACATGCAGGGCGCGTGCTTCACCATCTCCAGCCTCGGCCACATTGGCGGCACCGGCTTCACGCCGATCGTCAACGCGCCGGAAGTGGCGATCCTCGGTGTTTCCAAGGCAACCATCCAGCCCGTCTGGGACGGTAAAGCCTTCCAGCCGAAACTGATGCTGCCGCTGTCGCTGTCCTACGATCACCGCGTGATCAACGGCGCAGCTGCTGCCCGCTTCACCAAGCGCTTGAGCGAATTGCTGGCGGATATCCGCACAATCCTGCTGTAAGCCCTGCAGGCCCGTCCCCGGACGGGCCTTGCTGTACACCTTTGCGAGCTGCCACGCTCGAACCTCAACCCCGCCCTCCAGCGGGGATTTTTTTGCCCTGGCTATCGCGCCCATGCTCCGCGCTCATTGCTGGATACTGTGGGAGTGACCGGGGCGGCGATCCGCATTGCTCACGAACCATCTTCTGGGACGGTAAGGGCCCCTTCGCGAGCAAGCTCGCTCCTACGACCTTTATCGTCGGTGCCAGGTCTGACTGGCGGGTGATACACTACGCGACATTTTTGTTTTGCAGGTTCACCGTCGTGACTAACACCGCTTTCAATTCTCTGCCTCTGTCCGCTGCCATGCTGGCTAACCTGGAGTCGCTTGGTTATGCCGAAATGACACCGATTCAGGCGCAGAGCCTGCCGGTGATCCTCAAGGGCATGGACCTGATTGCGCAAGCCAAGACCGGCAGCGGCAAGACCGCTGCGTTCGGCATCGGCCTGCTCAACCCGATCAACCCGCGTTTCTTCGGTTGCCAGGCACTGGTCATGTGCCCGACCCGCGAACTGGCGGATCAGGTGGCCAAGGAAATCCGCCGTCTGGCGCGCTCCGAGGACAACATCAAGGTCCTGACCCTGTGTGGCGGCGTGTCCTTTGGCCCGCAGATCGGCTCGCTGGAGCATGGCGCGCACATCATCGTCGGTACTCCGGGTCGCATACAGCAGCACTTGCGCAAGGGCTCGCTGGTCCTGGACGGCCTGAACACGCTGATTCTCGATGAAGCCGACCGCATGCTGGACATGGGTTTCTACGACGCCATCGCCGACATCATCGAGCAGACCCCGCAGCGCCGCCAGACGCTGCTGTTCTCCGCCACCTACCCGGTCGGCATCAAGCAGTTGTCCTCGAAATTCATGCGTGATCCACAGACCGTGAAAGTCGAGGCACTGCACGCCGATAGCCAGATCGAGCAGATTTTCTACGAGATCTCCCCGGAGCAGCGCCTGGAAGCCGTGGTCAAGGTACTCGGCCATTTCCGTCCGACGTCCTGCGTGGCGTTCTGCTTCACCAAGCAGCAGGTTCAGGAAGTGGTCGATCACCTGACCGCCAAGGGCATGTCTGCCGTCGGCCTGCATGGCGATCTGGAACAGCGTGACCGTGATCAGGTGCTGGCGATGTTCGCCAACCGCAGCACCTCGGTACTGGTCGCCACCGACGTGGCCGCGCGCGGTCTGGATATCGACGCGCTGGACATGGTGATCAACGTCGAACTGGCGCGTGATTCGGAAATCCACATCCACCGTGTCGGCCGTACCGGCCGCGCGGGCGAGAAAGGCATCGCGGTCAGCCTGGTGGCTCCGTCGGAAAGCCAGCGCGCCCGCGCCATCGAAGAGTTGCAGAAAGCGCCGTTGAACTGGCAGCAATACGACAGACTGAGCATCAAGGAAGGCGGCAAGTTGCTGCCCGCCATGACCACCCTGTGCATCGGCTCGGGCCGCAAGGACAAGCTGCGTCCGGGCGATATCCTCGGCGCACTGACCGGCGAGGCAGGCATCCCGGGCACTCAGGTCGGCAAGATCGCGATTTTCGACTTCCAGGCCTACGTTGCCGTCGAGCGCAGCATGGCCAAACAGGCCCTGGAGCGTTTGAACAATGGCAAGATCAAAGGCAAGTCGCTGCGCGTGCGGATTTTGTAAAGTTTATCGTTGACCCTGATAGTCCCTACACGCCGCGCCGAGCGTCATATACAGGCCCCGAAGGTCCTGAAAACGCGGTTTTCAGGCTTCTGCCCGCAGGGCGTAGGAGCGAACTTGTTCGCGAAGACGGTAGTTCAGACGATAAATCTTCGGAGAACATACCGGCCCTTTCGCGAACAAGTTCGCTCCCACGGCCTTCGGCCAGAATCAAAAACAGGCTTGTGCATAGCTTGGCGCGGAGCATGGGAACGATCGTGACCTGAAGATCGAGGAACCACGCTGTGCCCGTTACTGACGTTGTAATCATTGGCGCCGGCGCTGCCGGTCTGATGTGTGCGTTCACCGCTGCCGCTCGCGGGCGCAAGGTGATGTTGATCGACCACGCCAACAAACCCGGCAAGAAGATCCTGATGTCCGGTGGCGGGCGGTGCAACTTCACCAATATGTACACCGAGCCGGCCAACTTCCTGTCGCAGAACCCGCATTTCTGCAAATCGGCCCTGGCCCGCTACACCCAATGGGATTTCATCGCGATGGTCGCCAAGCATGGCGTGCCTTATCACGAGAAAAAGCTCGGCCAGCTGTTTTGCGACAACAAGTCCAGCGACATTCTGGAAATGCTTCTGGAAGAGTGCCGCCAGGCCGGTGTCAGCCTGCACATGGACACCTCCGTGCAGCAGATCGAAAAGACCGACGCCGGCTACAGCCTGCAGACCACGCTGGGCACCCTGAACTGCCAGTCGCTGGTGATTGCCACGGGCGGGCTGTCGATTCCGACGCTGGGCGCTACCGGTTTTGGCTATCAGGTCGGCAAGCAGTTCGGCCACACGCTGCTGCCGACCCGCGCCGGGCTGGTGCCTTTCACCATCACCGATCAGCTCAAGGAGCTGTGCACCGAGCTGTCAGGCACCTCGGTGGATTGTCTGGTGAGCTGCAACGACACCAGCTTCCGCGAAAACATCCTGTTCACCCACCGCGGCCTCAGTGGCCCGGCGATCCTGCAGATCTCCTCGTTCTGGCAGCCCGGTGACACCGTGGAAATCAACCTGCTGCCCGATCATGACGTGCCCGCCTGGCTCAACCAGCAGCAGGCCGAGCGCCCCAACAGTGAACTGAAGACCCTGCTGGGCGAGATGTTCACCAAGAAGATGGCCAACCTGATCGCCGAGCACTGGTTCGTTTCCAGACCGATGAAGCAGTACACCCACGCCGAACTGGCCGGGATCGCCGAAAAGCTGGCGAGCTGGCAGGTGGTCCCGGCGGGCACCGAGGGTTATCGCACGGCCGAAGTGACGCTGGGCGGTATCGACACCCGCGAAGTGTCGTCCAAGACCATGGAGTCGCTGAAATCTCCCGGCCTTTATTTCGTGGGCGAAGTGCTGGACGTGAGCGGTCATCTGGGCGGTTTCAACTTTCAGTGGGCGTGGGCGTCGGCCTATGCTGCCGCACACTACGTGTGACGTAGTCGCTGATACGCAACATCTCGACACGGCAAACCGGTATAAATTTTGCGAGGCGGATGTACAGCCAGTCATTTGGTCTGTACATATCCTCCTGCACGATCGATCAATTGCGAACAGGGCCGTCAAGCTAACCCATGGCATCGAAATCTCTCCGTCATACATTCCGTCGATTGTGGGCGCTGGATAAATTCAGCTATAGCGTTCGAGTCTTTATCGCACTGACCGGCAGCATGGCGCTGTGCTGGTATCAAAATGAAATGGCGTTACTGATCCCGCTGTTTCTGGGGATTATTGCCTGCGCCCTGGCCGAGACCGACGACAGCTGGCAAGGCCGACTCAACGCCCTGGCCGTGACACTGGTGTGTTTCAGCATCGCCGCCCTCGCCGTCGAACTGCTCTTCCCCTACCCCATTCTGTTTGTCTGTTCACTGGCGCTGGCCAGCTTCTGCCTGACCATGCTGGGCGCGCTGGGTGAACGCTATGGCGCGATTGCCTACGGCACGTTGATCCTTTCGGTCTACACCATGATCGGCGTCGATCAGCGTGGCGGTGAAGTGCTGGACTTCTGGCATGAACCGATGCTGCTGGTGGCGGGCGCAGCCTGGTACGGCCTGCTGTCGGTGCTGTGGCAGATGCTGTTTGCCAACCAGCCGGTGCAACAGGCGCTGGCGCGACTGTTTCGTGAGCTGGGCCAGTACCTGAAACTCAAATCGACCCTGTTCGAACCGATTCGCACGCTCAACGTGGAGGCCCGTCGTCTGGAACTGGCGCAGCAGAACGGCAAAGTGGTCGCCGCGCTGAACTCCACCAAGGAAATCATCCTGCACCGCGTCGGCAGCGGCCGCCCCGGCTCCAAAGTCAGCCGCTACCTGAAGCTGTACTTCATCGCCCAGGACATCCACGAGCGCGCCAGCTCGTCGCATTACCCCTACAACTCACTGGCCGATGCGTTTTTCCACAGCGACGTGCTGTTCCGCTGCCAGCGCCTGCTGCGCCAACAGGGCGTTGCCTGCCAGGCGCTGTCGGAATCCATCCAGCTGCGGCAGCCGTTCGTGTATGACCCCAGCTTCGCCGAAGCCATGGAAGACCTGCACGCGTCGCTTGAGCACCTGCGCATCCAGAGCAACCCTGCGTGGCGCGGCCTGCTGCGTTCGCTGCGCGCGCTGGCCGCCAACCTTGGCACTCTGGATCGTCTGATCAGCGACGCCAGCAACCCGGACGCCGTGGCCGATGCCACCGACAGCAGCCTGCTGGACCGCTCGCCGCGCAACCTCAAGGATGTCTGGACACGCCTGCGCCTGCAGATGACCCCGACCTCGCTGCTGTTTCGTCATGCGCTGCGCCTGCCGCTGGCATTGACCATCGGTTACGCGATGGTGCACCTGATCCACCCGTCACAGGGCTACTGGATCATCCTGACCACGGTGTTCGTCTGCCAGCCCAGCTACGGCGCCACCCGGCTCAAGCTCGGCCAGCGGATCATCGGCACCGCGATTGGCCTGACGGTCGGCTGGGTGCTGTTCGATCTGGTCACCAGCCCGATTCTGCAATCGATGTGCGCCGTGCTGGCCGGGGTGGTGTTCTTCGTCAACCGGACCACGCGCTACACCCTGTCGACCGCCGCCATCACTGTGATGGTACTGTTCTGCTTCAATCAGGTCGGCGACGGTTACGGCCTGTTCCTGCCGCGGCTGTTCGATACGTTGCTGGGCAGCCTTATCGCCGGCCTCGCAGTGTTCCTGTTTCTGCCGGACTGGCAGGGACGGCGCCTGAACAAGGTGTTGGCCAATACCCTGACCTGCAACAGCATCTACCTGCGGCAGATCATGCAACAGTACGCCAAGGGCAAGAGTGACGACCTGGCCTACCGACTGGCACGGCGCAACGCCCACAATGCCGACGCCGCGCTGTCGACCACGCTGGCCAACATGCTCATGGAGCCCGGCCACTTCCGCAAGGAGGCTGACGTCGGCTTTCGCTTTCTGGTGCTGTCGCACACGCTGCTCAGCTACCTTTCAGGCCTCGGCGCGCACCGTGATACACAGTTGCCGAGTGATGTCCGCGAACACCTGATCGATAACGTCGCTGCCACGCTGGCCGCCAGCATCGACGAGATCGCTGCAGGGCTGGCCGAGAAGAAGCCGGTTGCGGTACAGAGCGATGTCGAGGAAGAGCTGGCCGCACAACTGGAGCAATTGCCCGAAGACATGGACGAAAGTCAGCGACTGGTGCAGGCCCAACTGGCGCTGATCTGCCGCCAGCTGGCCCCGCTGCGTACCCTCGCCGCGCACTTGATCAAAGCTCCGGAGACTGCTGCAACCCATGCAGTCTGAGCAGTTCATCGTAGGTGCCATCCGCTTTCATGGCGGTAATTTCGCGATCGAAGTCGGCGACGATCTTGTCGTGGTGGGGATTTTTCAGGCTGACCAGAATATGCAGGCTGTTCTCGCTCAACGAGCCCGGTAGAAACTCGACCCGGTCACGAACCTCGTCCGGCTCCATCGCCAGGTTGTAACGGGCCACGTATTCGTCTTCCAGGGTCAGGTCGACACGCTCGGCGGCAAGCATGCGTATGGCGGTGGAGAAGTTTTGCACCGGGACTTTCTGCAGCTCGGTGTCGTTGTCAAACGCAGGGGCATAAGCGTAACCCCGGACCACTGCGATGACGTACCTGTGCAATTGCTCATGGGTCAGGGTGCCAATCGGCGAGTCCTTGCGCTTGATGAAGCGCACCCGATTGAGCAGGTATTGCGCAGAAAACTGGCCAACTTTCGTACGCTCCTCGCTGAACCAGGCATTGATCAGCACATCGTGACGCCCTTGGCTCAAGCCCAGCATCGCTCGCGCCCACGGCACTTGCTCGTACAGCGTGGTGTACCCGGCACGGCGTAGCGCCGTATTGACGATATCGGTCGCCAACCCGCCGTTGAGCAGCAGCGCGTCGGTAAAGGGAGGCCAGGGGTCGGCGACAAGACGCAGCTTTTCAGCTGCGTTGGCCTGCGCCATCAGCAGAACGACCAGCAACCCCACCGCTCGAAGCGACTGCGACATGCTCAGGTTCCTGAAAGGGGCGGCATACCCAATTTAATCCTATCGGCAGGGAAACGCTCGCGCGTTAAGGCGCCTGCCGTTTTTAATTGAAGACCTCAAGCAGGCAGTAGACAAGCCGGGCAAGCAACATGCTCAACCGGCGCAGCATTCATAACGTTGACGGCGTTTATTGGGAATGTCGCCGGATACGTTTAGACTTCGCTTCTGGTTTCCCTGCGAGTCTGCGACATGTCTATCAAATGGATCTGCAAACATCACACCGAGCTGAGCATCCAGCAGCTCTATGCCGTGCTGCAACTGCGTGCCGAGGTGTTTGTGGTCGAGCAGCAATGCGTGTATCTGGACGTCGACGGACAGGACCTGACGGGCGACACCTGCCACCTGATGGCGTGGCAGGAAGACAAGCTGGTCGCCTACCTGCGTTTGCTCGACCCCATCCAGCAAGGCGGCGACGTGACCATCGGCCGGGTGGTGACAGCGCCTTCGATTCGCAGCAGGGGCATCGGCCATGAACTGATGGAGCAGGCCCTGGAAAACGCCGAACGCAAATGGCCCGACCAGCCCATCTATCTATCGGCCCAGGCGCATCTGCAAGGCTATTACAGCCGCTACGGCTTCAACCCGGTGGGCGAGGTCTACCTGGAAGACGACATTCCGCATATCGGCATGCGTCGCGATCTGGACTGAAAACCGCTCAGGGGTACTCCAGCACAGCCTTGATGCGCGGCAGATTGTCGGCGATCCAAGCCTTGTCAACGGCGCCCCAGTCACGGATCCGGTAGCTGCCGGCGTGATTGCGGCCGCCTTCGAGCTGCTCGAAGTCACACACAATGTCCAGATCGGCAAGCGCACTGATAGTGTCCTGCGCGGTACGACGCGGCATGCCGGTTGCCGCCATCAGTTCAGGGACACTGCTGGCGACCTGTGAATCGATCAGATACGCCACGTACAGGCGGCGATAGAAACTGCTTTTGGTCTTGCTGACCTGCATCGTCGAATCCTTTTTCAGTGCCTGGCTCAGCATGGCGCTCGTGCGGCCTGCAGATCACGGTATGTCAGGTACACGCGCAAATCGAACTCCAGTTGGTGATAACCGGGCAACATGTGCTCGCACAACTGGTAGAACGCCTTGTTGTGGTCCGACTCACGAAAATGAGCCAGTTCGTGCACCACGATCATCTTCAGAAACTCCGGCGGCGCTTCCTTGAACAGCGCGGCCACACGAATCTCGTTACTGGCCTTGAGCTTGCCACCCTGCACTCTGGATATCTTGGTGTGCAGGCCCAGCGCGCGATGGGTCAGGTCCAGGCGATTGTCGAAAAGAACCTTCTTGATGGCTGGCGCGTTGCGCAGGTGATCCTGCTTGAGCGCCAGCGCATAGGCGTAAAGGGCCTTGTCGCTCTGGACCTGATGCCGCGCGGGGTAGCGCTGCTGTAGATAATCCGCCAGGCGATCCTCGGCAATCAGCTGCTGCACCTGATCCTGCAGGGCCTGCGGATAGGCCTGCAGGTATTTGAGCGGAGCATGGCTGGATGCAGTCATGGGGCCTTTGCATGAGATCGAAAAACGCCATTCTACAACAATCTGCTCTGCCTCAAGCCCGCCACGTCAAAGTGCCCGGGAAAGCGCAACGCGTCCTCTGGCACCATCGGATGAGCGATCAGAAAGCCCTGTATGACCTGACAGCCGTTGTCGGCCAGCCACTGATACTGCTCGGCCGTCTCGACGCCTTCGGCAATGACCAGCATATCGAGGTTGCGGCTCAGGTCGATGATACTGCTGGCCATCGCCGCCTCGCGCTTTGATCCGACGATGTTGGCCACAAAACGCCTGTCCAGCTTCAAGGTGTCGAGTTGCAGATTGCGCAGGTGCGACAGCGAGCATTCGCCCGTACCAAAGTCGTCGAGCGCAATGCGCACACCGACGTCATGCAGCAACTTCAGCTGTTTATGGCTGTGTGTCAGGTTGTTGACCAAAGCGGTTTCAGTGATTTCCACCTCGATCTGCCCCGGCTTCAGCTCGAAGCGATCCATCGCGCGTTTCAATTCCGAAGCCAGATTGGGCAGACAGAATTGCGTGGGACTGACGCAGACACTCAGCACCATGTCAGGCGCGAAGATCCGGCTCCATGCCTGACGCTGCTCGGCGCCCTGATCAAAGATCCAGCTGCCGAGGCGGTTGATCAGTCGAGTCTCTTCCAGCAGCGGAATGAACAGCGCAGGCGGCACCTCTCCGACCGCAGGATGCTGCCAGCGCAGCAAAGCCTCGAAACCCCGCAAGCGACCATCCGCCACGTGAATCTGGGGCTGGTACACCACTGAAAAATCCCGGCCGTCGATGGCCGTACGCACGCTTTCCTCAAGCATCAGTCGCGAGCGGGCGCGCCCGTTCATGTTCTGATCATAGAACCGATATTGCTGCCGTCCGGCACGCTTGGCTTCGTACATGGCGATATCTGCCGCGCGCAGCAGACCGTCCAGATTCGAGCCGCAGTCCGGAAAGGTTGCAATGCCGACGCTGGCACCCAGCGTGATCTCGACGCCGTCGACCTGACGTCTTCCGGATACGCGCTCAATAAGCTTTTCGGCGATCTTGGCCGCCTGCTCGGGGTAATCGAGCCCGTCGATCACCACCGTGAACTCGTCGCCGCCGATGCGCGCCAGCACATCGTAGGGGCGCATGCTGTCCTTGAATTGCTCGGCGACCCAGAGCAATACCTGATCACCTGCTTCATGGCCCAGCGCATCATTGATCTGCTTGAAGCCATCCAGATCCATGAACAGCACGACCAGGTATTTATCGGCCCGCTCGTTGCGCAACAGCATGCTTTCAACGGCCTGATAAAGCCCTCGGCGATTGAGCAGGCCTGTCAATGCATCGGTGACGGCCTGTTTTTCAAGTTGCTGATAAAGATCACGGACCACCGACATATCGAGAACCGTCAGCACCATTGCTTTCTGTTCGGCAGGCAGCGCCGCGCAGGACAACGCAACTGGCAGTTGCGTGCCTTGCGCCGTACGCAGAATGGCGTCGTGCACCCGATAGGTGTCGGACTTGCGATAGTGCTGATAGAAACCAGAATCCAGCCAGTGGCCCACCTTCGGTTCAATGATGTAGTCCAGCACCTGGGTGCCGCGAAGGTGATCGACCGAGGTGTTCAATAACTGGCAGATAGCCGGGTTGGCAAAGCTGATAGTGCCCGCTTCGTCAACGACCAGAATACCTTCGGCGACGTTGGCCAGCACCGATGCATTGAACGCACGAGCCGATTCCAGCTCCAGCGACAGCTGTTGCAGCGCACGGCGATTGCGCTGCTGTTCAAGCAGGGTCTGCACCTTGGGCTTGAGCACATTAGGGTCGAAGGGTTTGAACAGATAATCCGTCGCACCATTCGCATAGCCCTTCTGCACCGCATCCTGGGTCTGCTCATTGGCGGTGAGAAATATAATCGGCGTCAGGCGGGTACGCTGACTGCCGCGCATCAGCCGCGCGACCTCGAAACCGTCCATGCCCGGCATTTGCACATCCAGCAAAACCAGGTCGACTTCCTGCTCGAGAAGTACGGTCAATGCTTCAATTCCGGAACTTGCAGTCACGATGTGCCAGTCCGTTCTTTGCAGAACAGCGCACATCGTCACCAGATTCTCCGGGTAATCATCTACAACAAGTAAAACTGAAGAGCCATCATCTGGCTGGGTTGGCACGCGTTCCATGCTGCTTCTCTTTGTGGGCATGACGCCTGAGACTCAGGACGACCGTCATACTTTGGAATAACTCTAGCCTCGTCTCGCCAAAAGCAGAAGCAAGGCGCCTCTTCCCTACTGTCAAAGTTCGATCTAGCCGACTAACGGTCATTCTCTACACCCCTTGCAGGCTCTGCCCTGCAGAAGAAGTGACAGCACTTTGACGCCATCCGTTCGACATTTTTTTATTAACAAATTGTCCTACGAGCCGTATAAAAGTCGGCTGAAGCCTCGCGCCAGAGGCTTTTCCATGAGCGATACAAAGACATTTACGGACGGAGACAAAATGGTAGATCTTGGATCGTGGAATCTCAGCATCCCGGTGGGGTCACCCCCCAAGACCATCGAAACCGCTCAGTTAGTAAAAGGCTACGACGGTAAATATTTCAAATCCAAAACCGACTCCATTGTGTTCTGGTCGCCCGTCACCGGCACTAAAACCGAGAACGCCAAATATTCCCGTAGCGAACTTCGGGAAACGTGGTCCGACGGTTCGCTGCATAACTGGGTATATCCGGATGCCGACAACTATCTGAACGCCAAACTGGAAGTCGATCAGGTACCTTCCACCGGCAAGGTGGTCATCGGACAAATACACGCATACGAGAGCACAGAGCCGCTCCTGAAAGTCGAGTTTCAATACAAGGAAGACACCAAGACCGGCGATATCGTTGCAAAAGTTCGCAACCGCTATGACGATGACGAAAGCAAGGTTTACACCATCGTAGAAGGGGTGAAGCTGAATGAGACATTCAATTACGTCATTCACCTGAGCAAGGGCGGCAAACTGTCCGTCAGCGCCAAGGATCAGGACTGGAGCACGCGCATCAGCGAGACCTGGCGGGACAAGCCTCTGTACTTCAAGGCGGGGGTGTATACCCAGGACAATACCGGATACACCTCGGAGGGCGGCAAGGCGACGTTCTACAACCTCGACATCGATCACAACCAGAGCTGACCGACACGCTGCTCCCGGCGCACATACAGAACGGCCCGCGCTTCACGAAGAAGAACGGGCCGTTTGTGTTTCAGTCAGACCTCTCAGCGGTTGGCTTTGAAATCCTGCTCAGCTGCCAGGAAACGGGTCTGCATGGATGCAGAAGCAGGCTTGCCGATCAGGCTGAACACCACGATCGCGAGGCTGGCCAGGATGAAGCCGGGAATGATTTCGTACAGCCCCATCGTACTGAACTGCTTCCAGAGCACCACGGTCGCCGCACCCACAATGACCCCGGCCAGAGCGCCATTGCGGGTCATGCCCTTCCACAGCACCGAAATCAGTACCACAGGGCCGAAGGCTGCGCCGAAACCGGCCCAGGCGTAACTCACCAGGCCCAGCACGCGGTTTTCGGGATTGGCCGCCAGCAGAATGGCAATGATCGCGATCAGCAGCACCATTGCCCGACCGACCCAGACCAGCTCGACCTGCGAAGCTTCTTTGCGCAGATAAGCCTTGTAGAAGTCCTCGGTCAACGCGCTGGAGCAGACCAGTAACTGACAGCTCAGCGTACTCATCACCGCAGCCAGAATAGCCGACAGCAGCACGCCCGCAACCCATGGGTTGAACAGCAGCTTGGCCAGCTCGATGAACACCCGCTCCGGGTTTTCAGTCACCGGCCCGGCAACATCCGGATGCGCCGAAAAATAAGCGATGCCGAAGAAACCCACCGCCACGGTGCCGCCCAGGCACAGGATCATCCAGGCCATGGAGATGCGTCGGGCGCTGGCAATCGACTTGACCGAATCGGCCGCCATGAAGCGCGCCAGGATATGTGGCTGACCGAAATAGCCCAAGCCCCAGCCGAGCAGGGAAATGATGCCGATGAAAGTCGTGTTCTTGAACATGTCGAAGCTGGTCGGATCTTTCGCTTCAATGGCCAGAAAGGTGGTATCGACGCCGCCCGTTGCCAGCAGGACGATGATCGGCGTGAGGATCAGCGCGAAGATCATCAGCGTGGCCTGCACGGTGTCTGTCCAGCTCACCGCCAGGAAACCACCGACGAAAGTGTAGGCAATGGTCGCCGCAGCACCGGCCCACAGGGCGGTTTCGTAGGACATGCCGAAGGTGCTTTCAAACAGACGCGCACCCGCGACGATGCCCGACGCGCAATAGATGGTGAAGAACACCAGAATCACGATGGCCGAGATGATGCGCAGCAGGCCACTGCTGTCTTCGAAACGGCTGCTGAAGTAATCCGGCAGGGTCAGCGCGTCGCCGTTGTGCTCTGTCTGCACACGCAGACGGCCGGCCACGAACAGCCAGTTCAGGTAGGCGCCGATGATCAGGCCGATGGCGATCCAGCTTTCCGACAGGCCGGACATGTAGATGGCACCGGGCAAGCCCATCAACAGCCAGCCGCTCATGTCCGAGGCACCTGCTGAAAGTGCGGTGACCACGCTGCCAAGACTGCGTCCGCCGAGGATGTAATCCGAAAGGTTGTTGGTAGAGCGATAGGCCATCAGGCCGATCAATACCATTGCCGCTATATAGATCACGAACGTGATCAAGGTAGGGTTGCTGACACTCATGAGTTCTGCCTTGGCATTATTTTTATGTTGGCACCCGATGCCAAAGGGAATGGCGACCGATACTCGGCACATCCCTGCTTTTGCACCTGACACCGCGTTGACTGATCGCTCCGCAAGGATTGGCAATCAATGACTGGCGGTTGCACCGCAGGAACGAATCCTATTAAACAAAGCAAACAAGGTGCAACCCATTTCATCCTGCAAGTTGCACCTGTTACAAAAAACCTTACGCAGATGCATTTACGCGCCATTTTAGGGCGCTTTCGATGCAATCTACAAAAAATCGCGCACCAGCATTGAGCGTAGCGCTGTTTTTATGAGCCGCTCGCCGGGAGCGTCACAAAATATTCTCCAAATCGGGTTGCACCCGGTTGCACCTCACCCCGTCCCGAGGCTAATCTGCGCCAAAGCCGATGCCACCTCCGCGTGGCTATAAAGAGGACAACACATGGCCACCACCACTCTTGGCGTCAAACTTGACGACCCGACCCGCGAGCGATTGAAAGCCGCAGCCCACTCCATCGACCGTACACCGCACTGGTTGATCAAGCAGGCGATTTTCAATTACCTGGAAAAGCTCGAGAGTGGTGCAACCCTGTTGGAGCTCAATGGGTCTGCCGGGAAGGAAAACGAAGACCGCGGCGAGCTGGCAGAAGACGCGGGGCTGCAATGCTTCCTCGATTTTGCCGAGAGCATTCAGCCACAGTCCGTATTACGTGCAGCCATCACTTCCGCCTACCGTCGCCCCGAGCAGGAAGTGGTGCCGATGCTGCTCGAGCAGGCGCGCCTGAGCGCCCCGGTTGCCGAAGCCACCAACAAGATGGCCGCGTCGATTGCAGAGAAACTGCGTAACCAGAAAAGCGCGGGCGGTCGCGCAGGCATCGTTCAAGGCCTGTTGCAGGAGTTTTCACTGTCCTCTCAGGAGGGCGTTGCGCTGATGTGCCTGGCCGAAGCGCTGCTGCGTATTCCGGACAAGGGCACCCGCGATGCGTTGATTCGCGACAAGATCAGCAACGGCAACTGGCAGCCGCACCTGGGCAACAGCCCGTCGCTGTTCGTCAACGCCGCCACCTGGGGCCTGCTGCTTACCGGCAGACTGGTTGCCACTCACAATGAGGCGGGCCTTACGTCCTCGTTGAGCCGCATCATCGGCAAAAGCGGCGAACCGATGATCCGCAAGGGCGTCGACATGGCCATGCGCCTGATGGGCGAGCAGTTCGTCACCGGCGAAACCATCGGTGAAGCCCTGGCCAATGCCAGCCGCTTCGAAGCCAAGGGCTTCCGCTATTCCTACGACATGCTGGGTGAAGCGGCGCTGACCGAACATGACGCGCAGAAGTACCTCGCGTCCTACGAGCAGGCTATCCACTCCATCGGCAAGGCCTCCCACGGTCGCGGCATCTACGAAGGCCCGGGGATTTCCATCAAGCTGTCGGCACTGCATCCACGCTACAGCCGTGCCCAGTACGAGCGGGTGATGGATGAGCTGTACCCGCGCCTGCTGTCGCTGACCCTGCTGGCCAAGCAATACGACATCGGTCTGAACATCGACGCCGAAGAAGCCGATCGCCTGGAGCTGTCGCTGGATCTGCTCGAGCGCCTGTGTTTCGAACCACAGCTCACCGGCTGGAACGGCATCGGCTTCGTCATTCAGGCGTATCAGAAGCGCTGCCCTTATGTGATCGATTACGTGATCGACCTGGCACGCCGCAGCCGCCATCGTCTGATGATCCGCCTGGTCAAGGGCGCTTACTGGGACAGCGAAATCAAGCGCGCCCAGGTCGAAGGCCTGGAAGGCTATCCGGTGTACACGCGCAAGGTGTACACCGACGTGTCCTACATCGCCTGCGCCCGCAAACTGCTCGCGGCACCGGAAGTCATCTATCCACAATTCGCCACACACAACGCCCACACCCTGGCGGCCATCTACCAGATTGCCGGTCAGAATTATTACCCCGGCCAGTATGAATTCCAGTGCCTGCACGGCATGGGCGAGCCGTTGTACGAGCAGGTCGTGGGCAAAGTCGCCGACGGCAAACTGAATCGCCCTTGCCGCGTGTACGCCCCGGTCGGCACTCATGAAACACTGCTGGCCTATCTGGTGCGTCGCCTGCTGGAAAACGGCGCCAATACGTCGTTCGTCAACCGGATTGCCGACCACTCGATCTCCATTCAGGAACTGGTGGCCGATCCAGTCAGCCAGATAGAACGCATGGCGACCCAGGAAGGCGGTTTCGGCCTGCCGCACCCGCGCATTCCGCTGCCGCGTGATCTGTACGGAACCGAACGCGCCAACTCCAGCGGCATCGACATGGCCAACGAGCATCGTCTGGCTTCGCTGTCTTCGGCCCTGCTGGCTACCGCGCACAACGACTGGAAAGCCGCCCCGATGCTGGGCTGCCCGGCCAGCGCTGGCACGCTGAGTGCTGCGCTGAACCCATCGGATCTGCGTGACGTGGTCGGTCATGTGCAGGAAGCGTCCCTGCCAGATGTCGATAACGCCATCCAGTGCGCCTTGAGCGCCGGTCCGATCTGGCAGGCCACTCCGCCTGGCGAGCGCGCTGCGATTCTGGAGCGTGCCGCTGACTTGATGGAGGCTGAAATCCAGCCGTTGATGGGCCTGCTGGTCCGTGAAGCGGGCAAGACCTTCGCCAACGCCATCGCCGAAGTGCGCGAAGCCGTGGACTTCCTGCGTTACTACGCCGTGCAGGCGCGCAATGACTTCACCAACGACGGCCATCGTCCGCTGGGGCCGGTGGTCTGCATCAGCCCGTGGAACTTCCCGCTGGCAATTTTCAGTGGTCAGGTGGCTGCCGCACTGGCTGCGGGTAACCCGGTGCTGGCCAAACCTGCCGAGCAGACACCGCTGATCGCCGCACAGGCCGTGCGCCTGCTGCTTGAAGCGGGCATCCCGGAAGGCGTGGTGCAATTGCTGCCGGGTCGCGGCGAAACCGTAGGTGCCGGGCTGGTCGGCGACGAGCGTGTCAAAGGTGTCATGTTCACCGGTTCCACCGAAGTCGCCCGCCTGCTGCAGCGCAACGTGGCAGGTCGCCTCGACTCACAGGGTCGCCCCATTCCGCTGATCGCCGAAACCGGTGGCCAGAACGCGATGATTGTCGACTCTTCGGCGCTGACCGAGCAGGTGGTGATCGACGTGGTGTCTTCGGCGTTCGACAGCGCCGGTCAACGCTGCTCGGCACTGCGCGTGCTGTGCCTGCAGGAAGATTCTGCCGACCGCGTCATCGAAATGCTCAAAGGCGCGATGGCCGAGAACCGCCTCGGCAATCCGGAGCGCCTGTCCGTGGACATCGGCCCGGTGATCGACGCAGAGGCCAAGGCCGGTATCGAAAAACACATCCAGGCCATGCGCGACAAGGGCCGCACGGTCTATCAGGTGGCCATCGCCGACAGCGCCGAACTCAAGCGTGGCACTTATGTGATGCCGACCCTGATCGAACTGGAAAGCTTCGATGAGCTGCAACGCGAAATCTTCGGTCCGGTACTGCACGTGGTGCGTTACAAGCGCAAAGAGCTCGGCCTGCTGATTGATCAGATCAATGCCTCCGGTTACGGCCTGACCCTGGGCGTGCACACCCGCATCGACGAGACCATCGCCAAGGTCATCGACAACGTCAATGCCGGCAACGTCTACGTCAACCGCAACATCGTCGGCGCGGTGGTGGGTGTTCAGCCATTCGGCGGCGAAGGCCTGTCCGGCACCGGCCCCAAAGCCGGTGGCCCGTTGTACCTGTATCGCCTGCTGTCGACGCGCCCGCAGGACGCTATCGAGAAATCGTTCGTCCGCAGCGATGCGCTGTCTGCACCGGATACGCGCCTGCGTGAAGTCCTCGGCAAGCCGTTACAGGCACTCAAGGCCTGGGCTGCCAGCAATCAGCAAAGCGATCTGGACGCCCTGTGCAGTCAATACGCCGAGCAATCGCAAAGCGGCATCACCCGCCAGCTGGCGGGCCCGACCGGCGAACGCAACAGCTATGCTATCCTGCCACGTGAACACGTACTTTGCTTGGCTGACGACGAGAACGATCTGCTGATTCAACTGGCAGCCGTACTGGCGGTCGGCAGCTCTGCCGTGTGGCCGGAAACCGACATCAGCAAACCGCTCCGGGCTCGCCTGCCAAAGGACGTTCAAGCGCGCATCAAGCTGGTACCTGACTGGGCCAAGGACGAAGTCACCTTCGACGCCGTCCTGCACCACGGCGACTCCGATCAGCTAAGTGCCATCTGCCAGCAGATCGCACAACGCAGCGGTGCCATCGTCGGCGTCAACGGCCTGTCCCACGGCGAAACCAACGTGCCACTGGAACGTCTGGTGATCGAGCGGGCATTGAGCGTCAACACCGCGGCGGCGGGTGGCAATGCGAGCCTGATGACGATCGGCTGATGCCGCCCGGTAACAGATGACGCGGAGCGTCACGAACGGCATTCCCACGCTGGAGCGTGCGGAACCAGAGGTGTCTGAAAGACACCGACCGTTCCCATGCTCTGCAACGAATATCGTGCCACTCAGCGATGGCACGCAGTTATGGACGCTCTGCGTCAGCAATCTTCAAACTGTCAATACAGTACGCATAGACCGCCGCTAGTACAGCCACATTAAAACGGACATTTACTATGAACAACGTTTGCATTGTAATGGTTATATTCCTGCTTGGTTACTGCGCCTTCAACAAACCCTGCAGAAGCGGCATACATGGCTGCACCTCGCCATGCGGCACTTTCCGGCTTAGGATCAAGCGTCATACCAATCAGTGCTCCCTTGGGCGCTTTTTCAGTAATACTCTTTTTAAGCTTCTCATAAAATCCTGACTCATTAACTCTGCTACCTGACAGCACCAGGCTTTTATAAAGCAATGAGCGAATACCAACATCAGTTTTTTGCACAGCCAGCACAATCGTATCGGCCAAGATATTAATAGAATCGTCAGGCAGTGCGAGCTGAGGATCGAACGAGCTTCCCCAATTATTTCTGGTCAGTTTCAGTGCCGCCGAAGGAAGTAGTACATCCTGAAAAACAGGGTCAACCGTGATGATAGCCGTTTTTTTATCCGTCCTTATTGCGACCCCGTTCACCTCCGGAACCGCTTCACCCTCCAGCGTCGTTTTTGTACGATCCAATGAAAAAAGAATTGCAGAAGCAGCCGACTTCAGAAAAACCCCCTCCAGCCTATATTTGTCGTCGTCAAAGCTTAGCTGAAGAAGTTTTTCCCTGCCCACCTTCGGCATCTTAGATGGGACAACATATATAACCGTCACCTCGTCACTGTCTGACCATTTAAACTTATCCAGCAGTACCGTATCCAACAGCGCTGAAACTGCCCCCCACTCGACAACCTCTCCCTTTTCATCGAAAAGCTTTTCCGGCACCGGAAGGTCAACACTGGGCACAGCCTCTCCCCTCCAACCTGCCTGAATAGTAGCCGGACTTATATCCATTACAATAACCTTTGAGTCCATAACCCTTCTCCTTGATAGTCGTAGCTCATTAACTTACGCCTATACTCTGAAATAAAAATCGGGCAGGAGAACCTGATAAAAATACCAGTAGTTAGATTTTTATCGACAACAGATGCGTGGAAAGCTGACGGCCGATTTCCAGGCGTGTTCTTTTTACACCCCCATCACGCTCGTCAATCCTCCTGTTCATCGCGCACGCCCGGCTCTAGACTCGGAAGATTCCAAAAAATCAGGTACGCCATCATGTCCGAGTCGCTGCTCAGTTCCCGAAATCTGGCTTTCGAGCTGTATGAAGTGCTGGACGCCGAAGGTCTGACGCGTCGCGAGCGCTTTGCCGAGCACTCGCGGGAAACCTTTGATGCGGCGCTGGGAACGGCGCGCGCCATTGCGGAAAAGTACTTTGCACCGCACAACCGCAAGGCTGACGAAAACGAGCCGCGCTATGAAAACGGCGAAGCGATCCTGATTCCTGAGGTCAAGCCCGCGATAGACGCGTTTCTCGAGGCCGGCTTTCTCAATGCATCACGCGACTTCGAAGCAGGCGGCATGCAGTTGCCTACCCTGCTGTCGCAAGCCTGTTTTGCCCACTTTCAGGCGGCCAATGTCGGCACCACGTCGTATCCGTTCCTGACGATGGGCGCGGCCAATCTGATCGAGAGTTTTGCCAACGACGAGCAGAAGCAGCGTTTTCTGCAACCCATGATCGAAGGACGCTTCTTCGGCACCATGGCGCTGACCGAGCCGCATGCCGGTTCATCGCTGTCAGATATCCGCACACGCGCCGAGCCGGCAGGCGACGGCACTTATCGGTTGCGTGGCAACAAGATATTCATTTCCTGCGGTGATCATTCGCTGTCGGAGAACATCGTGCACATGGTCCTGGCAAAACTGCCGGATGCGCCAGCCGGGGTCAAAGGTATCTCGCTGTTCATCGTGCCCAAGTTTCTGGTCAACGATGACGGCAGCCTCGGCAAACGCAATGATGTAATGCTGGCGGGTCTGTTTCACAAGATGGGCTGGAAAGGCACCACCTCCACCGCGCTGAATTTCGGCGATAACGGTGAGTGTGTCGGCTATCTGGTGGGCAAGCCTCATCATGGCCTGAATTACATGTTCCAGATGATGAACGAAGCGCGTATCGGCGTCGGGCTTGGTGCGGCGATGCTGGGTTATTCCGGCTACCTCTATTCACTGGAGTATGCCCGCGAGCGGCCGCAAGGGCGCTTGCCGGACAGCAAAAGCCCGGACAGCAAGCCGGTGTCCATCATCGAGCATGCTGACGTGCGGCGCATGCTGCTGACCCAGAAAGCTTACGTGGAAGGCGCGTTTGACCTGTGCCTGTACGCCTCGCGGCTGTTCGATGACACACAGACCGGCGAAAGCGAAGACGATCGCAAGCACGCGCACGAATTGCTGGACCTGCTGACCCCGGTGGTCAAGTCATGGCCGTCGGAGTTCTGCCTGAAGGCCAACGAACTGGCGATCCAGGTCCTGGGCGGCCACGGTTACACCCGCGAATACCCGGTCGAGCAGTATTACCGGGATAACCGCCTCAATGCGATCCATGAAGGCACTCACGGTATCCAGTCGCTCGACCTGCTTGGCCGCAAGCTGGCGCAGAATGGCGGCACCGGCCTCAAGCAACTGCTGCGCCTGATCTCGGCGACCTGCGAACGCGCCCAGGCTCATCAGGCACTCGACGAACTGCGCCAGCCCCTGCAGCAACTGGTCGCACGCGTGCAGGCCGTCACCCTCGGGCTGCTCACCGATCTGGCACAGGGCAGAATCACCAGCACGCTGGCCAATTCGGCGCTGTACCTCAAGGCATTCGGCCATACGGTAGTCGGTTGGCGATGGCTCGAACAGGCGGTCCGCGCAGAAGAAGGCCTGAGTGGCGGCAATCAGGCCGACGGCGACTTTTACCGCGGCAAACTGCAAGCCGCCCGATACTTCCTGACGTGGGAAATACCGGGCTGCCATCACGAACTGGCGATTCTGGAAAGCCGTGATGACACCTGCCTGGCAATGCGCGACGACTGGTTCTGATGAAAACCTGGCCAGCGCTTGATCAGTGAAAGCCGAACAGATCCGCCAGTGGCTCCTGCGGAAAAAACCGGTCGACCAGTGGCTTGGCATCGTTACCCAGCTCGAGTGCGTACTGCTCTCGGCTGAAGGGCTCGCCCGTGCGCATGTCGTAAAGCGCGCGTCCTTGAGCAGGACGATCCACCTCCTGCATCTGGATTTTCATGATGCGGTAAAACTCGCCGCTCACCTCTTCGATGCTGTCGATCTGAAAGTAGCAGCCGGGCAAAAAGATCGATTCGGCTTCCTCGGGCGAGGCTGAAAACGGTGCAATCGGTGTGGCCCGCAGGTATCGGCCCTTGGGCAGAACGAAGACCACCGAGGTGTCATCGAAGGTTACCGGCCCGATCAAGGTGTTAGCGGGTGCACCGGCCCGACTGCTGGCGAAGGCGCTGACCACATAGGGGTTTTCGCTGAACGAGGTGACATCGGTATTGACCAGCACATCACCGACCTTGATCTGCCCGCTGCGGAACACAGCGCCCGATGTTCCTCGATCACCACTGCCGCCGCGGTACAACTCGACATCATTGTTGTACCCCACCACACGGGTGTCATCGGCCAGTCGTTCGATGATCCGTTCCTGATCGGCCCTGTTGCGTTCGCCCGTGCGCAGGAACTGATTGAATTCCGAATCGTCCTGGGTATAGAGCATGATATTTCTGCCGTAATAGTCGTCCTCTCCGAGCTTGAAAACCCGATGTTTGCCATGCCAAGGGTCTTTGTACACCTCATCGCCGTCGGGTGATGAGTCCGACATTGGGGCTTCTTCAGGGCTAGGTTCCCAAACCGTTATGACGGCTTTCTGCCGGGCCAGCGCCACTTCAGAATAGTGTTGCTCATTGAACAGATCCGTTTGCAGATACCTGTCCCAAAAGGCCGAGTGCACGGTCACATAAGGCTTGCCCGTCGCGGCGGATGCACTGCTTGACGGCACCGGCACATCCATCGGGGCACCGCCCTGCAGACCAGGCGAGCCAAGCAACGTCCACTCTCCGCTGGCGTTCAAGCGCACCGGTTTGCTGCCCACGAATGCAAACGGGTTGTCCGGGTTGACGATAAACCAGAACTGCTGCTGTTCATTGAACATTACGCGATAGGGCAGTTGCGCAAGCTTGATCCAGGTTTCGCCATTGCCCAGCGTGTAGATGCCGCGAAACCTGCCCTCCGCAGCTGAAGGCGTCAGGCTGTCGAGCAGCAGGTTGCCTTCCATATTGTCCAGCGGATGGGCCGGCGCGCTGCTGCTTTCCAGCACCTCGCTGGAGATCGGCAGCCCTTCGGTTGCAGCCAACGGCACAGGCTGAGGGACGGCACGTATGGACATCAACAGAGGCAGATTGAACAGCAGATAAATGATGTTGATGATCGCGCCCAGCACGCCCGCCTTGCGCTGCGCAGCGGTCTTGCCATTGACCGCCTGGTCGATGTTCAAACCGGTATTGGCGAGACTTGCGCCAACCAGCGTCAAGGCGATCGGCCAGCCCAACGGCGCAAGCCCGCCAAACGCCTGCATGAACGCGCCCAGGTAGCCGATCCACATCTGTTTGCGCAGATCCGCATTGGAGGTCAGCAGTTCACGTGCATCGGCGGTCATTCCCTGTCGGGCGACGTCTCGCAGATACACGAAGGGATCACCCGCGATAGGCGCCTGCACCAGATTGACGAGTCGAACATCGGCGCGCCAATCTTGCTCGAGCAACTGGCTAACCGCGCGAAAGAATCGATCGCTATCCTTGGTCCGGGACGCCTCACCACGCAGAAACTGGCGCGTGATCGCCTTGTCTGTGTGCTCGCCCATGAACCGGGCCTTGAGCCAGCGGTACACCGCGCGCTCGCTATCGAACGCCATGAACGGCTGCTCGGCATCGGGCCAGTAGACGATCTCGCGGCCAGCGGCGGTGACGATACGCAAAATGTCATGGGCCTTGATGCCGTCGATATCCAGCGTATGTACCGTGACACCGGGAGTTGCAGGAAGCGGACCCTGCAACGCCTTCAGCTTAGGCGTCTGTAAGGGATCGGCGGTGACGACGCACGTGACGTGCTTGAAATCATCGGCTGAAAGCTGGCCCTTGCGCAGGCAGTGACTGGCGGCGACCAGATAGCGTGCCTTGGCCAGGGTGCAAAAGTTCTCGCTGTGCAGGCTCCAGAAACGCTCCATACGGCGGGTGTACAGCGCGCTGAAATCAAGCGTCCACATGTCTCTGAGCACGTCCTGAGGAAGCATGGGCACCTCGTTGCGCTCGTCGAAAACCCCATGATCCGGGCCATTGGTATAGAAACCGCCGTACAGGGAAAGCTCGTCGCTGGCTTCCTGATCGTGGGCGCTGAAGTGCCGCATGAGCAGCTCGATCAAGGTCATCGACTGCACCGGCGTTCCGGAATGCTGCCAGCCGGTAAACGTGCGCGGACTGCTGCTGGCACTGCTGAAACGATGCCAATACACCTGCTCCGGGGCGAACACGCGCTGGGTGTGCTGCAGAATGATCCTGCTGGCGGCGGTATGGGCCAGATCGTAGAGGTCGGGATAATCGAGAACGAACTGCTGCGCACGTTCGCGCAGCAGTTGCGGGTCGGTTCTGGGTGTTTCCAGGGGGTTAGGTGTCATGACGTCTTCCTGTAAGAGAGAAGTCATGCACGTAATCATTCATCAGAGCGTTGGTGGCGCTAACTATCTATACCCTTCACCTGATGTTGAATGCATGCAGCGGCTCAGCCGACGAGCCGCTGCAAACATCGAAGGCTACCAACCGTTCGCAGCGCCTGCAGTGATTATTGCCTTGGCCTTGAAGGGGAAATAGAAGTCCACTGCATCATTCAGATAGGCGTTGTATATCGGAGACACGACTTCACCAGGTGCAAGATAGGAGCGCTCCAGCAGGTCGAAGCAGTCAGGCCGCAGCGTTCTCAGCACATCTGACATCAATTTAGGGCCGGTCAGGTACGAAATCCGCGTCATATAAGGCGTCATTCTAGTTTTCGATGCAGCTTGCGAAGCTTCATCGGTACGGTCGATGTAAGGTCTGCGAGTGCTGAAGAAAGACTTGTTCGTCTGCTTCTCACTGTCAAAACGTATTTTAATTTCTTTGAGCATCCGCTTTAAAACCGGATTGTCCGGGTGACTGGCGAAGTGGCTATTGTTTGGCCCGGTGTAGCTCAATTGCCGAGCGTCTACGCGCCCTCCTAACAGTACGTCATTCGGACCGGCCTTCAATGGGACATCCGCGAAAGGGACATTGATCGTATCGTCGCAGTCGAGATAGATGCCGCCATACTCGTCAATCAACCGATAACGCAGAATATCCGAAGCAGCCGCGTAATTACGGTTATCCGAATACCTGAAATAGTTGAATGCCTCGGCATTTTTACCCGTCAGGAACCCGGAATAGAACGGTTCTTCCTTGAGAAAGGAAATGTGCATTTGCGGGTGTTCAAAAAAGTGATCGAACAGTTGCTCATACGCCGCCGGATCATCGATATCAATATGCAGTTGAAAACGTAAATCCGGACTGGTGCGCATGTTGTGCAGCATGTTGTCCAGAAGATCTGCACCCGGCATTCGCTCCCCCATCCAGATGTGATGAACCATGCGACTGACGGGTTTGGCGTCTGCAGGCAGCCTCGGGACACGAGGAAAAGAATAGAGCTCAAAACGATGGCTCTGGGGCAGTTTTGCCTCCACTTTCAAGAATGCGTCTTTTGAACCGCGGTTCCACACCCCGTCGCGATCTCGCCACACCAGACCGACTTTGTCAGATGGGTCAGTTCGCCAGCAGCGACTGTCGGGGTCGTAATAGACATTTGTCTTTGCCCCCTTGAGCTGAATGAAATATTTCTCTACGACCGTCCCTTTCGACTGGCTCAGGACTTCCTCAATGAGGATTCCGTCCAGAGGCAACTCCACCTGCACCTTGGGCCCCCAGCGCTGAATCTCGACGGCTGGCTCTTCAGGCATGACCGCCACCACGGCGCTGTCTGCCTCACTGGCCGGCGGCAATCGCGAGCCGTCGAAGCTTTCCCCACCACGCAACCCGAGCTTGAGGTCCAGGTCCCAATAGCCGGTGTCGATAGTCTTCACATAGGGGCCCCAGACACGCGGATCAGAATCAGAGCGAATCCGGTACTGCTTTTCCTGTGGCACCCACTCGACCCGAAACGCCTGATCATGCAGCTCGATGTAACTTTTGCCTTGCAGCGGATAAATACCCGCCACTTCGCCCGAGGCCAGTCCTGGCAGGTCTTGAGTCACTTCGAGCGCGCGCAACAGGCGGCGCATTTTGGCATCGAGCGAACGCAAGGCCGGCGGCTCTTCCCTGAACACCGGAATCGGCTCGACCTCGACAGCAGGGTCGATCGGGGTGGTTGGGCCAGGAACCTCATAACCGTCTCCCGCCTCGTCAATCAGCCCGGTTTCGGCGCCCGCCTCGACCGCAGCGCCCTCCTCGGCAAGGATCGGCAACGCGTTCAACACCCCGAAGGCAATCCGCCCAAGCCCCGCCTGGCGCTCGTCCAGCGTGCGGCCATTGACCGCCGCATCGACGCCCAGCCCGACCAGCGCGAGAGACAGCCCCGCGATGACCGGAATCAGTTCAGGAAAGACGATCGCGACGCCGCCCAGGACAGACACGCACTCACTCAGCCCGCTGCTGACTTCCTCTTTCCAGTAATCGCCATGGCTGCGTATTTTTTGCAGCGCGTCCGCTTCAGACTTAGCCTTGACCCGATACTTGAAGTGCGAGAACGGCCAGGGCTGCAGCGGCTCGCCGAACTGCACCAGTTTGCGCGGGTTCCACGCCCCGGTCGCTGAGTCCAGCAGTTTCGGGTAGACAGCGAAGCCTCTGAGGGCGGTGGCAACGCCACTGTAGAAAAAGCCATCGACGTCATCCGCAGCACTGAAATGCCCCTCGAAAGACCGGCGTTTGCCTGAATCCTTGCACATCAGCGCGATCCAGTCCTTGAGCGCGTCGGCGTTGGCGAAGGTATGAATCGGTGACGAGTTGCCGGGGATATAGAGCAGCACGGTCGGCGAATCGGCACTGCGTATGACCATGATGTCGGCCGCGCTGTAGCCGTGCACCTGCAATTCGGAAATCGTCACCCGAGTGGAAATCGGCGCGGCGACAAAAGTGTCGAAACTCAGCTGTTTCCAACCCTGATCAGCGGGCAGCCCGAGCGCCTCCAGCACCCTGTCCTTGTGCTCGGCCTTGAGCGTGTTTTCCTCGGCTTGCAGCCAGGCCGACCTGAACAGACCGGCCTTGAGCATCAGGTTGTAGTCTTCTGCGTGCGCCTGCCAGAACTGTTTCAGGTAGGCGAGATAGCCGGCTTGCAGGTTGTGATCCCAGATGTATTGCTTGAACGCCTCGGCCGTCAGGCGCAGTTGCGTCGTCGAATCGTAGTGCTGCGGATCGGATTTCCGGTACACCGCCTCATAAGCGACGCAGTCATAGGACGGTAGTTTTTCATCCACGACCTGACAGTCGAGACCGTCCTCATGATGGGGCTGCAAATGCCCGAGGTGATCAAACCAGTCACCATTGCCCTTCTGCTGCCAGTTGCGCAGCAGCGCCTCGGTCAGCGTCATCGAATGAGCGACATTGGCGCGGTGAGGGGCGGGGTAGAGCTTCGGGTCTTCGATATACAGCGTGGCGATCAAAGTGTCGTCCGGATCGATCTCGATACCCCACCTTGACTGGCATTCCTGTGCCACATCCCGCGCAGCAAGGGCGGCAGGTGACTGCAGGTTGATCGGGTGAAGCCGGAAGTGATCGCTGACCGAAAAGTCCTCGCGCTCTCGCGTCAAGGACTCTGCGTCAGAGTCATCATCGCCATCCCTGTCGCCATCGTCGAAGTCGTCGAAGTTGTAATGTGCTGCAAAATCATCGTCCATGATGAAGAACCTTCTTGGTGGTTGGAGCCCTGACAGTAGGGAGCAAGAAGGCCTGGCCTGCGGTATATAACTATGTGTCAGCCGCTGGATTGCAACCAATCGTGAGCCCGGGAGCGCCGGTCTGCGTCAATCGCTCGAAATTGCTCTTTGACAGCCAAGCAATTCAACAGGTTAAATCCCTTGGCACGCGGACTGCATGGTCAGCTTTCGCCCTTCCCGCTTCAATTCAGTTTTCTACGGAGTACCGCCTTTGGACGCCACCACCATCAACAGCCTGTTCCTGATCGGCGCGTTGCTGGTAGCCGCGAGCATCCTGGTCAGTTCTCTTTCGTCGCGCCTCGGCATTCCGATCCTGGTCATCATCCTCGCAGTGGGCATGGTGGCTGGCGTCGATGGCGGCGGGATCATCTTTGACAACTATGCGACCGCCTACCTGGTGGGCAACCTTGCACTGGCGGTGATCCTGCTCGACGGCGGGCTGCGAACGCGGGTGGCCAGTTTCCGGGTTGCGCTGTGGCCAGCCTTGTCGCTGGCGACGGTGGGCGTGCTGATCACCACCGTACTGACCGGCATGATGGCGGCGTGGCTGTTCAATCTCAGCGTTATCCAGGGCCTGTTGATCGGCGCGATCGTCGGCTCCACAGACGCTGCGGCGGTGTTCTCCCTGCTGGGCGGCAAAGGCTTGAACGAGCGCGTTACCGCCAGCCTCGAGATCGAGTCGGGCAGCAACGACCCCATGGCCGTGTTCCTGACCGTCACCCTGATCGGCATGCTCGCCAGTGGGCAGACCGGGTTGCACTGGGGACTGCTGGGGCACCTGATCCAGGAATTCGGTATCGGCAGCTTCATCGGTCTGGGCGGCGGCTGGATCCTGCTGCAACTGGTCAACCGCATCAATCTGGCCGCCGGCCTCTACCCGATTCTGGTGATTGCCGGCGGTCTGGCAATCTTCGCCCTGACCAACGCCATCCACGGCAGCGGCTTTCTCGCGGTCTACCTGTGTGGCCTGGTGCTCGGCAACCGGCCGATTCGCAGCCGCCATGGCATCCTGCACATGCTCGACGGTATGGCCTGGCTGGCGCAGATCGGCATGTTTCTGGTGCTGGGCCTGCTGGTCACGCCGCACGATCTGCTGCCGATTGCGATACCGGCGCTGGGTCTGGCGCTGTGGATGATTCTGGTGGCACGCCCACTGTCGGTGATGGTCGGCCTGTTGCCGTTCAAGGCCTTCCATGATCGCGAAAAAGCCTTTATCGCCTGGGTCGGCCTGCGTGGCGCGGTGCCGATCATCCTCGCGGTGTTCCCGCTGATGGCCGGCCTGCCCAACGCACAGCTGTACTTCAACCTGGCGTTCTTTATCGTGCTGGTTTCGCTGTTGCTGCAAGGCACCAGTCTGCCGTGGATGGCCAAACTGCTGAAAGTGACGGTTCCGCCTGATCCCGCGCCGATTTCCCGAGCCGCGCTGGAGGTGCACGTCACCAGTGAATGGGAGTTGTTCGTCTACCGCCTGGGCGCTGAAAAGTGGTGCATCGGCGCGGCGCTGCGCGAACTGAAGATGCCGGAAGGCACGCGTATCGCGGCACTGTTCCGCGGCCAGCAACTGCTCCACCCGTCCGGCAGTACGACGCTGGAAGTGGGTGATCTGCTGTGCGTGATCGGCCACGAACACGACCTGCCGGCGCTGGGCAAATTGTTCAGCCAGGCACCGCAGCGTGGGCTGGACCTGCGTTTCTTCGGCGACTTCGTGCTCGAAGGCGACGCAAGGCTGGGTGAAGTGGCCGCCCTGTATGGTCTGAAACTCGATGGCATAGACCCAGGAATGCCGCTGAGCCAGTTCATCGTGCAGAAGAACCGTGGCGAGCCGGTGGTCGGCGACCAGGTTGAATGGAATGGAACTATTTGGACCGTTGCCGTCATGGACGGGAACAAGATCCAGAAAGTGGGCGTCAAATTCCCCGAAGGAACCCGCCCGGGCCCCGGACTGTTCCTTTAAACTGCCAACCCACACGTATCATCATGCGACCGGTGTCTATGTTTTCCCTGCGTTCCTTTTGTGCTGCCGCACTGTTTGCGCTCTGCCTGTCTTCCTTCCCGGCGCTTGCCGCCGATCCGCCCAGCAGCGACGCTGTTCAGCAAAGCCTCGACAAGATTGCCGACCGCAAGCTGCCTGACGCCGAGCAGAAGGCACTGCAACAGGTCCTCGAGCAGACACTGGCGTTTCTGAACAGCAAGCAGGACAGCGAGCAGAAGCTCGAAGCGCTCAAACAGCAGCTCGCCCAGGCGCCAAAACAGACTTCGGAAAACCAGCGTGAACTGGCCCGACTGAAAGAAAGCAAAGTGGTGCCTGTGGCCCAGCGCTACGGCGGCCTCGACGTGCCGCAGCTGGAGCAACTGCTCAGTCAGCGCAGCACCCAGCAAAGCGATCTGCAGAGCGAACTCAACGACGCCAACAGCCTGGCCATTACCGCGCAAACGCGGCCGGAGCGCGCCCAGACCGAAATCAGCGCCAACCAGACACGCATCCAGCAGATCAACGCCATCCTCAAGAATGGCAAGGACAACGGCAAGACCCTGAGCGCCGACCAGCGCAACCTGCTCAATGCAGAGCTGGCCTCGATCAACGCCCTCAACCTGCTGCGTCGCCAGGAACTGGCCGGCAACAGCCAGTTGCAGGACCTGGGCAACAGCCAGCATGACTTGCTGACCGAGAAGGTCGCACGCCAGGAGCAGGAAATTCAGGACCTGCAGACCCTGATCAACGACAAGCGTCGTGCCCAGTCGCAGAAAACGGTTGCCGACCTGTCTCTGGAAGCGCAGAAGTCCGGCGGCAGCAGCCTGCTGGCGACCGAAAGCGCCGCCAACCTCAAGCTGTCGGACTACCTGTTGCGCGGCACCGATCGCCTCAACGAGCTGACCCAGCAGAACCTCAAGACCAAGCAGCAACTGGACAACCTGACCCAGACCGATCAAGCCCTCAGCGAGCAGATCAACGTGCTGAGCGGCAGCCTGCTGCTGTCCAAGATTCTCTACAAGCAGAAGCAGGCGTTGCCACATCTGGAGCTGGACAAGGGGCTGGCCGACGAAATCGCCAACATCCGCCTGTATCAGTTCGACATCAACCAGCAACGCGAACAGATGAGCACACCGACCGCTTACGTCGAAAAGCTCCTCGCCACCCAGCCGCCTGAAAACGTCACCCCGCAACTGCGCCGGACGTTGCTGGACTTGGCCATCACCCGCAGTGACTTGCTGGAGCGCCTCAATCGCGAGCTGAGCGCGTTGCTCAACGAATCCATCACCCTGCAACTGAACCAGAAGCAGCTGACCAGCACCGCGCAGGGGCTGCGCGCCACACTCGACGAGCAGATGTTCTGGATCCCCAGCAACAAGCCGCTGGACGTGGAGTGGTTTCAGAATATCTGGCCGCGCCTGCAAAAGCAGGTCGCTACCCTGCCGTGGACATCCAGCCTCAGCGAACTGTCAGATGGCCTGACCCAGCGGCCGCTGCTGTTCCTGCCCTTGCTGCTGTTGATCGGCATACTGACCTGGCGGCGCAAGGCGCTGTACCAGAAGCTCAATCGCCTGCACGCCGACATCGGTCACTTCAAACGTGACAGTCAATGGAAGACGCCACTGGCGCTGCTGATCAACGTGCTGCTGGCCATGCCCGTCGCACTGGGGCTGGCCCTGTGCGGCTACGCGCTGCAGATCGACGCCCGCGGTCAAAACGCCAACCTGGGCGAGGCGTTGCTGCAGATCGCCCTCGCCTGGCTGGTGTTCTACACCGCCTATCGCGTGCTTGCCCCGTCAGGCGTTGCGCAGTTGCACTTCCGCTGGGAGACCGCGCAGGTCGAGTTCCTGCGTGGCTGGGTGCGTCGCCTGGGGCTGGTCGTTCTGGCCCTGGTGGCGGTGGTGGCCGTCGCTGAACACCAGCCTGCCGCACTGGCCGACGACGTGCTGGGGATTGGCGTGGTGCTGACCTGTTACGCCCTGATGACCTGGCTGCTCGCTCGCCTGCTGATCTCAAGCCCCACGCATCACAACGCCTCACTGTTCCGCAAAACCGTCGGCTTGGTGTTCACGGCATTGCCGGTCGCGCTCTTCCTCGCGGTTTGCTTTGGCTACTACTACACCGCGCTCAAGCTCAGCGACCGCCTGATCGACACCCTGTACCTGATGATGATCTGGCTGATGGTCGAGGCGACGTTCGTCCGCGGCCTGAGCGTGGCCGCCCGGCGTCTGGCCTATCAGCGCGCGCTGGCCAAGCGTCAGGCAGCCAGAGAAAACGGCGACAGCGACATTCCGGTCGAAGAGCCCAAGCTGGACATCGAACAGGTCAACCAGCAGTCGCTGCGCTTGATCCGTCTTGCCCTGCTGGCCGGATTCGTAGGCGCGCTGTACCTGGTGTGGGCCGAGCTGATCACCGTGTTCGCCTACCTGGACAACATCATTCTCTACGAATACACCAGCGGCACCGGTGCCAACATGAGCATGGTGCCGATCAGCCTGAGCGACTTCCTCGGTGCGGGGGTGATCATCGTCATCACCTTCGTGCTCGCCGGCAACCTGCCCGGCCTGCTGGAAGTGCTGGTGCTGTCACGCATGAACCTCGCGCAGGGCAGTGCCTACGCGACAACCACGCTGCTGTCTTACACCATCGCCGGTGTCGGCTTCGTCACCACGCTGTCGACGCTGGGCGTGAGCTGGGACAAATTGCAGTGGCTGGTCGCGGCGCTGTCGGTGGGTCTGGGCTTCGGTATGCAGGAAATCTTCGCCAACTTCATTTCCGGCATCATGATCCTCTTCGAACGTCCGGTGCGGATCGGCGACACCATCACCATCGGCGCCCTGTCGGGGACGGTGAGCAAGATCCGCATCCGTGCCACGACCATCACCGACTTCGACCGCAAGGACATCATCGTCCCGAACAAGACCTTCATCACCGGCCAGCTCATCAACTGGTCGCTGACCGACACCGTCACCCGCGTAACCCTCAAGCTGGGCGTGGATTATGGCTCGGACCTGGACCTGGTGCGCTCCCTGCTGCTGCAAGCCGCCCGGGAAAACCCTCGGGTGCTCAAGGAACCAGAGCCGATCGTCTACTTCCTGAACTTCGGCGAAAGCACCCTCGACCACGAACTGCGCATGCACGTACGCGACCTGGGCGACCGCAACCCGGTACTCGACGAGATCAACCGCTTCATCAATCGCGAGTTCAAGAAGCAGCACATCAATATCTCGTTCCGCCAGATGGAGATCTACCTCAAGAACACCCAGGGCCTGGAATACAAACTGGTACCTGCAGAGCCGGTCGACAAGCATGGCGCACCGGCTGGGCAGACGACCCTTCAACCGGTCAACACCAAAGTGGCCCCGGCGACCAAAGATGCGCCCGAGCCGCCTGAGTTGCGGCTGGATTGAGAAGAGTGAAAGTGTGTGTCGACCGGGCTACCGTCCGGTCGACACGCGCTAGCGATTAAATCAGGCCTCAACCCGCCCAATCACCACCTTCGCCTCCAGATACCCCCCAGGCTCCTTGCTGATCTGCACGGTTCCGGCACACGGCGCCAGTATCGATGTTTCCATCTTCATCGCTTCCATGATGGCGATCACCTGTCCCTTCTCTACCGTCGCACCGTCTTCAACCGCCCAGGCATGCAGGTTGCCCGCTACCGGTGTCAGCACTGCGTGCGGGTCCGGGGCGTTGGCCGCTGGCTGGCTGGCGTCAGCCGGGGCGGCAGCGTTCAGGCTCATGTCGGCCAGCAGCGCAGCAGGCAGGCCCAGTTCGTGGCGTTTGCCGTCGATTTCAACGAAGGTGCGCAGCACGCCGGGATCGACCGGCTCTGCGTTGCGCGGGGCAATGGTGACGTGCTCGGCGAAGTCGGTTTCGATCCAGCGGGTGTGTACCGCGAAGGTGTCGGCGGCGGTGAAGTCGGCATGGTCCATGACCGCCCGATGGAACGGCAGCACGGTGGCCACGCCTTCTACCTTGAACTCGGCCAGCGCACGGCGGGCGCGGCTGATGGCCTGTTCGCGGGTTGCGCCGGTGACGATCAGCTTGGCGATCATCGAGTCGAAGTTCGGTGAGACCCTTGAGCCTTCTGCAACGCCGGTGTCCAGGCGCACGCCCGGACCGGACGGCGGCTGAAATAAAGTGATAGACCCCGGCGTCGGCAGAAAGCCGTTGCCCGCGTCTTCGGCGTTGATGCGAAATTCAAAGCTGTGGCCGCGTGGCACAGGCGTGACATCGAACGACAGCGGCAGGCCGTCGGCGACGCGGAGTTGTTCGATGACCAGATCCACGCCGCTGGTTTCTTCCGTCACTGGGTGTTCGACCTGCAAGCGCGTGTTGACCTCCAGGAACGACAGGGTGCCATCGCCGCTGAGCAGGAACTCCACCGTACCGGCACCGACATAGCCCGCTTCGGCGCAGACCGCGCGGGCCGACTCATGAATGCGCTGGCGCAGTTCGTCATTCAGATAAGGCGCTGGCGCTTCTTCGATCAGCTTCTGGTTGCGACGCTGCAACGAGCAGTCACGGGTGCCGACCACAACCACCCGGCCATGACGGTCGGCGATGATCTGCGCTTCGATGTGCCGTGGGCGATCCAGAAAGCGCTCGACGAAGCACTCGCCACGGCCAAACGCCGAAACCGCTTCACGCACCGCAGACTCGTACAGCTCGCTGACTTCATCGAGCTTCCAGGCAACTTTCAGGCCGCGACCACCGCCGCCAAAGGCTGCCTTGATGGCAATCGGCAGGCCGTGCTGCTCGGCAAACGCGACCACTTCAGAGGCATCGTTTACCGGGTCTTCCGTACCGGCCACCAGCGGTGCGCCGACTTTCAGTGCGATGCGCCGGGCCTGGACCTTGTCGCCCAGTGCGTCGATGGTCGCAGGATCGGGACCGATCCAGATCAGACCGGCGTCGATCACCGCGCGGGCGAATTCGGCGCGCTCCGAGAGGAAGCCGTAGCCTGGGTGAACCGCGTCGGCACCGGCACGCGCGGCAACCGCCAGCAGCTTTTCGATATTCAGGTAGGTGTCGGTCGGGCGCTCACCCTGCAGCCCATAGGCTTCATCGGCCTGACGCACGTGCAGCGCGTCGATATCGGCATCGGCGTACACCGCCACCGAGGCGACTCCGTAGTCACGGCAGGCACGGGCAATACGAACGGCAATTTCGCCACGATTGGCAATCAGAACCTTTTTCATCTGTTCTTGGTCTCGTCTGAAGTGGCGGGGCGCACTGGCTCGAAGGCGCTCAGCGGGTTGAAGCGAATGCGGGCATTGACCGGAATCTGCCCGGCCTTGTCCAGGTGGTAAGTGGCGACTGCGCCGATGACCGGGTAACCGCCGGTCAACGGGTGATCGGCCAGAAACAGTACCGGCTGGCCACTGGGCGGCACCTGAATGGCACCGACCGTGGTGCCCTCGCTGGGCAACTCGCCATCGACGGCACGTTGCAGCGATTGCTCGCCCGCCAGGCGAATGCCGATACGATTGGATTGCGGCGTTACCAGCCAGGTCTGTTGCGCCAGCAGTTGCTGGGCTTCGGCGCTGAACCAGTCACTGCGCGGGCCCATGACCACATCCAGGGTGATGACCTCATCGCTACGCGGCATCTCGAAGGCCGGTTGTTCGGCAGTCGACACCGCAGGGCCTCCGGTTCTGCGCGTGAAGCCCAGCCGGTCACCCGCTGCCAGCGCGGCGGGCCCGACCTGGGCCAGCGTGTCTGTGGACAGGCTGCCGAGCACCGGCTCATGAATGAAACCGCCACGAACCGCCAGATAATTGCGCAGGCCGGCAGTCGGGGAGCCGATGCTGACCTGATCGCCGTTCTGTAGAGAAAATGGCGCATAAAGCCGCGGCTGCAATTTTTGTCCTTCGGCGGTCAGCACTTCGACGCGGGCCTGAGCACCGGTAATCGCCACAACGGTCTGCCCCTGACAGGTGAAGGTCAGGCCGCCCATGAGGATTTCCAGGCACGCTGTCGCCGGATCGTTACCCACCGCGCGGTTGGCAGCGCGCAAGGCGCCGCGATCCAGCGCGCCCGATGCGGAAACACCCTGCCCCGCGCGACCGGGACGGCCCAGGTCCTGAAACAGGGTCTGCAGACCTGGCGTCTCGATCTGCAGATAGTCTTCGCTGACCGTCGTCGCCTGCGGCCGGACAGGTGCGGCAACCTGCACACGAGTCTCCGGGAGCGGACCGGCATCCTGGAAACGCACGCGGTAGCCGGGCTGGAGCAAGGCGGGCTCGTCGCGGCCCAGATCCCACATGGTTGAGGTGGTCACCCCGATGATCTGCCAGCCGCCGGGGCTGGCCTGTGGATAAATGCCACTGAAACCACCGGCCAGTGCCACTGCGCCAGCCGGAATACGCGTGCGCGGCGTGCTGCGCCGTGGCACCACGAACCCGGCGCCACCGCTGAGGTAGGCAAATCCGGGTGCAAAGCCGCAGAACGCAACGTTGTAGTCGCTGCCAGTGTGACGCTTGATCACTTCCTCGACGCTGATGTCCAGCTCGCGGGCGACATCGGCCAGGTCTTCGCCATTGTAATGCACAGGTATTTCGATCAGCTTGCCCGCCTCGCGTGCCTTGCCACGAATGTCGCGCGAGGCGATCTGTGTGGCGAGCGCTTCGAAACCGATGGCTGACGGACGAAAGTGCACCAGCAACGTTCGGGCGGCCGGGACGATTTCCTCGACGCCAGCGATGGGCATCTGCTGTAACGATTCGAACAGGGCCAGGGTCTCGTCCAGATTCGACAGTTCAACCAGGAGTGCATCCAGGTTGGCCGGGTAGAAACGCATGAGCCTCTCCTATACGTGGTAGTAGCTGTCCGGAATATCGGTAATGAACATGTGGCCCGGCGCGTGGGAAATCGCGAACGGCACACGGGACGCCATGACCACTGCCTGCGGGGTCACACCGCAGGCCCAGAACACCGGAATCTCGCCAGGCCTGATAGTCACCGCATCACCAAAATCAGGGCTCGCCAGGTCGTTGATGCCAAGCAGTCCAGGCTCGCCGACGTGTACTGGCGCGCCGTGCACACCGGGATAGCGCCCGGTGATGCGCGCCGCTTCGGCCACCCGGTCCGCCGCGATCGGGCGCATCGACACCACCATGTTGCCCTGCAGGCGGCCGGCCGGGCGGCAGACGCGGTTGCTGCGGTACATCGGCACATTGCAGCCTTCGCTGATGTGGCGCACATCGATGCCGGCGTGCATCAGGTCGGTTTCGAAGGTGAAACTGCAACCGATCAGAAAGCTGACCAGATCGGTGTGCTGCGCCCAGATGTGGCTCACGTCACTCAGTTCTTCGGCCAGTTGCCCGTCGCGCCAGATCCGGTACAGGGGCAGGTCGGTGCGCAGATCAGCCTGCTCGGCCAACAGCGTGGTGTGGCTGCCGGGCTCGGTCACATCCAGCACCGGGCAGGCTTGCGGGTTGCGCTGCGCGAACAGCAGAAAGTCATACGCCCATTCACGCGGCAGCGTGATCATGTTGCACTGGGTCAGACCGGGCGCTTGGCCAGCGGTCGGCGCAACGAATCCCTGGCGATAACGGGCACGGGCGGCGCTGGCTGCCTCGCGGGCGAGTTGCAGTGAATTCATGATCAGCCTCGATTGAATGCGCGGACAGTGACGCCTGCGTCGTGCAAACGGTCTTTCAGAATACGCGCGATGTTCACCGCGCCCGGACTGTCGCCATGCACGCAGATCGAATCGGCCTGCAGGCTGATTTCGCGGCCACCTTCAGCCTCGATGACGCCTTCGCGCACCAAGCGCAGCATGCGCTCGGCGATCCGTTCGGCGTCGTGCAGCACGGCACCGGGCCGCGAGCGCGAGACCAGCGTGCCTTCAGCGGTATAGGCGCGGTCGGCGAACGCTTCGGCGACGCAGGAAAGCCCGGCTTCGCGTGCCCAGTCGAGCAGCGGGGAATTAGCCAGGCACACCAGCTTCAGCGCTGGATCAATGCGCAGCAGCGCCTGAATGACCGCCGCGGCCTGACGCTGATCACCGGCAATGGTGTTGTACAGCGCGCCGTGCGGTTTGACGTAGCTCACGCTGGTCCCGGCGCTGCGGGCCAGGCCCTGCAGTGCGCCGATCTGATAAATGACGTCGGCGGTCAGTTGGTCGCTCGGGATGTCCATGTTGCGGCGGCCGAACCCTACCAGGTCCGGGTAGGCGACATGCGCGCCGATGGCAACGCCCCGTGCCGCAGCGGCCTCGAGGGTGCGCAGGATCCCGGCCGGGTCACCGGCATGGAAACCGCAGGCCACGTTGGCGCTGCTGACCACATCGAGAATCGCCTCATCGTCGCCCATGCTCCAGGCGCCGAAGCTTTCACCGAGATCACTGTTGAGGTCTATCGCAGGCATTTTTATTCTCCGAAATCAGGCTGCATTGATGAAGGCAAAGATGGCTCCCGCCGATTTGAACGCCATGTACCACGACAGCAGGCAGGTCAGCACGCCCAGCACCAATAGCCAGCGCGGGTAGTGGTAGCCGTCCATCATGTCGGACCGGCGCCAGCCGACGTACATGAAAATGCTCAGGCCCAGCGGCAGGATCAAGCCGTTGAAGCCCCCGGCAAAGACCAGCAGCGCGGCCGGTGGTTTGCCCCACATGACGTATACGACCACGGTGATCAGAATAAAGCCGACCGTCGCCAGGTTGCGCGCGCGTTCAGTGATGCGTTTGGAGAACACGGTGATGAACGACATCGAAGTATAGGACGCGCCGATCACGCTGCTGATGCCGGCCGCCCAGAGCACCAGGCCGAACATGATCAGGCCGAAGTTGCCAGCGGCAGCGGTGAACGCCTGGGCCGCAGGGTTTGCACCCTTGCCGGACACATCGATGACGACGCCGCTGGCGACCACGCCGAGGATCGCCAGAAACAGTATGTAACGAACAACCCCGGTGACCAGAATACCGGTCAGCGCCGCCTTGGACACCACATCGATGTTCTCGACCCCGACGGTGCCGCGATCCAGCAATCGGTGAGCACCGGCGTAAGTGATATAGCCGCCGACCGTGCCACCGACAATGGTGGTGATGGCCGCGAAATCGACCATGTCCGGCAGAATGGTCTGGCGCAGCGCTTCACCCAGCGGCGGGTGCGAGGCAAAGGCGGCGAACAGGATCAGACCGACCTTCAGGGTGCCCAGCACCATCATGATGCGGTCCATGGCGATGCCGGCGCGGTGCGACGAGAAGATCGCGATGGCGATCAGCGCGCTCAAGGCGCCACCCCATTTGGGGTCAAGACCGGTCAACGCATTCAAGCCCAGGCCCGCACCCGCGATGTTACCCAGACTGAACACCAGGCCGCCGAAGATCACCAGTACCGCCAGCAGATAACCGCTGCCCGGGATTGCCGCGTTGGCCAGATCGGCCGCGCGCATTCTGGTCAGCGTGACGATGCGCCAGACATTCAGTTGCACCACGAAGTCGATCAGGATTGAAGCCAGGATGCCGAAGGCAAACGCCGCCCCCAACGTCGCGGTAAACGTGGCTGTCTGGGTCAGAAAGCCAGGACCGATGGCAGAGGTCGCCATCATGAAGATCGCGGCGATCAAAGAGGCGCGGCGCGCCTTGGTGAACTCATTGGCAGTCTGTGTCACGGCGGCATTCCTGAGATGAGAGGTATTCTGCCAGAGCAATGACCATGCCAAGGGTCATTCAAACGCGCCAAGTTGTAGATACACAAAGATAATATTGTTGAACAATGTATGCGATATGGATCAAACATGTGCACCGTGTTGTTACGCAGGGACTCAGGTGTGCTACCTGATGAAGCATCTGCTGACCTTCGTCCTTGCCAGCCAATGAGCTGTCGTGGAATATCGACCTGGCTTTTCTTTCTCTGGACCCTTTATGAACGACGCTGCCTCTGCCCTCCCTCGCACCCTCGGAGAATCGATCACCACTGAGCTTCGCAGAATGCTGGTCGAGGGCGAGCTGGTACCCGGTCAGCGCCTCTCGGAAGCCGCTCTGGCCGAGAGTCTGGATATTTCCCGTAACACCCTGAGAGAAGCCTTCAGAGTGCTGACCCGGGAAGGACTGCTGACCCACGAACCCAATCGCGGCGTCACCGTGGCCGAGCCTGATATGGCTTCGATCATCGATATCTACCGCATTCGACGCTTCATCGAATGCGGGGCGATTGCCCAGGCTTATCCACAGCATCCCGGTGTGCTGCACATGCGCAATGCGGTCGAGGCCGGCGTGCAGGCGCGTGAAGCGAAGGACTGGATTGCCGTGGGCACCGCCAACATGATGTTTCACAAGGCCATCGTCGAGCTGTCCGACAGCCCGCGACTGGTTGCGTTTTATGCACAGATATCGGCAGAGTTGCGACTGGCCTTCGGCCTGCTCAACAACCCCGAGCTGTTGCATTCGCCTTATCTGGACATGAATGCTGCGGTACTCGGGCGCCTGGACGCGGGCAAGACCGATGAGGCGACGCGCATGCTCGAGGATTATCTGGTGCAATCGGAACGAACGATTCTGGCCGCCTTCGAGCGAAGCCGGAACCGGTAGTCCGGGCGCAGGCCCGATCACCAGAACTACCACCCAGGGACCCGGTCTACGGGTTCTGACCGTTGCAACACGCCCGACGAGCCAGGCAGGCCGCCGCTTCGTTGAAAGCCTGAAATCCCCCTCTGGAGGCGATACGCTTTGAAAGCACTCGACGAACTCATTTTCGACAACCGCTTTGCCCGTCTGGGCGACGCGTTCTCCACTTCCGTGCTGCCTGAGCCCATTGATGCGCCGCAGCTTGTGGTTGCCAGCCAGTCAGCGCTGGCGCTGCTGGACCTGGCGCCTGAACAGGCCGATCTGCCGTTGTTCGCGGAAATCTTCAGCGGTCACAAGCTGTGGTCCGAAGCAGAGCCTCGGGCGATGGTGTATTCCGGGCATCAGTTCGGCTCCTACAACCCGCGCCTGGGCGACGGTCGCGGGCTGTTGCTCGGCGAGGTGTACAACGACGCCGGCGAGCATTGGGATCTGCACCTGAAAGGCGCGGGCCAGACACCGTACTCACGGATGGGTGACGGGCGCGCCGTATTGCGCTCGTCGATCCGCGAGTTTCTGGCCTCCGAAGCCCTGCACGCACTGGGCATCCCCAGCAGCCGCGCGGGGTGTGTGGTCAGCTCCAGCACGCCGGTATGGCGCGAAACCCAGGAACATGCCGCCATGGTGCTGCGCTTGGCGCAGAGCCATGTGCGTTTCGGCAGTCTGGAATACTTTTTCTACACCAAGCAGCCAGAGCAGTTGAAGACCCTCGCCGAGCATGTGCTGACGATGCATTACCCGCACTGTCAGGAGCAGCCGGAGCCGTATCTGGCGATGTTCAGGGAAATCGTCGAGCGCAACGCCGAGCTGATTGCCAAGTGGCAGGCCTACGGCTTCTGCCATGGTGTGATGAACACCGACAACATGTCGATTCTGGGCATTACCTTCGATTTCGGACCGTTCGCGTTTCTGGATGATTTCGATGAGCATTTCATCTGCAACCACTCCGATCACGAAGGTCGCTACTCCTTCAGCAATCAGGTGCCTATTGCGCAATGGAACCTTAGCGCGCTGGCGCAGGCGCTGACCCCGTTCATCAGCGTGGAAGCGTTGCGTGAGGCCATCGGTTTGTTTCTGCCGTTGTATCAGGCCCACTACCTGGACCTGATGCGCCGCCGACTGGGCCTGACCGTTGCGAATGATCAGGACGAACAACTGGTCAGCCAATTGCTGAAATTGATGCAGAACAGTGGCGTGGATTACACCCTGTTCTTCCGCCGCCTGGGTGACCAGCCAGCCGACGAGGCGTTGCGCACGTTGCGTGACGACTTTGTCGATATCAAGGGCTTCGATGGCTGGGCGCACGCGTATCAGGCGCGTATTGCCCTTGAGGACAACGGCACCGAGCAGGAGCGTCAGACCCGCATGCATGCGGTCAATCCGCTATACATCCTGCGCAACTACTTGGCACAGAACGCCATCGCTGCTGCGGAAAAAGGCGACTACGAAGAAGTCCGCCGCCTGCATCAGGTGCTCTGCACCCCCTTCAGCGAACAACCCGGCATGCAAGGCTACGCCCAACGCCCGCCGGACTGGGGCAAGCACCTGGAAATCAGCTGTTCGTCGTGAGGCTTTGATTCCCTATCGTGCCCATGCTCAGCGTGCTCCGCGTCCTGCCTTGAGTGTGCAGCGCGGCGCAGAGTTGTGACGCGGAGCATCACCCACGGCATTCCCACGCTGGAGCGTGAGGAACGATAATCCTGTAACTATCGTGCGGCGCTCCGCGTCGCATGCAGTTCTGGACGCTCCGCGTCCTGTCCGGAATGTGCGGCGCGGCACAGATCTGTGACGCAGAGCGTCACCAACGGCATTCCCACGCTGGAGCGTGAGGAACGATAATCCTGTAACTATCGTGCGGCGCTCCGCGTCGCATGCAGTTCTGGACGCTCCGCGTCCTATCCGGAATGTGCGGCGCGGCACAGATCTGTGACGCGGAGCGTCACGCACGGCATTCCCACGGGAGCATGAGGAACGATCATCACACTATCGTGCGGCGCTCCGCGTCGCATGCAGTTCTGGACGCTCCGCGTCCTATCCGGAATGTGCGGCGCGGCACAGATCTGTGACGCAGAGCGTCACGAACGGCATTCCCACGCTGGAGCGTGAGGAACGATCATCACACTATCGTGCGGCGCTCCGCGTCGCATGCAGTTCTGGACGCTCCGCGTCCTATCCGGAATGTGCAGCGCGGCGCAGATTTGTGACGCGGAGCATCACCCACGGCATTCCCACGCTGGAGCGTGAGGAACGATAATCCTGTAACTATCGTGCGGCGCTCCGCGTCGCATGCAGTTCTGGACGCTCCGCGTCCTCTTTAACTATGACAGCCCTGCATCCACCAGCCATTGCTCCAGCCCTTCGAGGTCGGGAATGCGGGCTACGGTTTCGCCGATCTGTACGGCGGCCAGTTCCAGTTCGGCCAGCGGGACGTCGACGTAGCTCAACTGGCTGTCGACCTTGCACGAACGCGGGATGCCCTGGGTCAGCAGGGCGATGAACCTGACGTCGTTGCGTCCGCCCAGCGCGTTGAGCACCACGATCCGGGCTCGACCGCCAACGCGGGTGCGGCCTCCGCAGGCGGCTTCGAAGCTGAGCAGCGGCAAGGTCAGTTCGCGCCAGCTGATCGGCCCCAGATACCACTCGGGGGCGTCCGGCTCTGCGCTGCAATCCTGGTAATCGATCAACTCGGCGACCGCGACATTGGGCAGCAGCAGATGCCGGTCACTCAACGGCACCAGCAAGCCAGTCAGGCTGGTCAGACGGCTGGTCTGGAACGTACCTTCAGACATGCACCTGGCTCCAGTAAGCGATGCTCTCCAGCAACACGTTTTCCTGATACGGCTTGCTCAGGTACTCGTTGACGCCCACTGCCATCGCCCGATCGCGATGCTTCTGGCCCGAGCGGGAGGTGATCATGATGATAGGCAGGTCCTTGAGCTGTTCGTCCTGGCGGATCTGGCTGGCCACTTCAAAGCCGTCCATGCGCGGCATTTCGATATCGAGCAGCATGATGTCAGGCGTGTGCTCCTGCAACAGGGTCATGGCATCGACACCATCCTTGGCGGTCAGCACGTGCATGCCGTGGCGTTCCAGCAAGCGGCTGGTAACTTTGCGCACCGTCACCGAATCGTCCACTACCATCACCAACAGCGGTCTGGCGTGCTCGGCTTCGTGGTAGGCAGGCGCCATGCCTGCTCTGAAAGGCAAGCCCTGCAAGGTACGAATCTTCGCCATCAGATCAAGAATCAGCACCACCTGCCCGTCACCCAGGATGGTCGCACCGGAAATGCCCTGCACCCTGGAGAACTGCGGGCCGAGGCTCTTGACCACGATCTCGCGCGAGCCTGCCAGCGCATCGACCTGCACCGCCACCCACTGATCCTGCAGATGCACCAGCAACACCGGCAGCGGCTGCAATTGCCCCGCCAGCCTGGGCGGACTGCTGCCCAGCAACTCGCCCAGATAGCGCAACTCGTAACTGCGTCCGCCATATTGATAGCGCGGCGGGGTGGTCTGGTAATAGCCGTCCAGCTCATTGGCCATGACGCGCACGATGCCATCGACGGTATTGAGCGGCACCGCATACTGTTCTTCGCCGCACGTCACCATCAACGCCCGGTTGACCGACACCGAAATCGGCAGTCGAATACGGAAGCGCGTGCCCTGGCCCGGTACCGAGTCGATGACCATCGAACCGCCCAGTTGCTTGACCTCGGCGTGCACCACATCCATGCCCACGCCACGGCCGGAAATCTGGGTGATGATCTCGCTGGTGGAAAACCCCGCCTGCAGGATGAACGGCAGCACTTCATGGTCGGACAGATCGGCATCCGGATGGATCATGCCGCGCTTGATGGCCTTGCGGCGTACCGCTGCTAGGTCAACGCCCGAGCCGTCATCGCTCAGTTCGATGACCATATCGCCGCCTTCGTACATCAATTCCAGACTGATATGGCCCTGTTCCGGCTTGCCGGCTGCGATACGTTTTTCGGTGCTTTCAAGCCCGTGATCGACGGCGTTGCGCAGCATGTGCTCCAGTGGCGCGACCATTCGTTCCAGCACGTTGCGGTCCATCTCACCGTCGGCGTTGCCCACTTCGAAATGGACTTTCTTGTGCAGTTCCGAGGCCACCTGGCGCACCACGCGACGCAGGCGCGGCACCAATCGTTCGAACGGCACCATGCGCGTACGCATCAGGCCTTCCTGAAGCTGGGTGTTGACCCTGGCCTGTTGCGACAGCAGCGTTTCCGCGTCGCGAGCGCGCGCACCGAGGGTTTCCTTGAGGTCCATCAGGTCGGACGCCGATTCGAACAGCGCGCGTGACAACTGCTGCAACTGCGAATGACGGTCCATTTCCAGCGGGTCGAACTCTTCATAGCCCAGCCGCTCGGCCTGGACCTGCTCACGGCTGAGAATGCGCCCCTGGGTTTCCATGTCCAGACGACGCAACTGATCGCGCATCCGCTCGATGGTGGTTTCCATCTCTACCAGGGCGATCTGTGAATCAATAATCTGCTGTTCAATACGTCCACGGAAGATGGAGGTTTCGCCGGCCAGGTTGACCAGGTCCTCCAGTTGCTCGGCAGGCACCTTGACCATTTCCGGGCCACTGCGCTCTGCCTCACCCTCGGCGGCCGGGGCCACGGCGACCACCGACTCCGGATGGACCTCCAGGTCCTGCGCAGCCAGCACAGCGCCCGACGGCTCGTCGGTGGCCAGTCTGCGAATGCTCTCAATCAGCAAGGTCGCGTCAGGCAGCGGCTTGTCACTGCGCACGGCATCGAGCATGTCGGCCAGCACATCCTGGCCGCTCTGCAACAGCCCCATCATCAACGGCGCGGGCTGCAGGCTGCCGGCGGAAAGCCCCTCGTAAAGCGTCTCCAGTTCGTGGGCCAGATCGCCTATCGGAGCAATTTCCACCATCCGCGCGCCGCCCTTGAGGGTGTGCAGGTCGCGCAGCAGGTTTTCGACTTCCAGCATGTTGTGCGGATCGGCCTGCCAGCGCGCCAATGCCGCGCCCGAGCTTTCCATGATGTCGAAACCTTCCTCGAGGAAGACTTCACGCAGCTCGGTGTCATGTTCGGGAAGATCTTCACTGGCGGCAGGCGAGGCTTGTACCTCGGGCCCGGCGCTCTCGAGCGTGCGGCAGTTGCGCAGCGCGTCGATCAAGGCCGAAGGGTCGCTGAGCGTTTCCTGCCGATGCAGTTGCTCGAGCATAATCGCCAGATGGTCGTGGCTCTCGTGCAGCAGCTCGGCCAGCGCCGGCGAATGGTTGAAGCGCCGGTCGATCAAGCCTTCGTAGAGGTTTTCCAGTTCGTGGGCCAGATCGCCCACCTCGGCCACCTCAGCCATCCGCGCACCGCCCTTGAGGGTGTGCAGGTCGCGTTGCAACGAGGCCAGCGGCGCAGGGTTTTCCGGATCGGCCAGCCAGCGCTGCAAGGCTTGACCGGCGCTGTCGAGGATATCGACGGCCTCTTCCAGAAATATCTCGACGATTTCGTCGTCCGGCCCGGCAACTTCAGTCTCAGTGTGCCCGGCCTCGCTGGCCAGCTGCACGGTGGCGGCGTTGAGCTCGGTAACGCTCAAGGTGCGGTGGCCGTCGCTCTTGACCAGCCCGGTCGCCGATGGGTCAAGCGCCTGATCCAGCAGCTGGTTCAAGGCGCGCACGCATTCGGGACGTGGCTCGACATCCTGGCCGGCCGCCACCTGATCGAGCATGTTGATCAGCGCTTCGTGAGCATTTTCTGCCACATCGAAAAACCGCTCGCTGACCGCCAGACTGCTTTCCTCGACCGCGCCATAGAGGTCGAGCAAGGCTTCGCACAGCTCATCAACCTGCGGCAGGTCGGCCAGGTGCGCGCCATGACCGAGGGTGGTCAGTTCGTCGAGCAGCGCGCTCAGTTCCTGGCGTTCGCCGGGGTGCTGCCGCCAGCGCTGCAGCAGGTTCTCCGCGTCCAGCACGATGTCCATGCCCTCGGCCAGAAAACCGGCGAGCAGCGTGGGGTTGCGCTTGATCCGCAGGCCGCTGTCCGACTCGCGCAGCACCACGGTGAGGCGGTCGTTGAGCATCGCCAGGGCAGCCTCGATCAACGGCGCAGCACCCGGAATATCCGCCAGCGGCGTGCTGTCCAGTTGCTCGAGGCCCTTGTGCAGCAACGGTTCGGCGCTGCGCAGCAGGGCGAGCTCCGGTGAACCGATATCGATCAGGTTGGCCTTGTATTCACGAACTAACTGGTCGAGCGGGCTGGCCAGTTCGGCAATCGGCAGCACTCCAGCCATGTGCGCGCTGCCCTTGAGCGTATGCAACGCACGCAGCACCGCGTCGCTGATCGCCGGCGACGCTGCTTGTTCGGCATTGTCGAGGAAGCGGCCGAGGGTGTTCAGATGGCCGAGCGCTTCCTGCCGGAAAATCTCCAGCAACTGTGGATCGAGCGGTTCGTCGGCAACAGGCTTGCCTGGCGCATGATCCTCCACGGCCGGCAGCGTCGGTGGCTCCAGCCCGTTGGCCAACGCATGGGCGCGAGCCGCCAACAGGTCGACATCGTCGCGCTGGCGCTGCGCATCTTCGGCAAAGTCGCGGATGACCGACGGCAGCAGCGCCTGCACTTCTCTCATCAGTTGCTGCACTTCGAGGCCCGGCAGTACATCGCCTTCCAGCACCCGGTTGAGCAGGTTCTCCACCGACCAGGCCAGCTCGCTGAGGATCAGCGCACGCACCATCCGGCCGCTGCCCTTGAGGGTATGAAACGCACGGCGCACTTCGGTCAACGCCGTGCTGTCCCAGTGGCCGTCGCGGCCGAGCGAGGCGAACCAGCGCGGCAGGTACTCACGCAGCGCGTCGAGCACCTCGTCGGCCTCTTCGAGAAACACATCGCGCAACTCGTCGTCCACCGCCTCTTCCCCGGCCGAGGGCGGCAACAGGCTGGTGGGTACGTTACGGGCGGGCGGGTTGACCGCCGAGACCGGGCTGGCGAGGACCTGGGCAATGGTTTGCGTGGGGCTGACCAGCGCCTTGCGGTCATCCAGTTCCAGCAACTCGTCCTGGGTGATGATCTCTTCGAGCAACGGCACTTCGAGGGTGTCCGCAGCGGGCGTATAGCCCAGCCGTGCCAGGCTTTGCTGGGCCATGTCGAGCACCTGATCGCCCGGCGCCTGATGGTCTTCGAGCATGCGCTCCAGGTAATACTCGATGCCGGTGATGGTGTCGGCCAGGCAATCGAGCTGAACCCAGGTGGGACGGGTTTCGTCCACCAGCAGGTGTTCCTGAATGTATTCGTTGCAGGCGGCCAGCAGGCTGGCCGCACGGGCCAGCGGGATCATGGCCAGCGCACCACGAACCTGCACGATCAGCGCGCACAGCGGATCGAGCCGCTGCCGGTCCCACTCGCCGTCGATGTAATCGAGGATCACGTCCTTGGCTTGCTGCAACACCGTGCGGGCTTCGCGAATCACCAGTTGATGAATCTGCGTCAGGTCGGTGGTCGGCAGGCGGCTTTCTTCGCGGCTGACCTGCTCGTGGCTCCCGGCCATGCCGGCAAGGGTCGATTCGACGTAGAGCAAGGCACCCGCCACATCCATCAGCGCCGCGTCGCTGGGCTCGCGCTGCCCCTGGGCCAGACCGAGGACCACAGACAACTGATCGATGATCACCTTGCGCGGCTGGCCGAAACCCAGCACCGCCAGGGTATCGGCAATCTGCCGCAACGGCGGCAGCAACGCGTTGAGCTCGCTGACATGCTGACGGTCGCCGCGCACGAACACGTCGAGCCGTTCCTTGACCCTGACCAGCCCTTCGCACAAGGCCACGATCACCGAACGCATGGCGTCACGGTCCGGACCGGCCATGCGGGCGCGCTCTTCGTTGACCACGTCGTTGCCGGGCAAGGCATCGGCCAGCGCGTACTGGTCCTTGAGGTCGAGCATCTTCGGCGCCAGGCTGTCGGACTTGGCGATGTAGAACAGCAGGCTTTTCAACAGCTCTTCGGGGGCGGGCTGATTGATGCCGATGACGCCCTGCTCGGCCAGCCGCTTGAGTTCCTTGTCGGCGTCCTTCAACAGGCTGCGCAGCGCCGGGCTGTTGGTGAAGTTGCCGTTGAGCATGGTTTCGACCAGGGCCGAGGCGATCCGCCAGAGCGCACCGAGCGGCGCGTCTTCGCACAACTGCTCAAGCCGGGCAAACACCTTGGCCATGTAACCGAGCTGGGTCTGCACGCCCTGCTCGCGCATCAGGCCGGCCAGCGCCGCCTGCAGCGTCTGGCGCAGCTTGCGCAGCAGGTTGGGCAATTCCGGGGTATTGCGCCGCGCCAGCTCCTCTTCATCAAGCGCCGGCACGACGACCAGCTGCGGGGCGAACAGGCTGGTTTCCGAGAGCAGACTTTCGCCCCGCGCGCTGCGCAGGTCATTGAGCAGTGGCAAGACCACCAGCGGCAGGTCGCGGCGCGCGGAATGAATGCGCTCCAGGTAAACCGGCAACTGACTCATGGCCTGGATCAGCAGTTGCTCGGACTCGACCGGATGGCTGACACGGTTCTGCTGGACCGCCAGCGCCAGTTGCTCGATTTCCTCGGCCAGCAACGCGGCGCCATAGAACTCGATCATCTGCAGACTGCCGTGAACCTGATGCACCAGGTTCAGGCACTCGGCCATCGCCGCAGCGTTGGCCGGGTCTTCGATGAACAGGTCCAGCGACTGACGGGCCTGGCGCAGCGTTTCGGCGATCTCGCCCTTCAGCCATTCAAGGGCTACGTAATCGTGACGATCAGCCATGACGAGTACCGTCCGTTACCCAATCAAGGTTGTTCATGTGCGGTACATCATCCGGCTTTCTTCGATGACGGCAGGGCAAAGCCCGATACCGATCGGCGCATTTCGCTGGCCATTTTCGCCAGATTGCCAATGCTTTCAGCAGTGGCCGAGGTGCCCGAGGTGGTCTGCGAAGTGGTCTGCTGAATGACGGTCATGATCTGCGAAATCTGCCCGGCAGACTCGGCCTGTTGGTGGGCGGCATCGGTGATACTTTCGATCAGCTCGGCCAGCACCCTGGACACCCCTTCGATTTCCCCCAGCGCCACCCCGGCGTCCTGCGCCAGGCGTGCGCCGCGCACCACTTCGCTGGTGGTCTGCTCCATGGAGATAACCGCCTCGTTGGTGTCGTTCTGGATGGCCCGGACCAGCGTTTCGATCTGCTTGGTCGCAGACGACGAACGCTCGGCCAGCCGTTGTACTTCGTCGGCCACCACGGCAAACCCTCTTCCGGCATCACCGGCCATCGACGCCTGAATGGCAGCGTTCAAGGCCAGAATATTGGTCTGGTCGGCAATGTCGTCGATCAGGCTGACGATGTCGCCAATCTCCTGGGATGACTCGCCCAGACGTTTGATGCGCTTGGAGGTGTCCTGAATCTGCTCGCGAATGTTGTCCATGCCATGAATGGTGTTTTGCACGACCTCGTTGCCTTTATTGGCAATCGTCACGGAACGCTCCGCCACGGCCGAGGACTCCGAGGCGTTGGTCGAAACCTGATCGATGGACGCCGCCATGTCGTTGATCGCCGTCGACGCCGCACTGATCTGCAACGCCTGATGCTCTGAGGCAGCCGACAACTGCATGGCCGTCGCCTGGGTTTCAGTCACCGCAGCCGCCACCTGCTCGGCAGTCAGGTTGATGGTTACCACCAGCTCGCGTAACTGGTCGATGGAGTAATTGATGGAGTCGGCAATCGCCCCGGTGAAGTCCTCGGTCACCGAGGCCGTGACCGTCAGGTCGCCGTCGGCGAGGTTCTCGATCTCGTCCAGCAGACGCATGATCGCCGTCTGGTTGCGCTCGCTCTTCTGCGCGGTTTCGCGCAACTGGCGATTGGTCTCGCGCACCATGACCAGACCGATGAGGATGATCGACGCCAGTGCCAGCAAGCCCAGCACATAGCCGCCGACGGTGTTCACGGTGCGGCGCTTGGCGAGGTTTTCCAGGCTGTTGGCGAGTACCGAGGTTTCATCCAGCAGGGTTTGTGAGGTGTTGAAGATGTTGCCCGAGGCCTCGCGCACCTGATACAGCTCGGGCGAGGTCTCGAGAATCTCGTCCACCGAGCCTGAGACGAATTCGAACAGTTCGGCGATCTCCGCCAGCCGCGCCCGCGCATCGCGGTCCTCGACCTGGGAGATGCGCAGCGTGGCGTTGCCCTCCAGCATGCCGTTGAGCACACGCCCGAACTGACTGGCGTCGCGGCCAAAGGCATCGGCGGCCTGCACAGCCGTTTCATCGCCAGCCAGCACGGTGTTGACCGAGCCGAGAATCCGTTCTGCGAGCAGCGCCTGGCGCTGCGCAACCACCACCTGTGCGGCAGGGGCACGGCTTTGCAGGAGGTTCTCGACGACTTTTTCGTATTCGGCCTGCAATTGCGGAATGGTTTCGGCCAGCGTTGCCGCCACCTGATGCAGCGACAGGACGGTCTGTTCGCTGGCCAGAATCACGTCGGTGCTCTTGCGCAGCCCTTCCCAGTCACGTTGCACGGTGCGCAACTCGTCGCGTATCAGATCAGGAGCCGCAGGCAGGCCGGTGGCCGGGTCGCCTTTTCTCAGGTAGCCCCAGCGCACGTCGAAATCGTTGCGCGCATCGGCCAGCAACTTGAACGCCTGGGTTTTGCCGGCAGCCGCTTCGGTGGCGTTTTTCGCGATGCGTTGCGACAGGACGCGCAGCTCGCCGGCATGGCCGATGTACTGTTTGTCGTAGTTGGACTGAGTGTTGAGGTAGGCGAAGTTGGCGAACAGCAACATGATGAAAACGATAAGCGCCACGAACAGCAGAATAATCTGCGTCCGGCTTCTTGCGCCTTCCCTTGACCGGTCTGTACTACTCATTAATCAGGCCCCCGCCTGGATCAATTGTGAAACACACCAGGCCCGACATGCTAGGACGCCAGGTCCATGAAATCCGCAGACTGCACCAGCGCCCACGGGCTGAAGATGTGCCACGCCTGCTCGCGGATAAACTGCCCGCGCAGGAACGGCACCATACGCTGATCCATGTCCTGCGCGGTCTGGGGTATGAGGCTCAACTGACTGAAACGTTGCATACCGAACACTTCATCGACCAGCAGACCGGCAAATACGTCATGGTGCTCGACCACCAGCACCCGGCGCTGTTTGCGCACCGGCACCAGTTCATGGCCGAAAAACCCGCACAGATCCATGAGTGGCAACAATCGACCGCGCAGATTGGCGATACCCGCCACCCAGAACTTCACACCGGGCATTACCGCATGATGGGGTTCGTGAAGGATTTCGGCGATCTCGCCGATCGGCGCGACAAACCGTTGCTCGCCCATACGAAAGCCGATGCCGACCCAGTCCTGCTGATGGGCTTCCTGCAGCGGCAGGCCCGCCGCCAGCGAACGACAGCGTCGATCCATATCCAGAAGCAGTTCAAAAGCGGTGCGCGGCTCGGCCATGGCGATTCCGGCAATCAGCCGGCCAGCACCGCATTCAGGGTTTTCATCAGGGTTTCTTCGTCCACCGGCTTGGTCAGGTAATCCCGCGCGCCCTGGCGTTTGCCCCAGACCTTGTCGGTTTCCTGATCCTTGGTGGTGATCATGATCACCGGGATCATGCTGGTGTCGGCATCCTTGGTCAGCTGACGCGTGGCCTGAAAGCCGTTGAGCCCCGGCATGACGATGTCCATCAGCACGGCATCGGGCTTTTCCTGACGGGCCAGGGCCACGCCATCAGCGCCGTTTTCGGCCTTGAGCACTTCATGACCGTGCTTTTCCAGCATGCCGGTGAGTTTGTACATTTCAGTCGGCGAATCATCGACGATCAATATTCGAGCCATGGGTGTTCCCCGTCAGATTACGAACGCGCGACATCAGGCGCGGGCGTCATGATATGTGTTGTTCTGCTGCAACGAAGCCCGGCACATGAGCCTTGATCGCGCTGAGCAGTTCTTCCTTGCTGAAAGGCTTGGTCAAAAACTGATCGGAACCGACAATCCGCCCCTTGGCCTTGTCGAACAGGCCGTCCTTGGAGGACAGCATGATGACCGGCGTCGACTTGAATGCCCGATTGTTCTTGATCAGCGCGCAGGTCTGATAACCGTCCAGACGCGGCATCATGATATCGACGAATATGATTCGCGGGTGGTTATCGGCAATCTTGGCCAGCGCGTCGAAACCGTCTATCGCAGTGATGACTTCACAGCCTGCGTTCTTGAGCAGTGTTTCGGCGGTGCGGCGGATGGTCTTCGAATCATCGATGACCATGACTTTCAGGGCGGAGGCGTGTTGTTCCATAGCTGCTCTTCCATCGCCGCAGCGAATTTTTGCGCATTCTGCGAGGCACTGGGAGCCTGACGGTATCGCTTCGTTGATCGACTGGGACCGAAGACCGGATGCCGAGCCTTTTTAGCACACTCTCCAGACGCAATCCATAAAGTGCACCTTGGCGCATCGCGGCAGGCCTGCCCCTTGACCGGGAGCAATCGGAGCGCCACCCTGATGCCAATTTTACGGCCGTTGCGGCCCTTACCGATCAGAGGATATTGCCCATGAGCGTTCGCCTAGGGATTGTCATGGACCCCATTGAGCGCATTTCCTATAAAAAGGACAGCTCGCTGGCCATGCTGCTTGCCGCCCAGGAACGCGGCTGGTCGCTGTTCTATATGGAACAGAAAGACCTGTATCAGAACGCTGGCCAGGCCCGCGCACGCATGAAGCCGCTCAAGGTGTTTGCCGATCCGGCCAAGTGGTTCGAGTTCGAAGCCGAAGTCGACGCAGGTCTCGACGACCTGGACGTGATCCTGATGCGCAAGGATCCGCCGTTCGATATGGAATTCGTCTACGCCACCTACCTGCTGGAGCAGGCCGAGCGTGCCGGGGTACTGGTGGTCAACAAGCCGCAGAGCCTGCGCGACTGCAACGAGAAGCTGTTCGCCACGCTGTTTCCGCAGTGCACGCCGCCGACGCTGGTCAGCCGCCGCGCGGACATCATCCGTGAATTCGCCGAACAGCATGGCGACGTGATCCTCAAGCCGCTGGACGGCATGGGCGGCGCGTCGATCTTCCGCCACCGTGCGGGCGATCCGAACCTGTCAGTGATCCTCGAAACCCTGACCGCCCACGGCACGCAGCAAATCATGGCGCAGGGTTACCTGCCGGCCATCAAGGACGGCGACAAGCGCATTCTGATGGTCGATGGCGAACCGGTCCCGTATTGTCTGGCGCGCATCCCGGCAGCCGGCGAAACGCGTGGCAACCTGGCGGCAGGCGGACGTGGCGAGGCCCGTCCGTTGAGCGACAAGGACCGCTGGATCGCCGAACAGATCGGCCCGACCCTGCGTGAAAAAGGCCTGCTGTTCGTCGGCCTCGACGTGATCGGTGAGCACCTGACCGAAATCAACGTCACCAGCCCGACCTGCATCCGCGAAATCGACAATGCCTTCGGCACCAACATTGGTGGCCTGCTGATGGACGCGATCGAGAAGAAGCTGCAAGCGCGCAAGGGCTGATCAGCCGCTGACGCCGCTGACCACGGACAACACCGTGCGCCACGGCGCCAGATCGATTCCCTTCGTCCGATCCGCAGCAGAGCGGCGCGGCACATTGCGTTATCATGCGCCACCTGTAACACGACACGGATTTTGACATGCAGGCTGACGAGATGCTGAACCGCCAATGACATCGATGGCCAACAACGACCTCCCCCTGGAACTCGCCAACGCCGGTGTGCGCCCTGCCGATCGCCTGGGTTTTACCATGATGATCGCGGCGCTGATTCACCTCGCGGTGATCCTTGGCGTGGGCTTCACCTATGTAAAGCCGGAGCAGATCTCGCAGACGCTGGAAATCACCCTGGCCAGCTTCAAAAGCGAAGAAAAGCCCAAACAGGCTGACTTTCTGGCGCAAGACGATCAGCAGGGCAGCGGCACTCTGGACAAGGCCGAAACGCTCAAGACCACTGAGCTGGCGCCCTATCAGGACACCAAGGTCAACAAGGTCACGCCGCCCCCGGCCAGCAAGCCGGTGGTCAAACAGGAAGCACCGAAGACCGCCGTCGCGACCACCGCGCCCAGTCAGCAGAAAACCGTTGCCAAGCGCGATGAGGTCAAGCCCGAGCCCACCACCAAGGCCGCACCGACCTTCGACAGCTCGGAACTGAGCAACGAAATTGCCAGCCTGGAAGCCGAACTGTCGACCGAACAGCAGCTCTACGCCAAGCGCCCGAAGATCCACCGCCTCAATGCGGCCTCGACCATGCGCGACAAAGGTGCCTGGTACAAGGATGACTGGCGCAAGAAGGTCGAGCGGGTCGGAAACCTGAACTATCCTGAGGAAGCACGACGCAAGCAGATCTACGGTAATTTGCGACTTCTTGTGTCAATCAATCGGGACGGCTCGTTGTATGAAGTGCTGGTGCTCGAATCTTCAGGACAGCCTTTGCTGGATCAGGCCGCACAGCGGATCGTGCGTCTGGCGGCGCCTTTTGCGCCGTTCACCGGCGATCTGGCGGATATCGATCGACTGGAGATCATTCGCACCTGGAAATTTGCACGCGGAGACAAGCTGTCAAGCAACTGAACTTTTTGCCAGCTGACGCCCGACACCCAAACGTGTCAGTTGTCAGCCGGGCAAGGCAACGCCAAACTAGGGCTCATGAAAAAAGTCTCTCCGAGTTATCTCAAGCATCATTTCCTCATCGCCATGCCTCACATGCACGATGAGAACTTTGCTCAGACCTTGACCTACATTGTCGAGCACAACGCCAATGGCGCCATGGGGCTGGTGATCAACCGCCCGCAAAGCCTGACCTTGGCCGATGTGCTCGAACAACTGCGACCGGAACTTCCGGCACCGAGACACTGCCAGGACATCGTCATTCATACCGGCGGGCCGGTGCAGACCGATCGGGGCTTTGTCCTGCATCCTAGCGGCCAGACCTTTCAGGCCACGGTCAATCTTCCGGGCGGGATTTCCTTGTCGACCTCTCAGGATGTGCTGTTCTCCATCGCCGATGGCTACGGGCCTGATCAAAATGTGATCACCCTGGGTTACGCGGGCTGGGACGCCGGTCAACTGGATGCTGAAATGGCCGACAATGCCTGGCTGACCTGTTCGTTCGACCCGGCCATCCTGTTCGATATCGACAGCGAGCAGCGTCTGGATGCTGCCGCCAGACGCCTGGGCATCAACCTCAACCTGATCTCGACCCAGGCAGGGCACGCTTGATGGCCGCCTTACGGCTGCTGCTGGGCATTGATTACGGCACCAAACAGATCGGCGTTGCGGTCGGCCAGGCGATTACCGGTCAGGCACGTGAACTCTGTACGCTCAAGGCGCAGAATGGCGTGCCGGACTGGGACAAGGTCCAGGCGCTGATCAACGAATGGAAACCTGATGCGATCGTGGTGGGTCTGCCGTTGAACATGGATGGCACGCCCAGCGACATGAGCGCGCGCGCGGAAAAGTTTTCGCGCAAACTCAACGGACGCTTTGGTGTAACGGTCTACACCCATGATGAACGCCTGACCACCTTCGAAGCCAAGGGCGAGCGCATGGCGCGCGGCGGCCAGAAAGGCAGCTATCGCGACAATCCGGTGGACGCCATTGCCGCTGCGCTGTTGCTGCAAGGCTGGCTGGATGAGCACCCCGAACTGTTGAATGTGTGACTTTTTCTGCCTTTATCGCTTCGAGATACCCGGATTCCACGTTATCGCTTGAGCATCGCGCCACGGACCAGACTGTGTAAAAACGTCACGAGCAAAGGCAAGACAAGGCAAAAACAGGCGAAAAAGCGGAGTCTAGGTGTTCTAAATGAGCATTTTTCGCCTGTTTTTAACGCAGTATTGCCAAGCGCAGTAGTTTTTTACACAGTCTGGGAAGGACGCTGCCCGAGCCTCAAAGGAGCAAATATGAGCCTGCCCGATCCCGCCGAACTGATTCGTCAGATGGCCACTGACCTGAACGCTCACCTGAGCAAGCGCGGCATCAGCGACCCTCGTTTCATCGGCATCCGCACTGGCGGTGTCTGGGTTGCTCAGGCGCTGCTCAAGGCATTGAACGACCCCGCTCCGCTGGGCACGCTGGACGTTTCGTTCTATCGCGATGATTTCAGCCAGAACGGCCTGCACCCTCAAGTGCGCCCTTCTGAACTGCCGTTCGAGATCGAAGGCCAGCACCTGGTGCTGATCGATGACGTGCTGATGAGCGGCCGTACCGTCCGCGCCGCACTCAACGAACTGTTCGATTACGGCCGCCCGGCCAGTGTCACGCTGGTCTGCCTGCTGGACCTGGACGCCGGTGAACTGCCGGTACGTCCGAACGTGGTCGGCGCCACTCTGTCGCTGGCACCGAATGAACGCATCAAGCTGTCCGGCCCCGAGCCGCTGGCGCTCGAACTTCAAGACCTCTCCACCGCCCTTTAAGAGTCCATTGCGATGACGCCTCTCGACGCCAAGCGCCCGCTGCAGCTCAACCACTTGGGCCAGCTGCGCCATTTCCTGTCTCTGGACGGCTTGCCCCGCGAGCTGCTTACCGAAATTCTCGACACGGCCGACTCGTTCCTCGAAGTCGGCGCCCGGGCGGTCAAGAAAGTCCCGTTGTTGCGCGGCAAGACGGTGTGCAACGTGTTCTTCGAGAACTCCACGCGCACCCGCACCACTTTTGAACTGGCGGCCCAGCGCCTGTCAGCCGACGTGATCACGCTGAACGTCTCGACCTCGTCCACCAGCAAGGGCGAAACGCTGTTCGACACCTTGCGCAACCTTGAAGCGATGGCAGCCGACATGTTCGTCGTGCGCCACGCCGATTCAGGTGCGGCGCACTTCATTGCCGAGCACGTCTGCCCGGACGTCGCGATCATCAACGGCGGCGACGGCCGCCATGCTCACCCGACCCAGGGCATGCTCGACATGCTGACCATCCGCCGTCACAAGGGCGGTTTCGAGAACCTGTCGGTGGCCATCGTCGGTGACATCCTGCATTCACGGGTGGCACGCTCCAATATGCTTGCGCTCAAGGCGCTGGGCTGCCCGGATATCCGCGTGATCGGACCGAAAACCCTGCTGCCGGTGGGCGTCGAACAATACGGGGTCAAGGTCTACACCGACCTTAACGAAGGTTTGAAGGACGTGGACGTGGTCATCATGCTGCGTCTGCAGCGTGAACGCATGACCGGTGGCCTGCTGCCCAGCGAAGGCGAGTTCTATCGCCTGTTCGGCCTGACCACTGCGCGTCTGGAAGCCGCGAAGCCGGATGCGATTGTCATGCACCCCGGCCCGATCAACCGCGGCGTGGAAATCGAATCGGCAGTGGCCGACGGCGCGCATTCGGTGATTCTCAATCAAGTGACTTACGGTATCGCGATCCGCATGGCGGTGCTGTCCATGGCCATGAGCGGACAGAACGCACAACGCCAATTCGAACAGGAGAACGCCCAGTGAAGCTCAGCATCCTCGGCGCTCGCGTCATCGACCCGGTCAGCGGGCTGGATCAAATCACTGACCTGCACCTCGAAGCAGGCAAACTCAGCGCCATCGGTTCGGCACCGGCGGGTTTCGAGCCCACCCAGACCATCGACGCTACCGGGCTGGTTGCAGCACCGGGCCTGGTCGACCTCAACGTATCCCTGCGCGAGCCTGGCTACAGTCGCAAGGGCAGCATCGCCAGCGAAACCCGCGCGGCGGTGGCAGGCGGGGTGACCAGCCTGTGCTGCCCGCCACGTACCAAGCCGGTGCTCGACACCTCGGCAGTGGCCGAGCTGATTCTGGATCGCGCCCGTGAGGCCGGATTCAGCAAGGTGTTCCCCATCGGGGCGCTGAGCAAGGGCCTGGAAGGCGAACAGCTGGCAGAACTGATCGCCCTGCGCGACGCAGGCTGCGTGGCCTTTGGCAACGGCCTTAGCAGCTTCAGCAATACCCGTACGCTGTGCCGGGCGCTGGAATATGCGGCGACCTTTGACCTGACGGTGATTTTCAACTCGCAGGATCGTGATCTGGCCGAAGGCGGTCTGGCGCACGATGGTCCGACGGCCAGTTTCCTGGGCCTGGCGGGCATTCCCGAGACGGCCGAGACCGTGGCGCTGGCTCGCGACCTGTTGCTGGTCGAACAGAGCGGTGTACGCGCGCACTTCAGCCAGCTGACCAGTGCACGTGGCGCGGCGCTGATCGCCCAGGCGCAGGCGCGCGGCCTGCCGGTGACGGCGGATGTCGCGCTGTATCAGTTGATTCTGACTGACGAGGCGCTGATCGACTTCTCCAGCCTCTATCACGTGCAGCCGCCACTGCGCACCCGCGCTGACCGCGATGGCCTGCGTGAAGCAGTGAAGAGCGGTGTCATCCAGGCGATTTCCAGCCATCACCAGCCGCACGAACGCGATGCCAAGCTGGCACCGTTTGGCGCTACGGAACCAGGCATCAGCAGCGTCGAACTGCTGCTGCCGCTGGCCATGACGCTGGTGGATGACGGCCTGCTGGACCTGCCGACCCTGATCGCCCGCCTGAGCAGCGGCCCTGCCGCCGCGCTGCGCCTGCCAGCCGGCAAGCTGAGCGCAGGAGCGCCTGCCGACATCGTCCTGTTCGACCCTGCCGCCTCGACGGTTGCTGGCGAGACCTGGCTGTCAAAAGGCGAAAACTGCCCCTTCATCGGCCACTGCCTGCCCGGCTCGGTACGCTACACACTGGTGGATGGACGGATCAGCTACAGCCGCTGAGCCCGCTCCGGGCTCTCGCTCCCGCACAGAGCGCTCATCGTTATACACAAGTCCGCTTTTGATTCTGGCCGAAGGCCGTGGGAGCGAACTTGTTCGCGAAGGGTTTCGACTACCGTGCGACGCTCCGCGTCGGCATGCCGCTCTGGACGCTGTTCTGCGTCGAGTCTTGGGCATGCGGCGCGGCGCAGATTTGTGACGCGGAGCGTCACGACAGGCACTCCCACGCAGAGCGTGAGGAACGATAGGTGTCAGGGCCGCGCCCTGCGTCAGCCCCTCGCCCCAAACCTCACCCGCGTCGGGCGTTCTTCATCGAGATCTGGTCATTCAACGTCCAGAAGTCATAAAGGATGCCGACCAGAAACAACCCGCCGGTAAACAGGTAAATGATCCCGGTAATCCACTTGCCCTGGTACATGCGGTGCACGCCGAACAGGCCGAGGAAGGTCAGCAGCACCCACGCCACGCTGTAGTCGGTGGAGCCGGGGGTAAAGCGCAGGTCGGCGTCACGGTCCATCGACGGGATCAGGAACAGGTCGATCAGCCAGCCAATGCCAAACAGACCGAACGTGAAGAACCAGATGGTCCCGGTAACCGGTTTGCCGTAGTAGAAGCGATGCGCTCCCAGGAAGCCGAAAATCCACATCAGGTAGCCCATGACCTTGCTGTGTGTGTCTGAACGATAGGCGTTCATTTTTGCCCTCTTTGCGCTGATAGAAAAAAATACATAACAAAATTGTGACTTGGTTTCCCTATTCCGACGTATGGCACATGAGGCGGTTTAATGCCGCCAAGCCCTTGTCGCTAAAGGGATTAGCCTGAAAAAAGAAAGAGTCTGTCGCATAAAACGCAATGATGCCACTGTGATGCGCTCGACAAATGGGGTCAGTTTTTTTGAAAAAGCTGTTATAAAGTTGCGCGCTGACCACCATGAGCCCTGCCGAATGCGTCCTTTTTTCAAGACATGGCTAACCATTTGCCTATTTATGCCACTGGCCGCCCACGCCACCAATCGTGAGCAACAACTTCCTGCGAGCTTCACGGGCTACACCGCCAAAAGCCACTCTTCACCGGCACTCGCGACTCGCAATGCACCCAAGGAAGCCACCACCACCCGAACTCAGTACGGCGCTACCAGCGCCGTCCAGAAGCCGCTTTCACGCAAGAACGCCAAAAAAATCGCGGCCTTGCAGGCTCCTGCCCCCGCCAAGCAAGGCAGCGCCGTTGTAAAGCGCGCCTTGCAGGCTGTGGGCACGCCTTATCGCTGGGGCGGCACCACGCCTGGCAAGGGCCTGGACTGCAGCGGACTGGTCAAATACGCCTACACGGACGTCCGTGAGGTCGACCTGCCACGCACCTCCAATGCCATGGCCCAGGGTCACGGTCAGACGGTGGATCGCAAGGACCTGAAACCCGGTGATCTGCTGTTCTTCAACATCAAGAGCCGCAACATCAACCACGTCGCCATTTACCTGGGCGACAACAAGTTCGTTCATGCGCCGCGCCGTGGCAAGGCCGTAACTGTCGATACGCTGAACAAACCGTATTGGAACAGCCACTACAAGATCGCCAAGCGTGTGTTGCCCAAGCAACCAGGGCAAATGCGTGTGGTTCAGCGCTGATACTGGCCTGAATCCGCGGTCTGCAAGCCGCATCTGAAAAAGGGGTCTTGAACGCGTTCAAGACCCCTTTTTCGTTCCTGCAGCATCCCTGCGATCAGAAGTTATCCGGCACCTTGGCACGTTCGCGTGCGCTTTCGCGGGTGATCAGCCCCTTCTTCACCAGATCGGCCAGGCACATGTCCAGCGTCTGCATGCCCATCGAGCCGCCCGTCTGGATCGACGAATACATCTGCGCCACCTTGTCCTCGCGAATCAGGTTACGGATCGCCGGGGTGCCCATCATGATTTCGTGCGCCGCCACGCGTCCGCCGCCGACCTTCTTGAGTAACGCCTGCGAGACCACGGCGTGCAGCGATTCGGAGAGCATCGAGCGAATCATCGATTTTTCCTGAGCCGGAAATACGTCGACGATCCGGTCGATGGTCTTGGCCGCTGACGTGGTGTGCAGCGTGCCGAATACCAGGTGGCCGGTTTCAGCGGCGGTCAGCGCCAGGCGGATGGTCTCCAGGTCACGCATTTCACCGACCAGAATCACGTCCGGGTCTTCACGCAACGCCGAGCGCAGCGCCTCCGAGAAGCCCAGCGTATCGCGGTGCACCTCGCGCTGGTTAACCAGGCACTTCTTCGACTCGTGGACGAATTCGATCGGGTCCTCGATGGTCAGAATATGGTGGTGCTTGTTGTTATTCAGGTAGTCGATCATCGCCGCCAGGGTGGTCGACTTGCCTGAGCCGGTCGGCCCGGTGACCAGAATCAGGCCGCGCGCCACGTCGGTAATCTTCCGAAACACATTGCCCATGCCCAAGTCTTCCATGCTCAGGATTTTCGAGGGAATGGTCCGGAAGACCGCGCCGGCACCACGGTTCTGGTTGAAGGCGTTGACCCGAAACCGCGCCACGCCCGGTACTTCGAAGGAAAAGTCGGTCTCCAGACGCTCTTCGAAATCCTGCCGCTGCTTGTCGTTCATGATGTCGTAGATCAGCGCCTTGACCTCCTTCGCGTCCAGCGGGGGCAGGTTGATACGCCGTACATCGCCGTCGACGCGGATCATCGGCGGCAGACCTGCAGAGAGGTGCAAGTCCGACGCGCCCTGTTTGGCACTGAAGGCCAGCAGCTCGGTAATATCCATACAGCTCCTCAATCACATAGAATGCCGCAGACTTTAGCCCTGCTGGCGCAAATCAATGTCCACGATAGCAGCGAACATTTCAACGCTCGAACAGCGAATTCGCGACGCAGCGCTTGCCGCTGAGCGCGATCCGGCGTCCGTCGGCCTGCTGGCGGTGAGCAAAACCAAGCCCGCCAGTGACCTGCGTGAAGCTTACACCGCAGGTTTGCGCGATTTTGGCGAAAATTATTTACAGGAAGCACTGGGCAAACAGCTCGAACTGAGCGACCTGCCCTTGTGCTGGCACTTCATTGGCCCCATTCAATCGAACAAGACGCGAGCTATCGCCGAGAACTTCGACTGGGTACATTCCGTGGACCGCCTGAAAATCGCCCAACGCCTGTCCGAGCAACGCCCCGAAGCGCTTGAACCGCTGAACATCTGCATTCAGGTGAACGTCAGTGGCGAAGCCAGCAAGTCGGGCTGCACGCCTCAGGACCTGCCTGCACTGGCCGCTGCCATCATCGCCCTGCCGCGACTCAGATTGCGCGGCCTGATGGCCATCCCCGAGCCCACAGACGATCCTGCGGCGCAGGATGCATCCTTCGCCGCAGTGCGCACGCTGCAGGAGCAGTTGAACCTGCCGCTCGACACACTTTCCATGGGCATGAGCCACGACCTGGAAGCCGCCATTGCACAAGGTGCGACCTGGGTACGCATCGGCACCGCTCTTTTTGGTGCCCGCGACTATGGCCAGCCATAACCTCTTCATAAGGACCCCTTCATGAGCAAGACCCGTATTGCCTTCGTCGGTGCCGGAAACATGGCCGCCAGCCTGATCGGCGGCCTGCGCGCCCAAGGCGTGGAGGCGGCACTGATCAGTGCCAGTGCGCCGGGTGCCGAAACCCGCGAGCGCATCGCCAACGATCACGGCATCCAGGTATTCGCCGACAACGCCGAGGCGATCCAAGGCGCCGACGTGGTGGTACTGGCGGTCAAGCCGCAGATGATGAAAAACGTCTGTCAGGCCTTGAAGTCCAGCCTCGAACCTCACCAGCTGATTGTTTCGGTCGCGGCCGGCATCACCTGCGCCAGCCTGACGCAATGGCTGGGCGAGCAGCCGGTGGTGCGCTGCATGCCCAATACCCCCTCGCTGCTGCGTCAGGGTGCCAGCGGGCTGTACGCGACCGACAACGTTACGCCAGAGCAGCGTGAGCAGGCCGAGGCGTTGTTGGCCGCGGTCGGCATCGCGGTCTGGGTCGAGCAGGAAAAACACATGGACGCTGTCACGGCAGTCTCCGGCAGTGGCCCGGCGTATTTCTTTCTGATGATGGAAGCGATGACCGCGGCAGGCGTGAAACTGGGTCTGCCGGAGGACATCGCTAAAAAGCTGACCCTGCAAACAGCGCTGGGCTCGGCCTTGATCGCGACGGGCAGTGATGCAGGCGCGGGCGAGCTGCGTCGTCGTGTCACTTCGCCGGGCGGGACCACCGAGGCCGCCATCAAGGCATTTCAGGCGGGCGGCTTCGAGGCACTGGTGGAAACGGCACTGACTGCCGCAGACCATCGTGCAGCCGAGCTGGCTGAACAACTGGGCAAATAATTTTCGGGTTTTCTGGAGCAGATCGATGATCGGATTGAACACCGCTGCAATTTACGTCCTGCAGACGCTTGGCAGTCTTTACCTGCTGATCGTGCTGTTGCGCTTTGTCCTGCAACTGGTACGGGCCAACTTCTACAACCCGCTGTGCCAGTTCATCGTGCGCGCCACCCAACCGCTGCTCAAGCCGCTGCGGCGCATCATCCCCAGCCTGTTCGGGCTGGACATGTCGTCGCTGGTGCTGGCGATCATCGTGCAGATGATCCTGATGGCTCTGACCCTGCTGCTGATGTTCGGCACCACGGGCGACCCGCTGCACCTGCTGCTGTGGTCGATCATCAGCGTCACCGCGCTGTTCCTGAAGATCTTCTTCTTTGCCCTGATCATCAGCGTGATTCTGTCGTGGGTCGCACCGGGCAGCCATAACCCTGGCGCGGAACTGGTCAACCAGATCTGCGAACCGGCACTGGCACCGTTCCGCAAGATCGTCCCGAACATGGGCGGCCTGGACATCTCGCCGATCCTCGCATTCCTGGTACTCAAGCTGCTGGACATGCTGGTCATCAACAACCTCGCCGCCATGAGCGGCATGCCGGATGTGCTGCGGCTGTTGATGTAAGCACTCTTGTTCCCACGCTCCAATGCTCGACGTTACACACAAGTCCGCTTTTGATTCTGGCCGTAGGCCGTAGGAGCGAACTTGTTCGCGAAGGGGTAGGTACATCCAAAGAGGATATATCGACCCAAGCGACGCCTTCGCGAACAAGTTCGCTCCTACAACAGCCTTAACTATCGTGCCGTTGATTTACGCCTCACAACATCCCTTATTGCCGCTGCACCCCGCGGTCTTTAGACTTACGCCTCATTCACGCGAGAGCAGGGTCGATGCCCACGGTATTCCCCCACGATTCTGTCGGACTGGTCACACCGCAAACGGCGCATTTCAGCGAGCCTCTGGCGCTGGCCTGCGGTCGTTCGTTACCAGCCTATGACCTGATTTACGAAACCTACGGTCAACTCAACGCCGCACGCAGCAATGCCGTGCTGATCTGTCATGCGCTGTCCGGGCATCATCATGCCGCAGGCTTCCACAGCGCCGATGACCGCAAACCCGGTTGGTGGGACAGCTGCATCGGTCCCGGCAAGCCTATCGACACCCAAAAATTCTTCGTCGTCAGCCTCAACAACCTGGGCGGTTGCAACGGCTCCACCGGGCCGAGCAGCATTGATCCGGACACCGGCAAGCCGTTCGGCGCCAACTTCCCGGTGGTGACCGTGGAAGACTGGGTCAACAGCCAGGCCCGGCTGGCCGATCTGCTCGGCATCGATACCTGGGCCGCGGTGATTGGCGGCAGCCTGGGCGGCATGCAGGCGCTGCAATGGACCATCAGCTATCCGCACCGCGTGCGCCACTGCCTGGCGATCGCCTCGGCGCCCAAGCTGTCGGCACAGAACATCGCGTTCAACGAGGTGGCGCGCCAGGCCATTCTCACCGACCCGGAATTTCACGGTGGCTCGTTCCAGGAGCGCGGCGTCATCCCCAAACGCGGCCTGATGCTGGCGCGGATGGTCGGGCACATCACCTACCTGTCGGATGACTCGATGGGTGAGAAATTCGGCCGTGGCCTGAAGAGCGAAAAACTCAACTACGACTTCCACAGTGTCGAGTTCCAGGTCGAAAGCTATCTGCGCTATCAGGGTGAAGAGTTTTCCGGGCGTTTCGACGCCAATACCTACCTGTTGATGACCAAGGCACTGGATTACTTCGACCCTGCGGCGAACTTCAACGACGACCTGGCCAAGACCTTCGCCAACGCCACCGCCAAATTCTGCGTGATGTCGTTCACCACCGACTGGCGCTTCTCGCCGGCCCGCTCGCGGGAACTGGTGGACGCGCTGATGGCCGCGCGCAAGGACGTCTGTTACCTGGAAATCGACGCACCGCAGGGCCACGACGCCTTTCTGATCCCGATTCCGCGCTACTTGCAGGCTTTCGGTAATTACATGAACCGAATTTCGTTGTGAGGACGCCATGAGAGCCGATCTGGAAATCATTCAGGAATGGATTCCCGCGGGCAGCCGCGTGCTCGACCTGGGCTGCGGTGACGGCGAATTGCTGACCTGGCTGCGTGACCACAAGCAGGTCACCGGCTACGGACTGGAAAACGACGCGGCCAACATTGCCGAGTGCGTCGCCAAGGGCATCAACGTCATCGAGCAGGACCTCGACAAGGGGCTGGGCAACTTTGCCAGCAACAGTTTCGACGTCGTGGTCATGACCCAGGCCCTGCAAGCGGTGCATTACCCGGACCGAATCCTCGACGAGATGTTGCGCGTCGGTCGCCAGTGCATCATCACCTTCCCCAATTTCGGCCACTGGCGCTGCCGCTGGTACCTGGCGAGCAAGGGCCGCATGCCGGTGTCCGAATTCCTGCCGTATACCTGGTACAACACGCCGAACATTCACTTCTGCACCTTCGGCGACTTCGAAGAGCTGTGCCGCGAGCGCGATGCGCAGGTGCTCGACAGGCTGGCGGTCGATCAGCAGCATCGTCATGGCTGGGCCAGCAAGCTCTGGCCCAATCTGCTCGGCGAGATCGGCATCTACCGCGTCACCAGCCCTGGGCTGACGGACCACAAGATTGCCGTTTAACCGACCGTTTTCATGCACCACGACAGGCCAACCATGAACCTCACACAACTCGTACTGGCCAGCCACAACGGCGGCAAACTCAAGGAGCTCCAGGCCATGCTCGGCGGCAGCGTAACGCTGCGCTCGGTCAGCGAGTTCAGCCTGGTGGAGCCGGAAGAAACCGGCCTGTCATTCGTCGAGAATGCGATCCTCAAGGCACGCAACGCCGCGCGCCTGTCCGGCCTGCCTGCGCTGGCCGACGACTCGGGGCTGGCAGTGGACTTTCTCGGCGGTGCGCCGGGTATCTATTCCGCCCGCTACGCCGACGGCCAGGGCGATGCTGCCAACAACGCCAAGCTGCTGGAGGCGCTGAAAGACGTGCCTGACGACCAGCGTGGTGCGCAGTTCGTCTGCGTATTGGCGCTGGTACGCCACGCCGACGACCCATTGCCGATCCTCTGTGAAGGGTTGTGGCAGGGGCGCATCCTGCACGCCGCCAGCGGCGAACACGGCTTCGGCTATGACCCGCTGTTCTGGGTGCCGGAGCGCAACTGCTCGAGTGCCGAACTGGGACCGACCGAGAAAAACCAGCTCAGCCACCGCGCCCGCGCGATGGTCCTGTTGCGGCAACGCCTGGGTCTGCAATGATCCACGATTCGCCTGCGCAGCCGCTGTTTCTCGGCGCGAACGGCTTCTCGTCAGAGAGCCCGCGCCCTGCACTGCCGCACCTGCCGCCGCTGTCGCTGTACATCCATATTCCGTGGTGCGTGCGCAAATGCCCGTACTGCGACTTCAACTCGCACACCGCCAGCCCGGTGCTGCCGGAACAGGAATACGTCGACGCCCTGCTCGCCGACCTGGACCTTGACCTGCCGCACGTCTATGGCCGCGAGCTGCAATCGATCTTCTTTGGTGGCGGTACGCCGAGCCTGTTCAGCGCCAATGCGTTGGGGCGCCTGCTGCAAGGCGTCGAACAGCGCATCCGCTTTGCCAGCGACATCGAGATCACGCTGGAAGCCAACCCCGGCACCTTCGAACAGGCCAAGTTCAGCGCCTATCGCGGTTTGGGCATCAATCGACTGTCGATCGGCATTCAGAGCTTTCAGGAATCCAAACTCAAGGCGCTGGGCCGCATTCACAACGGCGACGAAGCGATTCGCGCCGCCGACATGGCGCGCCAGGCCGGTTTCGACAACTTCAACCTGGACCTGATGCACGGCCTGCCGGATCAATCCCAGGACGAAGCGCTGGCCGATCTGCGCCAGGCCATTGCCCTCGCGCCGACCCACCTGTCCTGGTATCAACTGACCCTGGAGCCCAACACGGTATTCTGGAATCAGCCACCGGCGCTGCCCGAAGACGACATTCTCTGGGACATTCAGGAAACCGGACAGCAGTTGCTGGCCACTCATGGCTACGTGCAATACGAAGTGTCGGCGTATGCACAGCCCGGGAAACCGGCGCGGCATAACCTCAACTATTGGGCATTCGGTGATTTCATCGGCATCGGCGCAGGCGCACACGGCAAGCTGAGCCACCCGGACGGGCGCATCATGCGCACCTGGAAAACACGGCTGCCCAAGGATTACCTGAACCCGGACAAGCCGTTTCAGGCCGGTTCCAAGCTGTTGCCGCTCGATGAATTGCCGTTCGAATTCCTGATGAACGCACTGCGACTGACAAATGGTGTGGACGCTGCGTTATTTCGCGAAAGAACCGGTCTAAGCCTCGATTCGCTGGCCGAGGCGCGTCGACAGGCTGAACAAAAGGGGTTGCTGCACCAGGACCCGACACGCCTGATCGCCACGCCACAAGGCCAGCTGTTCCTCAACGACCTGCTGCAATACTTTCTGATCTAAGGACCCTGCATGGATTTCGTACTCGATTTGCTCGCCACCGTCTCGCGCTGGAGCCGCAGCAATCTCTCGGAAATCGCGCTCGCGCTGGTGGGCTGCCTGCTGGTGCTGTTCGGCTCGGACATCAAAGGCTGGCTGGAACAGCGAATCAGCGGCATTACCGGCGCCCTGCGCATCCCGCTCATCGCCCTGCTGTGCGCCGTAGGCAGCGGCGCGGCGCTGATCTACGCCACGCCGTGGGTAGTGCGCGGCCTCAGCCAGTTCAACAACTACAGCCTGGCGCCGGTGCTGTTGGTGGTGCTGGTGCTGATCGGGGTGATTGCCGACCGCAAGTGAGTGCAGCTTTTCAAACACAGCAAAAAGCCCGGCATCTCTGCCGGGCTTTTTAGTGTTGCCGATGCGGATCAAGGCACCAATTTGTCCAGCAACGCCTTGTCACGCACTGCGCCCTTGTCGGCGCTGGTCGCCAGCAGGGCGTAGGCCTTGAGGGCGGTGGTCACTTTGCGTGGACGCGGCTCGACAGGCTTCCAGCCTTTCTTGTCCTGTTCGGCGCGACGCTCGGCTATTTCGGCATCGTCGATCAGCAGGTTGATCGAGCGATTGGGGATGTCGATCAGCACCTTGTCACCGTCGCGCACCAGGCCGATCGCTCCGCCTGCCGCAGCTTCCGGAGAGGCGTGGCCGATGGACAGGCCGGACGTACCGCCCGAGAAGCGGCCGTCAGTCAGCAGCGCGCAATCCTTGCCCAGCCCCTTGGACTTCAGGTACGACGTCGGGTAGAGCATTTCCTGCATGCCCGGGCCGCCTTTCGGGCCTTCGTAGCGGATGATGACAATGTCGCCCGCTTTGACTTCGTCAGCGAGAATCCCGCGCACCGCGCTGTCCTGGCTTTCGAAGATCTTCGCGTTGCCTTCGAAGACGTGGATCGACTCGTCGACACCGGCGGTTTTCACCACGCAGCCGTCCAGTGCGATGTTGCCGTACAGCACGGCCAGGCCACCTTCTTGCGAATAGGCGTGCTGGACGCTGCGGATGCAGCCGTTTTCACGGTCGTCATCCAGGCTTTCCCAGCGGGTCGACTGGCTGAACGCGGTCTGCGTCGGGATGCCCGCCGGGCCTGCCTTGAAGAAGGTGTGCACGGCTTCGTCGTCCGTCTGGGTGATGTCCCATTTGGCGATGCCTTCAGCCAGGGTCTTGCTGTGTACGGTCGGCAGGTCGGTGTGCAGCAGCCCCCCACGGGCCAGCTCGCCGAGGATGCTGAAGATCCCGCCTGCGCGGTGCACGTCTTCCATGTGGTACTTCTGGATGTTCGGCGCGACCTTGCACAGCTGCGGCACCTTGCGCGAAAGATGGTCGATGTGGCGCAGGTCGAAGTCGATCTCGGCTTCCTGAGCAGCGGCCAGCAAGTGCAGGATGGTGTTGGTCGAACCGCCCATGGCGATGTCCAGCGTCATGGCGTTCTCGAACGCCTTGAAGTTGGCGATGTTGCGCGGCAACACCGAGTCATCGTTTTCCTTGTAGTACTGACGGCACAGGTCAACGATGGTGCGGCCGGCCTGCAGGAACAGTTGCTCGCGGTCGCTGTGGGTGGCGAGTGCGGAACCGTTGCCCGGCAGGGCCAGGCCCAGTGCTTCGGTCAGGCAGTTCATCGAGTTGGCGGTGAACATGCCGGAACACGACCCGCAGGTCGGACAGGCGCTGCGCTCGTACTCGGCGACTTTTTCGTCACTGGCGGTCGAGTCGGCGGCGATGACCATCGCATCGACCAGATCCAGGCCGTGGCTGGCCAGCTTGGTCTTGCCCGCTTCCATTGGCCCGCCGGAGACGAAGATCACCGGAATGTTCAGGCGCAACGACGCCATCAGCATGCCCGGGGTGATCTTGTCGCAGTTGGAAATGCACACGATGGCGTCGGCGCAATGCGCGTTGACCATGTATTCGACCGAGTCGGCAATGATCTCGCGGCTCGGCAGCGAATAGAGCATGCCGTCGTGGCCCATGGCGATGCCGTCGTCGACCGCAATGGTGTTGAATTCCTTGGCCACGCCCCCGGCGCGCTCGACTTCACGCGCGACCAGCTGGCCCATGTCCTTTAGGTGGACGTGGCCTGGCACGAACTGGGTGAAGGAGTTGGCGATGGCGATGATCGGTTTCTTGAAATCTTCGTCCTTCATGCCCGTGGCGCGCCACAGGGCACGGGCGCCGGCCATGTTGCGGCCGTGGGTGGAGGTTTTCGAGCGGTAATCAGGCATTGGAGCACTCCGGCAAAAATAAGGCTGATCAGGAAGGGAGTGAGCTTCTATTGACGTCGCGGACGAGCGGCAGTGACCGCAGGCAGCGAAGAAACCGAACACCACGGGATCACCGTGTACTCGGCCTGAGCTCATAAACCCGCCGGGGATGACTGGCGATGAATAGCGCCGATTCTACACCGCCGGGTGGTTTGGTGGGGTCCGAATATCGGTCTTGGCACGGCGTTGCAAATCCCGATGGACAAAAGGCTATCAGCCCATCTATCTTCCTCGGCAGGCCGCCTCATGTGGCCACGTCGCTCGGACGGTTCCGGGCGCTTACGTACGCGAGATACTCATGGCAGACCAAGGTTCGCCGCGCCGCTTTGCGCGCATCGATCGACTCCCCCCTTACGTGTTCAACATCACCGCCGAGCTGAAAATGGCTGCTCGTCGTCGCGGTGAGGACATTATCGACCTGAGCATGGGCAACCCCGACGGGGCCACACCGCCGCACATTGTCGAAAAACTGATCACCGTCGCCCAGCGCGAAGACACCCACGGCTACTCCACCTCGCGCGGTATTCCACGCCTGCGCCGGGCGATTTCCAACTGGTACAAGAAGCGCTACGAGGTCGACATCGACCCTGAAAGCGAAGCGATCGTGACCATTGGTTCCAAGGAAGGCCTGGCCCACCTGATGCTCGCCACGCTGGATCAGGGCGACACGGTGCTGGTGCCCAACCCCAGTTACCCGATCCACATCTACGGTGCCGTGATTGCCGGCGCCCAGGTGCGATCGGTGCCGCTGGTGCCAGGCGTGGACTTCTTCGACGAGCTGGAAAAAGCCATTCGCGGCTCGATCCCCAAGCCGAAGATGATGATTCTGGGCTTCCCGTCCAACCCGACTGCGCAATGTGTGGAGCTGGATTTCTTCGAGCGCGTGGTGGCCCTGGCCAAACAGTACGACGTGCTGGTGGTGCATGATCTGGCATACGCCGACATCGTCTACGATGGCTGGAAAGCCCCGTCGATCATGCAGGTGCCGGGTGCCAAGGACATTGCCGTCGAGTTCTTCACCCTGTCCAAGAGCTACAACATGGCAGGCTGGCGGATTGGCTTCATGGTCGGCAACCCCGAACTGGTGAATGCACTGGCGCGGATCAAGAGTTACCACGACTACGGTACCTTCACGCCACTGCAGGTGGCGGCGATTGCCGCGCTGGAAGGCGACCAGCAATGCGTGCTCGACATTGCCGAGCAGTATCGCCAGCGCCGCAATGTGCTGGTCAAGGGCTTGCACGAGCTGGGCTGGATGGTCGAGAACCCCAAGGCTTCGATGTACGTCTGGGCGAAGATCCCCCAGGCTTACGCGCACCTGGGTTCGCTGGAGTTCGCCAAGAAGCTGCTGGCCGAAGCCAAGGTGTGTGTCTCGCCGGGCATCGGTTTCGGCGAGTACGGCGACGATCACGTGCGCTTCGCCCTGATCGAGAATCAGGACCGCATCCGCCAGGCCGTTCGTGGCATCCGCAGCATGTTCAGGGCCGACGACAAGCTCAAGTCCTGAGTGCCTTCTGAGACACCGCGCCTGCTGACCGACTGCGCTCGGCAGGCGCGGACTCTGCAACCAACCGTCTCTCCACACCTGACCGACAGTCGCCTCGGCAATTTTTGCTTTCTGCAAATCGCTGCAGACCGGTATGATCGCGCGCCCCGATACACCCGGAAGCCTGACCTGAAATGAAACCCACCTTGATCGCCGCCGCAGAACTCGATCGCATCGACACCTGGGCCAAATACTCCAGCCACATGTGCGGGGGCTGCGTGTCCAGTTGCTGCACGTTGCCGGTAGAAGTGAAGATCAAGGACCTGATCCGCATCGGCATCGTCGATGAGTTCGAACGTGGCGACCCGGCGAAGAACATCGCCAAGCGGCTGCAGAAAGAAGGCATCGTCGAGCGCTACAACCAGAAGTCCGAGATCTTCACCTTGCAGCGCATGAGCAACAACGACTGCCTGTACCTGGACCGCAAGAGCCGCCTGTGCACCATCTATGACAAGCGCCCGGACACCTGCCGCAACCACCCGAAAGTCGGGCCGCGCCCCGGTTATTGCGCGTACAAGCCCAAAGAAGTCGTGCGCCAGGAAAGCGGCTCACTGCGAAACGCCACCAGCGCACCAGTGCCGAAATTCTGATTCGTGAAAGACGGCGCCGCACGCCGAACATCATGGTTTTCAATCAAGCCCCGCACAGGGGCTTTTTTGTGCGCGATGGAAAAAGCCTATCGATGTTAAATTTTGTGAAAAATAAAAATACTTCACATTATTTACTCATTGATTCACTATCCGATTCACAGATCAGAACAATAACGTCCGAATGCCGGCTTCACAGGCATCGGCACTGACTTCGAGGATTACTGCATGACTGGCAAGAACGTTGGCGTTATCGGCCTGGGTGCGATGGGTCTGGGCATTGCCCGCTCGTTGCTGCGTAGCGGCTTCACTGTGCATGCCTGTGATGTGCGCACCAGCGTGACCGAAGCATTCGCCCAGGAAGGCGGGGTTGCCTGTGATTCTCCGGCCAGCATGGCCGCTGCCTGCGATGTGATCATCACAGTCGTGGTCAACGCCGAACAGACCGAAACCGTGCTGTTTGGCGAAAACGGCGCCATTGCCGCGCTGCGTCCAGGCTGCCTGGTCATCGGTTGCGCCACCGTCGCGCCCACTTTCGCCGTCGAACTGGGCGAGCGTCTGGCCGCACAGAACCTGCTGTACCTCGATGCGCCGATCTCCGGCGGTGCCGCCAAGGCTGCCGCTGGCCAGATGACCATGATGACCTCCGGCCCGACCGAGTCCTACGCCAAGGCAGAAGCCATCCTCAACGGCATGGCCGGCAAGGTCTATCGCTTGGGCGACGTCCACGGTCTGGGCTCGAAAGTCAAAATCATCAATCAACTGCTCGCTGGCGTACACATCGCCGCCAGCGCCGAAGCCATGGCTCTGGGCCTGCGCGAAGGTGTCGACGCTGACGCGCTGTATGAAGTGATCACCAACAGTGCCGGTAACTCGTGGATGTTCGAAAACCGCGTGCCGCACATCCTCAATGCCGATTACACGCCGCTGTCGGCCGTGGACATTTTCGTCAAGGACCTCGGTCTGGTGCTGGATACCGCACGCAGCAGCAAATTCCCGCTGCCACTCTCGGCCACCGCGCACCAGATGTTCATGCAGGCATCCAGCGCCGGCTTCGGTCGTGAAGATGACTCGGCCGTGATCAAGATTTTCCCGGGCATCGAGTTGCCGAAAGCCAAGCCAGAAAAAGCCTGAGGAGCGACTGATGAGCCTGAATAACGCTCGCCCGCTGCTGGGCTGCATTGCCGATGACTTCACCGGCGCCACCGACCTGGCCAACATGCTGGTGCGGGGCGGCATGCGCACCGTACAGAGCATTGGCATCCCCAGCGCCGAGATGGCTGCCGGTCTGGACGCCGACGCGATTGTCATCGCCCTGAAATCGCGTACCACGCCCAGCGCCGACGCGGTGGCTGAATCCCTGGCGGCTCTGGAATGGCTGCGCGAGCGCGGCTGCGAGCAGATCTTCTTCAAATACTGCTCGACCTTCGATTCCACTGCTGCGGGCAACATCGGCCAGGTCAGCGAAGCACTGCTGGAGCAACTGGGCAGCGATTTCACCCTCGCCTGCCCGGCCTTCCCGGAAAACGGTCGCACGATCTTCCGTGGCCACCTGTTCGTGCAGGACCAGCTGCTCAGCGAATCGGGCATGCAGAACCACCCGCTGACGCCCATGACCGACGCCAATCTGGTGCGTGTGCTGCAAGCGCAGACCCGCCACAAGGTCGGCCTGTTGCGCTACGACAGCATTGCCCAGGGCGTCGAAGGCGTGCGTAACAGAATTGCCGAGCTGCGCGCCGAAGGTGTGAGCATGGCGATCGCCGATGCCCTGTCGGATGCGGATTTGTACACCCTGGGCGAAGCCTGCGCCGACTTGCCGCTGCTGACCGGTGGCTCGGGTCTGGCGCTGGGCCTGCCGGATAACTTCCGCAAGGCGGGCAAGCTGCGCGACATCGATGCCGCCAAACAGGTCGCCATCAGTGGCGGCGAAGTGGTACTGGCGGGTAGCGCATCGGTCGCCACCAATGGTCAGGTCGCGGCCTGGCTGGAAGCCGATCGCCCTGCGCTGCGCATCAATCCGCTGGACCTGGCCGCTGGCAAGCCGGTGGTCGAGCAGGCGCTGGCCTTCGCCAAAGATGCCGGGCAGACCGTATTGATCTACGCCACCAGCACCCCGGACGAAGTCAAAGCCGTGCAGAAAGAACTGGGCGTCGAACGCTCCGGGGCCATGGTCGAAGCCGCACTCGGTGAAATCGCCAAAGGGCTGCTGGACGCAGGCGTACGCCGGTTCGTGGTGGCCGGTGGCGAAACCTCCGGTGCCGTAGTTCAGGCACTGGGCGTGCAGTTGCTGCAGATCGGCGCACAGATCGATCCGGGCGTTCCGGCCACGGTGAGCAGCGGCGCACAACCGCTGGCCCTGGCCCTCAAATCCGGCAACTTTGGTGCGCGCGACTTCTTCGCCAAGGCGCTCAAGCAACTGGCGGGGGCTGCCTGATGATCGATGAAAACGCACTGCGTCAGGAAATCTGCGACGTCGGCCGTTTACTGTATGGCCGTGGCTATACGGTGGGCAGCGCCGGCAACATCAGCGCACGACTCGACGACGGCTGGCTGATTACCCCGACCGACGCCTGCCTGGGCCGCATGGACCCGGCCGATATTGCCAAGGTCAATCTGGCCGGCGAATGGGTGTCCGGCAGCAAGCCGTCCAAGACCCTGGCCCTGCACCGCGAAGTCTACGACCGCAACCCGCAGGTCGGCGGCGTGGTGCACACGCACTCGACGCATCTGGTCGCCCTGACCCTGGCCGGAGTGTGGCAGGAAGACGACATTCTGCCGCCACTGACGCCGTATCAGGTCATGAAGGTCGGGCATATCCCGTTGATCCCTTACGAACGTCCGGGCTCGCCGAAAGTCGCCGAGCGCGTGGCGGAACTGGCCAACAGCGTGCGCGGCGTGATGCTCGAGCGCCTCGGTCCGGTGGTCTGGGAAAGCTCGGTGGCCAAGGCCTGCTATGCCCTGGAAGAGTTGGAAGAGACTGCCCGCCTGTGGCTGATGAGCAACCCCAAACCTGCACCGCTGGACCCGGCGGCGCTTGAAGAGCTGCGTCAGGTGTTCGGCGCCAGGTGGTAACGAACACACGGTGATCGGGGAGTGCATTGCGCCTCCCGGTCGAACAACAATAACAACAGGAATCGAGAGCATGACTCACCCCTACCCCGCTGTTTCGTTGTCAGTCTTTACCGCCATTGACCGGAGTGCACGGGCATGACGCCGCTCATGTTGATGGTCGTGGCCGGTGCGGGCATCGCACTGCTGTTGTTTCTCGTGCTCAAGTACAAATTCCAGCCCTTTGTCGCCCTGATGCTGGTCAGCATTATCGTGGCGCTGGTCGCCGGTGTTAAACCGGCCGACCTGGTTGCCACCATCGAAGGCGGCATGGGCAAGACGCTCGGCCATATCGCGATCATCATCGCCCTGGGCGCAATGATCGGGCGCATTATCGAGCTGTCCGGCGGGGCCGAAGCACTGGCCAAGACCCTGATCAACCGCTTCGGCAACAGGCGCACGCCGCTGGCGCTGACCGTTGCCGGCTTCATGGTCGGCATTCCGGTGTTCTTCGAGGTCGGCGTGATCATCCTCATGCCGCTGGCCTACGGTGTCGCACGGGCGGCACGCAAGCCGCTGCTGATTTTCGCGCTGCCGATGTGCGCTGCACTGCTCGCCGTGCATGCGTTTCTGCCGCCGCATCCTGGCGCTGTTGCCGCCGCCAGCCAGTTGGGCGCGGACCTGGGCCGGGTGCTGATGCTGGGCATTCCGATCGTTGCCGTGCTGTGCATGATCGGCTACTTCGTCGCGGGGCGTATGACCCGCAAGACTTACCCGATGACCGATGACATCCGCGCCGAAGTCTATGGCCCGCATGTCACCAACGAAGACCTGGAAGCCTGGGCGCGCAACGATTACTCCGCTGTGCGCGAAGCGACCGAAACCCGAACAATGGGCGTCGAAGAGAGCGCCAGCAGCCTGGCAAACAAGCTGCCGCCCGCGCCCGCACCGGGTTTCGGACTGATCATCGCGCTGATCCTGCTGCCGATCGTGCTGATTCTGATGGGCACGCTGGCCACCACCATGCTGCCAGCAACGTCCACGCTGCGCGCGGTGCTGACCGTGCTGGGCGCGCCTCTGGTTGCGCTGCTGATCGATACCCTGCTGTGCGCCTGGCTGCTGGGCTCACGTCGCGGCTGGAGCCGTACCCAGGTGTCAGATGTGATCGGCTCGGCCTTGCCAGGTGTGGCGATGGTGATCCTGATTGCCGGCGCCGGTGGCGTATTCGGCAAGGTGCTGGTCGACACCGGCATTGGTGCCGTGGTCTCCGAGGCGCTGCGCAACACCGGTCTGCCGGTACTCGCGCTGGGCTTCCTGCTGACCCTGCTGCTGCGCGCCGTTCAAGGATCGACCACCGTTGCACTGGTCACCACCGCAGGCATTCTCAGCCCGCTGATCGCCACACTGGACCTGAGCGCCAACCACCTGGCCCTGCTGTGTCTGGCCATGGGCGGTGGCGGTCTGGCCATGTCGCACATCAACGATGCCGGTTACTGGATGTTCACCAAGCTGGCGGGCCTCAACGTCGCCGACGGCTTGCGCACCTGGACCGTACTGGTCACGCTGCTGGGCACACTGGGCTTCGTGATCACCCTGCTGCTTTGGCCATTCGTCTGACCTTTTGAAGACTGGAGTTAACATGCCTCGTTTTGCCGCCAACCTCAGCATGCTGTACCCGCAGCATGATTTTCTTGAGCGCTTTGCCGCAGCCGCTGCCGATGGTTTCGGCGCGGTCGAGTACCTGTTCCCTTACGCCTACAGCACTCAGGAACTCAAGCAGCGCCTGAGCGACAACGGTCTGGTGCAGGCGCTTTTCAACGCTCCGCCGGGCGACTGGGAGGCAGGCGAGCGAGGCATTGCCACGCTGCCGGGCCGTGAAGCGGAATTTCGCAGCGGTATCGAGCGGGCGCTGGAATATGCGCAGGTGCTGGGCAATGACCGTGTGCACGTCATGGCCGGCCTGCTGCCCAATGAAGGGTTGCGTGAGCGTCATCAGGCGGTCTACCTGGAAAACCTGGCGTTCGCGGCTGAGCACGCCAAGGGCGCAGGCGTCACGATTCTGATCGAACCGATCAACACCCGCGACATGCCGGGCTTCTTCCTCAATCGTCAGGATCAGGCGCAGGACATCTGTAAGCTGGTGGGCGCCGACAACCTGAAAGTGCAGTTCGACTGCTACCACTGCCAGATCGTCGAAGGCGACCTGACCAGCAAACTGCGTCGTGACTTTGCAGGCATCGGCCACATTCAGATCGCCGGGGTACCGGATCGCCATGAGCCGGGCCTGGGCGAACTGAACTACGAGCACCTGTTCAACGTCATCGACGAACTGGGCTACAGCGGTTGGATCGGCTGCGAATATCGCCCGAAAGGCGATACCAGCGCGGGTCTGGCGTGGTTGCGCGCGTTACAAGCCAGGGGCTGAACCTGCTTTTATGGATGACGCGGAGCGTGAGGAACGATCATTCTGTAACTGTCGTGTCCATGCACGGCAGGTTTACGCAAGAACACTATCGTGCCCATGCTCCGCGTGGGCATGCTGTTCTGGACGCTCCGCGTCCGATGTTCAGCGACCTGAGCGTCAGTCCTCTTCGTCGAACTGGTCCTTGATGTAGCGGATTTCAGTCCGGCCATGCGGCGCAGGCTGGCCGTCTTCGTCGAGGTTGACGAAGACGATCTTGTCGACGGTCAAAATGCTTTTGCGGGTGATCTTGTTGCGCACCTGGCATTTGAGCGTGATCGAGGTGCGACCGAATTCTGTGGCGGTGATGCCCAGCTCGATGATGTCGCCCTGACGCGAGGCACTGACGAAGTTGATTTCAGAGATGTACTTGGTGACCACCCGCTGATTACCCAGTTGAACGATCGCGTAGATCGCCGCCTCTTCATCGATCCAGCGCAGCAGGCTGCCGCCGAACAACGTGCCGTTGGGGTTGAGGTCTTCGGGCTTTACCCACTTGCGGGTGTGGAAATTCATGGTCACTCCTGAGCGTCTGGCCGATGGATAGCTGCATGATGGCAGAGCCGGCGACCCGCGCCCATGCCTGCGTCATAGCGACTGTGCATCGACCCTATTACAGACAGATGGCAATTGGATGGCCTTTAAACCGACAGAAAGCCTTGGGAAGAATCGCGAGCACCGCTATACTGCCAAACGTTTCAAAACGGTCATCTACGCTTGATACCGTTCCCGCCACCTGTCCGAGGGGCGCTGCAGCAGGTTTTCCCTGTCAGGCTCGGATGGGGCGTTGTTTGCCAGGACGATCCTCGACCGGCAAACCTTAAACGCACAACGGCGCCCATTCGCATTTTTATGGAATGGAGACTCTCAATGAGTGCTGTAATGACGCCCGCAGAATTCAATGACTACAAGGTTGCCGATATTTCCCTGGCCGCCTGGGGCCGCCGCGAAACCATCATCGCCGAATCCGAAATGCCTGCCCTGATGGGTCTGCGTCGCAAATACGCTGGTGATCAGCCGCTGAAAGGCGCGAAGATTCTCGGCTGCATCCACATGACCATTCAGACCGCCGTACTGATCGAAACCCTGGTTGCCCTGGGTGCCGAAGTTCGCTGGTCGTCGTGCAACATTTTCTCCACTCAGGACCAGGCTGCTGCGGCCATCGCTGCTGCCGGCATTCCTGTGTTCGCCTGGAAAGGCGAAACCGAAGAAGAATACGAGTGGTGCATCGAGCAGACCATCCTCAAGGATGGCCAGCCATGGGACGCCAACATGATCCTCGACGACGGCGGCGACCTGACCGAGATCATCCACAAGAAATACCCGGCGATGCTGGACAAGATCCACGGCGTCACCGAAGAAACCACCACTGGCGTGCACCGCCTGCTGGACATGCTGGCCAAGGGCGAGCTGAAAATCCCGGCCATCAACGTCAACGACTCGGTGACCAAGAGCAAGAACGACAACAAGTACGGCTGCCGTCACAGCCTGAACGACGCCATCAAGCGCGGCACCGACCACTTGCTGTCCGGCAAGCAGGCGTTGGTGATCGGCTACGGTGACGTGGGCAAGGGCTCGGCCCAGTCGCTGCGTCAGGAAGGCATGATCGTCAAAGTGACCGAAGTCGACCCGATCTGCGCCATGCAGGCCTGCATGGACGGTTTCGAGCTGGTTTCGCCATTCATCGACGGAGAAAACGACGGCACCGAAGCGAGCATCGACAAAGCGCTGCTGGGCAAGATCGACCTGATCGTGACCACCACCGGTAACGTCAACGTTTGCGACTCCAACATGCTCAAGGCGCTGAAAAAGCGTGCTGTGGTGTGCAACATCGGTCACTTCGACAACGAAATCGATACCGCTTTCATGCGCAAGAACTGGGCATGGGAAGAAGTGAAGCCACAGGTTCACAAGATCCATCGTACCGGCCCAGGCTCGTTCGACGCACAGAACGACGACTACCTGATCCTGCTGGCCGAAGGCCGTCTGGTAAACCTGGGTAACGCCACTGGCCACCCAAGCCGCATCATGGATGGCTCGTTCGCCAACCAGGTTCTGGCGCAGATCTTCCTCTTCGAGCAGAAGTACGCCGACTTGGCCCCGGCCAAGAAAGCCGAGCGTCTGACCGTTGAAGTACTGCCGAAGAAACTCGACGAAGAAGTGGCCCTGGAAATGGTCCGCGGCTTCGGTGGCGTTGTGACCAAGCTGACCAAGACCCAGGCCGATTACATCGGCGTGACCGTCGAAGGCCCGTTCAAGCCAGACGCTTATCGCTATTGATAGATAGCTGCAAGCGATAAGCTTCAAGCTGCAAGCAAGTGCATTTCTCTTGTTTGCAGCTTGAGCTTGACGCTCGTTTCTTTATCGTTATTACACAGCCGTGAGCGGTAAGCATGAGGCTGCGGAGCCAGGCATACAGCCCTCTTGCAGCTTGTAGCTTGCAGCTAAAAGCTGGAGGTCTCCTCCCCCATGTCTCAAGAACGCCGCTTCAGCTTCGAGTTCTTTCCTACCAAAACCGACGCTGGACACGAAAAGCTGCTGACCGTCGCTCGTCAGTTAGCCACGTACAACCCTGATTTTTTCTCCTGCACCTATGGTGCCGGTGGCTCGACCCGCGACCGCACGCTCAATACCGTGCTACAGCTGGAAAACGAGATCAAAGTACCTGCTGCGCCGCATTTGTCCTGCGTGGGCGACAGCAAGGACGACCTGCGCAACCTGCTGGCGCAATACAAGGATGCGGGCATCAAACGCATCGTGGCACTGCGCGGCGACCTGCCTTCGGGCATGGGCATGGCCAGCGGTGAGCTGCGTCACGCCAATGACCTGGTGAGCTTCATTCGCCAGGAAAGCGGCAGCCACTTCCACATCGAAGTTGCCGCCTACCCGGAAATGCACCCGCAGGCGCGCAATTTCGAAGACGACCTCAAGCACTTCGTCAACAAAGCCAATGCCGGCGCCGACAGTGCGATCACTCAGTACTTCTTCAACGCCGACAGCTACTTCAACTTCGTCGAGCGTGTCGAGAAGATGGGCGTCAGCATTCCGATCGTGCCGGGCATCATGCCGATCACCAATTACAGCAAGCTGGCGCGCTTCTCGGATGCCTGCGGTGCGGAAATCCCGCGCTGGATCCGTAAACAGCTGGAAGCCTACGGCGATGATGTGCAAAGCATCCAGGCGTTCGGCGAAGAAGTCATCACGCAGATGTGCGAACGACTGCTGCAAGGCGGCGCCCCCGGTCTGCACTTCTACACGCTGAACCAGGCAGAACCGAGCCTGGCGGTGTGGAACAACCTGCAACTGCCGCGCTGAAAACGGCTGCGGCACCGCGATCCACCCGGCAGTTTCCGGGGGATCGCGGCCTCATACACCGTTGGGCAGCAGGAAAGCGGCGTATTGCGCTCGCTCTGTTATACTCCAGCCTTCCCGCCAGGCTTACGCCCGGACGCCCGGTCTTGCAATCGTCATCCGTTCACGCCAACAGCGCAATTTTCATCAAGCGCAGACGTCACGGAATGCACTGAAGACCCGGCAGGACCGGACGGGATCGCGTTGTCTTTACACGCCATTCGCGCCAGGCAAGACATCCCTTGAGCTTAAGCTCCAACAGAACAGGATTACTCATGTCCTTTGCTTCCCTCGGTCTCTCCGAGGCTTTAGTCCGCGCCATCGAGGCAGCGGGCTATACCCAGCCTACCCCCGTGCAACAGCGGGCCATTCCCGCCGTGTTGCAAGGTCGCGACCTGATGGTTGCGGCACAGACCGGTACTGGTAAAACCGGTGGTTTCGCCCTCCCTATTCTGGAGCGGCTGTTTCCCAATGGTGTTCCGGACAAATCCCAGCGTCACGGCCCGCGTCAACCACGCGTTCTGGTCCTGACCCCGACCCGCGAACTGGCCGCACAGGTACACGAGAGCTTCAAGCTCTATGCCCGCGACCTGAAGTTCGTCAGCGCCTGCATCTTCGGCGGCGTCGGCATGAACCCTCAGGTTCAGGCCATGTCCCGTGGTGTGGACGTCCTGGTGGCCTGCCCTGGCCGCCTGCTCGACCTGGCCGGTCAAGGCAGTGTCGACCTCTCCCACGTCGAAATCCTGGTGCTCGATGAAGCAGACCGGATGCTCGACATGGGCTTCGTGCATGACGTCAAGAAGGTCCTCGCGCGGCTGCCGGCCAAGCGCCAGAACCTGCTGTTCTCGGCTACCTTCTCCAATGACATCACGTCGTTGGCCGGCAAGCTGCTGCACAACCCAGAGCGCATCGAAGTCACGCCGCCGAACACCACGGTCGAGCGTATCGAGCAACGGGTTTTCCGCCTGGCAGCCAACCACAAGCGTTCACTGCTGGCGCACCTGATTACCGTCGGTGCCTGGGAACAGGTGCTGGTCTTCACCCGCACCAAGCACGGTGCCAACCGTCTGGCTGAGTACCTGGACAAGCACGGCCTTGCGGCTGTCGCGATCCACGGCAACAAGAGCCAGAACGCCCGTACCAAGGCACTGGCCGACTTCAAGGCAGGTGATGTACGCATCATGGTCGCGACCGATATCGCCGCACGCGGCCTGGATATCGATCAGTTGCCGCATGTCGTCAACTTCGAGCTGCCCAACGTCGACGAAGACTACGTTCACCGTATCGGTCGTACCGGCCGTGCCGGTCGCTCCGGCGAAGCCATTTCGCTGGTTGCGCCGGACGAAGAGAAGCTGCTCAAAAGCATCGAGCGCATGACCAAGCAGAAGATCGCCGACGGTGACCTGATGGGCTTCGACATCACTGCAGTCGAGGCTGAGAAGCCTGAAGTGCGTGAGCGTCCGGATGTTCGCAACTCGCGTGGCGCACGTCCTGCACGTGGCGATGGCGACAAGAACAACGGTGGTCGTCGCGACAAGGGCAAGGATAAAGGCAAGGAAAAACCTGCTGCTGCCTCCGCCACTGGCGAACGCCCTGCAAGGCAGCCACGCGAAAAAAAACCTCGTGAGGGCACGCCTCGCAGCGAACAGCGTGCATCGCAACCCGCCACACCGCGTCCGGCAGCCGATCGCGCCCCTGACGAGTTCCGTGACGATGAAGTAGACAACTTCGGCAACCGCGCTGACTACGTCAGTCCTTATCAGGGCAAAGGCCAGAACCGTGGTCGTCGCCCTGCTGCCGCGCCTGGCGCAGCCGCACCGGCCGCTGGCGGCGCTGCTCGCCCGGCCAATCCGGGTCGCCCTGCAGGTGGTGCGCGCAACGGCTCGGGCAGTGGCGCGCCAAAGCGCAACGGCTCGGGTTCATCGGCACCCCGCTCGCGTGATGGTCAGCCACGTGGCCGTCGCCCGGCACGTGAAGAGCAACCCTTGCCACGTGAAGGTCAGGAGCCAGTCGCACGCGCCCCCCGCGACGGCCAGCCTCAGCCGAAGATCGTGCACAAGGAATCCAAGATCGACCGCTTCCCTTCTGCCGAGCAACTGGACCAGTTGCCAAGCCGTCCACGCGGTGAAAAACCGGCCCTGCTGACCCGCAATCGCGACAGCTGATAGCCACGCAACACTAAAAACGCCCCGACCTGTTCGGGGCGTTTTTGTTTGTTGTATCGATGATCGTCGTGCGAGATGATCGCTCCCGCACTCTGCGTATACGTAAATCTGTTTTTGATTCTGGCCGAAGGCCGTAGGAGCGAACTTGTTCGCGAAGGCTTCAGCTCAGACGATGCATTTTCGGTGAATATACAGGCCCTTTCGCGAACAAGCGAAGCGTCGCCCGGTCCGCTCCCACGCCCTGCGGGCAGAAACCTGAAAGCGCCGTCCTCCGAGCTTTTCAGGGCTTGTATATGAAGATAAGCGCTCCGCGTAGTAGCGCAGCCTTGGACGCTCCGCGTTCGATCCTGGGCAGCACCAACAAAAACGCCGACCCAAGGGTCGGCGTTCTGTCGATCAAGCGTGCAATTACTTCTTCTGTACGCCTTCGAAGCTGATGTCCAGATCCAGCGTCTGCGACGTTGGGCCTGGGCCTTTGATGCCGAAGTCGTTCAGGTTCAGCGTCGAAGTACCGTTGAAGCCGGCACGGTAGCCGCCCCATGGATCCTTGCCTTCGCCGTTGAAGGTTGCCTTGATGACGATTGGCTTGGTCACGCCGTGCAGGGTCAGGTCGCCAGTGACGTCAGCCGTTTTCTCGCCAGTCGATTTGACTGCGGTGGAAACGAATTTGGCCTCAGGGTATTTGGCAACGTCCAGGAAGTCTTTGCTGGAGATGTGTTTGTCGCGCTCAGCGTGGTTGGTGAACAGGCTGGCGGTTTTCAGATCGACATTGATTTTACTGGCTTCAGGCTTGGCAGCATCGAAGCTGAACGTGCCTTCCCAGTCCTTGAAGGTACCGTGGATGAAGCTGTAACCCAGGTGGCTGATCTTGAAGTCAACGAATGCGTGTTGACCTTCCTTGTCGATAACGTAGTCGGCAGCCATGGCCTGGCCAGCAGACAACAATGCGGTACCCAGAGCCAGAGCGGCGAGAGACTTCTTCAACATGCGTTTATTCCCGTTTTGGTTGAACAATCAATTACGACCCAGCATACGCTTGAGGGTCACATCGCGATCGATGAAGTGGTGTTTCAATGCAGCAAGACCATGGAGCCCCGCGAATATCACGATGACCCAGGCCAGATACAGGTGAATCCAGCCAGCCGTTTCTGCCTGATCAGGAAGGCCCGAGACCAGCGCGGGCACATCGAACAGGCCGAATATCGGAATCCCCACGCCGTCGGCGGTGGAAATGAGATACCCGGCGAACATGACGGCAAACAGTGCGACGTACAAAAACAGATGGCCGAATGCAGCACCGATGCGCGTCAACTTACTGTAGCTGGTCAACGGCGGCGGTGGCGGACTGAGCAGACGCCAGACCACGCGGATCAACATGACCGCAAACAGCGTGATGCCGATGCTCTTGTGCAGATCAGGGCCCGCCTTGCGCCACGTATCGTAGTAATCCAGCCCGACCATCCACAGCCCCAGCGCAAACATTCCAAACACGACAGCAGCCACACCCCAGTGCAGCACCATGCTGACCAGACCGTAGCGAGAGGATGAATTACGTAGCTGCATTACCAGTACCTTGTCAGAAGTGTTACCAGACTAGCTTTTTATCTATCGAATGAAAGCGCAAAATTTCGCTCGGACGTATCGAACAATACGATAGGTCTGGTGGGCAGTTCGTACCTCGATTCTGTTGCTTCCTTCAACACCTGAACCTCTGTTCAGCGGTGTCAGGCTGTCCGCGCTGCAGCAGCATCCCGATAATTTGCCGTCAGTAACACGTTGCAATGACCATCGGCCTTTCGATACCGATGAACGGCACGATCAGGCCCGACAAGGGCTATCTACAGGGATAGAACGAATGGAGCGCGCATAAAAAAAGGGATGCGGTATGAACCGCATCCCTTTCAGTCAGCCATCGGACGGTCAGTTATTGGCGTCTGCAGGCGCTGCTTCCGCGGGGGTCTTGGCTGGAGCCGGTTTGCTCTGAGCCTTTTTCGCGGCCTCTTTTTTCGCCGCTTCCTTCTTCGCAGCCTCTTTTTTGGCTGCTTCTTTCCTGGCCGCTTCCTTGCTCTGCACTTTCTTCGCAGGCTCAGCCTTGGTCGCCGGCTTCTTCGCTGGCTCGGCTTTTACCGGTGGCTTGGCAGGCTGGACAGCCGGCGCAACCACGGGTGCCGGAGCGGCAGCCGGTACAGGCGCTGGAGCAGGCTCTACAGCTTTCTCTACCGGAGCAGGTGCCGGAGCCGGTTGTTCACCGCCACCGAACAGGCGCGAGAAGAAGCCTGGTTTGTCAGCCTGCGGCTTGGCAGGTTCAGCCGGCTTGTCGGAGGAGCCGCCGAACAGGTTGCTGAAGAAATTGCCTTCGGACTTCTGCGCAGCCGGGGCCGGTGCTTTCGGCGGTGCAACCTTGACCGGTTCGAACGACTTGCCAGCGGCCAGATCCTGCACCTGTCCGGCTGCACGCTGACCACTGCGCAGGGCGCCTTCCAGAGTGCCAGGGTACAAGGTGTCGGTGTGCTCGCCAGCAAAGGCTACGCGCAGAATCGGCCGTTCCCACAAGCGCCAGTATTTGCTGATCTGGCCGGGACCGAACGCCAGGTAAGAACCGCCGGTGGAAGGATCGACGCTGTAACGGCGGATTTCATAGCCGGTGTAGGCGCCGCGTGCCTCAGGGTAGAACGCATGCAGACGGATCAGCACCTGGTCGACCATCTGCTTGTCGCCGAAGGCCTGCATGATGCGTGCGTTGTCGCCAGACAGGTTGATCACCACGTTGGCGCCACCTTTAAGCGCCGGCTCTACCCACAACATGCCCAGACCGGTGTTACTGAACACTTCACCGGACATGCGCGCCTTGCTGTCCCAGACCGGAGTCTTGAACTTGAGCATGATCTGGTCGCGCCAGCCGTAGTTGGTACTCTTGATCGCGCCCATGTGCTGCGCGTCCAGTGCAGGCGTCATCTGGATCTTGCCCAGCGAACGCAACGGCACGGCCATCACTGCATAGTCTGCTGTATAGCTGGTGGCGCCAGCCTTGACCGTGACCTTGTCCTTCTCTTGAATGACTGCCGTCACCGGCGAGTTGGTCTTGACGGTCTTGAGTTGCTTGACGAACGCCTGGGTCAGCACCGCACTGCCACCGGGCAGGCGTGCAGCACGCAGGTCACGCTCGTCTACCGAACGATACACCCGCGATTGCTGGGCGAGGTACAGCAGCGACAGGCGCGAAGGCTCGTCGTAGCGGGTACGGATCTGCTGATTGATCAACTGACGCGCCGTGACAGGCAGGTTCAGGCGGTCCAGCCAGTTGGCGACGTTGATCTGGTCGAGCGCAAACAGCGTGCTGTTGGACGCCGGGTTTTCCGGGTCATCAACCGAACGCGCGAGGTTATCCAGCGTATCGTTGTAGCGCTTGATGGCTTCGGCGGTCGCCGGCTGTTTGACGGCCAGGTCAGCCTGGGTGAAGTACACGCCGTCGATCAGGTAGCTGGGCGTGCGCACGAATTCAGGCGCAGGCACGGTAGGCAGCTTGAAGCTGTCCAGGTAGCGGTTCAGCACAGGCTGAGCCTTGGTGTTGCCGATCCACTCGCTGGTCGCCAGACCGGAGCGGCCACCCAGACTCGGCTTGGCTTCCAGCACCGTCACCTGCCAGCCTTTGGCCTGCAGTTCGTAGGCAGCAGTCAAACCTGCCAGACCACCACCGACGACAATGGCGGTTCGTTGTTTTTCATCGGCGAGCGTCGAAACGCTGACCAACCCTGCCACTATCAGCGCACACGCGCGCAGCCAACCAGAAAGCATTCGGCGAACTCCAGAAAACATAGGGAAGATAGGGCAAGTCAGCCCGACACATCGACTCGCTGCGCAGGATACGCGAGCCATCAAATAGCCGCCAGCAATGTCCATCGGCCGTTAAAACTGCATCAAAGGTTGTTCCGCAGCCGGGCATTGCATAGGCTTGCGCGATTGTTCGTCCTCGCATCAGGCGAGTCGCTACCCGGAGATTGCAAATGGGCCTCAATGACCAGTGGATGCAGCGTGACCTGAAGGTCCTGTGGCACCCCTGCACCCAGATGAAAGACCACGAAAATCTGCCGTTGATACCGATCAAGCGTGGTGAAGGCGTATGGCTTGAAGACTTCGAGGGCAAGCGTTATCTGGACGCTGTCAGCTCCTGGTGGGTCAACGTTTTCGGACACGCCAACCCGCGCATCAATCAGCGCATCAAGGACCAGGTCGATCAGCTGGAGCACGTGATCCTCGCCGGTTTCAGCCATCAGCCGGTGATCGAGCTGTCCGAACGGCTGGTCAAACTCACGCCTGACGGCCTGACCCGCTGCTTCTACGCCGATAACGGCTCATCGTGCATCGAAGTCGCGCTGAAAATGAGCTTTCACTACTGGCTCAATCGCGGCCAGCCGGACAAGAAACGCTTCGTCACCCTGACCAACAGCTACCACGGCGAGACCATGGCGGCGATGTCGGTTGGTGACGTGCCGCTGTTCACCGAAACCTACAAGGCGCTGCTGCTCGACACCATCAAGGTGCCGAGCCCCGATTGCTACCACCGCCCGGACGGCATGAGCTGGGAAGAGCATTCGCGCAATATGTTCGCCGCCATGGAGCAGACCCTCGCCGAGCACCACGCCAGCGTCGCGGCAGTGATCGTCGAACCGCTGATCCAGGGCGCGGGCGGCATGCGCATGTATCACCCGATCTACCTCAAGCTGCTGCGCGATGCCTGCGACCGCTATGGCGTGCACCTGATCCACGATGAAATCGCTGTCGGTTTCGGCCGTACCGGGACCATGTTCGCCTGTGAACAGGCAGGTATTCGTCCGGACTTCCTGTGCCTGTCCAAGGCGCTGACCGGTGGCTACCTGCCGCTGGCCGCCTGCCTGACCACCGATGATGTGTACGACGCGTTCTACGACGACTACCCGACCCTGCGTGCGTTTCTGCACTCGCACAGCTACACCGGCAACCCGCTGGCCTGTGCGGCGGCGCTGGCGACCCTGGATATCTTCGAGCAGGACAACGTCATCGAGAACAACAAGGCCCTGGCACAACGTATGGCGACGGCCACTGCGCATCTGGTCGATCACCCGCACGTCGCGGAAGTGCGTCAGACCGGCATGGCCATCGCCATCGAAATGGTTCAGGACAAGGCCACCAAGACCGCCTACCCGTGGCAGGAACGCCGCGGCATGAAAGTCTTCCAGCACGCACTGGAGCGTGGCGCACTGCTGCGGCCGCTGGGCAGTGTGGTGTATTTCCTGCCGCCGTACGTGATCACGCCGGAGCAGATCGACTTCCTCGCCGAGGTGGCCAGCGAAGGTATTGATATCGCGACACGTAGCAGCGTCAGCGTTGCCGTGCGTGAGAACTTTCATCCGGATTTCAGGGATCCGGGTTAAGGCTGGAAATTGCGGCGTCATGACTGACGCCTTCGCGGACAAGTCCGCTCCTACAGGGGCCTGGCTGCACATGCGGGAGCGAGCCGGGTGACGGCGTCATCCCAAAACGAACACTGGAACCGAGACACACCATGAGACTGTCCCGCTTTTTTACTGAAACGCCGCTGAGTCTGGGCGAGCATGAACTGCCTGAGGCCCAGGCGCATTACATCAGCCGCGTGCTGCGCATGACCGAAGGTGACGCGCTGCAACTGTTCGACGGGTCGGGTCAGGAGTTTCGCGGCACCTTGCTGGAAGTCGGCAAGAAGCGCGTGCATGTGCAGCTCACTGAAAGCTTCGCGGGCCAGGTAGAGTCAGGCCTGCGCATTCATCTCGGTCAAGGCCTGTCGCGGGGCGAGCGGATGGACTGGGCCATTCAAAAGGCCACCGAACTGGGCGTCAGCGAAATCACGCCGATTATCAGCGAACGCTGCGAGGTGCGCCTGAAAGACGAACGTGCCGAGAAGCGTCAGGCGCACTGGCAGCAGATCGCGATCAGCGCCTGTGAGCAATGTGGTCGCTCCGTGGTGCCGGTGATTCATGCGCCGATGCCGCTGGCCGAGTGGATCAAGCACACCGAGGCCGACCTGAAACTGGTCCTGCACCCGGTGGCCGAACCCCTGACCAGCCATGACAAACCTGTCAGCCTGGCCTTTCTGATTGGTCCGGAAGGCGGTCTGAACGATGCGGAAGTCGCTCAGGCGCAAGACGCCGGCTTCCACGCCGCGCGCCTCGGCCCACGCGTGCTGCGCACTGAAACCGCTCCCGTGGTCGCGCTCAGCGTGGCGCAGCAGTTGTGGGGCGATTTCTAATCATTTGATGCGTCCTCAAACGCGCTGCACGCTCAGAGTCAGACACCGGCTCGCTCCCACAAGGATTTGCATTTACACAGCCATTGAGGCCTGAACCTGGCCACTTTCACAGCACATAAAAACAAATCGCCACGAAGTGCATCAAACTGCCGCCGATGACGAACAGGTGCCAGATGCCGTGAAAGTGGCGGATCTGGTCGTAGGCGAAGAACAGGATGCCGACGGTGTACAGCACGCCGCCTCCGGCCAGCCAGATGAAACCCGATACACCGAGCGCAGCCAGCAGTGGCTTGACGGCCACCAGCACGATCCAGCCCATCACCGCATAGATCACGATGGACATGATTCGCGCTTCGGAGCGCGGTTTTATCTCTTGCAGGATGCCGATCAGCGCCAGCCCCCAGACAATTCCGAACAGGGTCCAGCCCCACGCACCGCGTAATGTCACCAGACAGAACGGGGTGTAGCTGCCGGCAATCATCAGATAGATCGAAAAATGATCGACCTTCTGCATGATCGATTTCGAGCGTCCCTTGACGCTGTGGTAGACCGTCGAGACGCTGTACAGCGTCACCAGACACACACCATAAATGGCCATGCTGACCACTTTCCAGACATCACCATGCAGACACGCCATGACCAATAACCAGATCGCACCGACGGCCGCCAGCACGGCGCCAACCAGGTGCGACCAGGCGTTGAATTTTTCTCCGTAGTACATCCGCTCAATACCTCTCTCAATGGCGAAAACACTGGAAACAGAGACTCCGGGTTATTGAAACAAACCGCAACACCCGTGTCAGTGACGGATATTTTAAGCAGCTATCGACGCATGAGTTGTGCACAATCAGCGCACCTCAACCATAAGCGCCACGACATGCAGATCGATGACGAACTGACGCTCAAGAAACTGGAAATATTCCTGGCCTTCATGCGCACCGGCAATCTGGCGCGGGCGGCGGAGGAGCTGCAGACCAGTAACGTCAGCGTGCACCGCGCCATTCATTCGCTGGAAAGCGCGCTGCGGTGCCCGTTGTTCAAGCACGAGGGACGCAACCTGACGCCGCTGGAAAGCGCGTATGTGCTGGAAGAGCGTGCGCAGAAACTGGTCCAGGATGTGCTCGCCACGGTAGAGCTGACCCGTCAGGCAGCAGGTTTTTCAGCGGCGCGGTTTCGCCTGGGGGCGTTGTATTCGCTGACGGTCAAGACCGTGCCGCAGTTGATCATGGGCCTGAAGATCCGCCGCAGCGAGCTGAATATCGACCTGATTCTGGGCTCGAACATGGACCTGCTCTACAAGCTCAAGAACATGGAAGTCGATGCGATGCTGGTGTCGCTGGATGAAAGCACCCATGACCCGGACTGCGAACATCTGGCGCTGTTCTCCGACGACATCTTTCTCGCCGTCCCCACCGACTCACCGTTCGCCGAACACTCTGAAGTGGACCTGGGCGACCTGCGCGAAGCGACGTTCATCACCCTGACCCAAGGCTTCGCCACGCACCGTGACGGAATCCGGGTGTTTCAGCAGGCCGGTTTCGAGCCCAAGGTGGCGATGCAGGTCAATGACATCTTCACCCTGCTGAGCATGGTCAGCTCCGGCGTTGGCTACGCACTGTTGCCGGGAAGAATCGCCGCGGTCTATGAAAACCGCGTGCGCCTGATCCCGTTGCAGAGCCGCTACCGGATGCAGCAACACATCGGCATTGTTTTTCTCAAATCCAAACAGCGCGATCCCAACCTGCTCGCCCTGTTGGCCGAGTGCCGGATGTACACCAACCGGCTGCTGGAACAGACGACCTGACCTAGGCTCTGTACGAAAAGTCGGCGAGCGAAGGTCAGGCGAGGCAAAAACAGGCGAGGAAGCGGAGTCTACGTGTTGTAAATGAGCATTCCGAGCCTGTTTTTAACGAAGCATCACCGAGCGCAGCCACTTTTAGTACAGAGCCTAGCCGACGATGGCGCGCACGATGAAATACAGCACCGATGGCCCGAGCAGGCAGCCCAGACCGGTGTGGAACGTAGCGGTCAGCGCGCCATAGGGCACCAGACGCCGGTCGGTTGCCGCCAGCCCTGCGGTGACGCCACTGACAGTACCCGCCAGACCACCGAAAACCATCGCCGAGCGCGGATTGTCCAGCCCCATCCAGCGCGCCGCCATGGGCGTGCCGACCATCACCAGAATCGCCTTGATCAGGCCGGTGGCAATCGACAGCGCCATCACATCGGAGGTGGCGCCCAGCGCAGCACCGGTCACCGGGCCGACAATGTAGGTTACTGCCCCGGCACCGATGGTGGTCATGCTGATCGCGTCCCGATAACCGAATACCCAGGCAATGCTCGCACCGACGATAAACGGCAGAATCGTGCCCAACAGCAAGGCAATCACACCGATCAGTCCGGCCTTGCGCGCTTCGGTGGCCTGCACTTCAAAAGCCGTCGCCACGATAGCGAAGTCACGCAGCATCGCTCCGCCCATCAGGCCAATACCGGAAAAAAGCGTGATATCCGCCAACCCTTTCTGGCCGCCGGTCAAGGTGCCGCCGACCCAGGCCAGAATCAGCCCGATGACGATCGCAATGGCCGAACCATGCACCCGGCCAAACGTCAGGCGCTTGGACAGCACCACAGAAACCCACATGATGATGCCGACGAAAGCGAAAGCGGTGATCAGGCCGTTGTGTTCAAGCCCCTTCTCGATGAGATCCCACATATCAGCGACCTCCGGCCGGGGCGATTTCAGGCGTCAGCAGCGGCTCTTCCTTGGGTAACGGCTCACCGCGATTAGTGCGGCTGATCACTGCGATGGTGCAGGCACACAGCACCACCGAACCCACAGCAGCCAACACCGCCACCGGCCCGCCCTTGAGTGCGGTTACCACGTTTTGTTGTGCGGCCATCGCCACCACCACCGGGATGTACAACGCACCCCAGAAGCCGACACCCATTTCGCAGTCCTTGCTCATGCCGCCGTGTTTTTCCATCCACAGGCGCGCGCAGATCAACAGGATCATGGCGATCCCGACCCCGCCCACGTTGGATTTCACGCCCAGCAGAATGCCGAGCATATCGCCGAGAATCACGCCCGCAAGCGTGCAGATGGCCAGTAGTGCAACACCGTAGATAATCATTGTTGTTATTCCTCTGTTTGCATTGCTGAAGTTGTTGTTTTTGTCCTTCGTAGCAGCTGCACGGCGGCTCTATGGGGTGCGGCGACCCTCCTCGCGCGACAGCGCGACCAGGCTGTCCAGACGCGCAGCCTGAAAAGCCAGCGCCGTGCCCTGCTGGAATACCTTGCGCGCCAGCCCGGTCAGCACGCTGCCGGGCGGCAATTCGATGTGCAGGCGCACGCCCCGCTCCCAGGCGGTTTCCACGGTGCTGCGCCAGTCGATGACCCGACACATGTTGAACGCCAGGTCGTCACGCAGCTTCTCGGCATTCAACACAGGTCGCGCCGTGCTGCCGCTCAGGTAACGTATCGCGGGTGCCCGCAGCGCAACGCTCGAAAACGCCTCGGCCAGTTGCTGCGCGGGAGCGTCCAGCAAGGCGCAATGCGACGGCACGCTGACCGCAAGATGCTTGACCGCCGCTGCTCCGGCAGCCTTGGCCAACTGACCGACCTGCTGCATCGCCTCGGCACTGCCGGAGATCACCATCTGGTTGTCGGCGTTGATATTGGCGAGAAATACCGGTGTCTTCGCGCTGTGTACCTGCGCGATCAGCGCTTCTACCTGCGTCTGCTCCAGACCGATGAGCGCGGTCATGCCGTAACCCTGCGGCCAGGCGCTTTGCATCAGCTCGCCACGCAGCGCGACCAGGCGCACGGCGTCGTCAAAGGCCAGCGCACCCGAAATCACTGCTGCCGGATAAGCGCCGATGGACAGCCCTGCCAGGTAGTCCGGCACGCAATCACGCGCCCGCAGCACGCGCGCGCATGCGACGCCAGCGATCAGCAGGCAAAGCTGAACGGCACGGGTGGCTTGCAGTGCCTCGGCGGTGTCCAGCGCAAGCACGTCTTCGCCCAGCGCATCGGCGGCTTCCTGCAGGCAGTCGCGCACCGCAGCATCGTCCGGCAACTGATGCAGCATGCCGGCTTGCTGCGCGCCCTGGCCGGGAAATACCCACAGGCTGCTCATGCGCACACCTGACCCAAGTGCCATGGGTCTGCAACCAGCCGCGCGCCGCTGGCGGTCTTGAGCAGCACCCGCCCCGTTGGCCGCGCCCACTCACGCAGCGCCACGGCACCCTGCTCGAGTTGCAGCTGGACGTCGACCCGGCAGACCGAGGTTTCCAACGCCTCGACCAGCTCGGCGGCACAACGGCGACTCAGGCGTCCCGGGGTGCGCAGAATCAGGTCCAGATCGCTGTCCTGATGCAACGCCGCAATACCGCTGGCCAGCTCGAATCCGGCACTGCCGCCGACGCCCCAGTCCAGCTCCAGCGCCTCCATGACCGGACGGATCTGGCGCAACGCATGCAACGCCGGCCATTGCTGATGGCGCTCGGTCGGGACGTCGATCAACTGCTCGGGCATGACCCTTCGGCAGGCGTCGGCCAACGGCATGCTCGCGGCATAGCGCTGCTCGCGACCGCGACCGCGCAAGCCCACGGCCACCTGGTCGGCGGGCATTACCTGACGCCGGACCACCACCGGTTGCCCGGCCAGCACGGCGTCGACCGCCCATTTGGGCGCATCGTCCGCCAACGCAGTCAGCGGCATGCCCCACAACAAATCATGGGGCAGCACTGCGCCAGTGTTGCTGATCACCATTGCGCCCGCAGCAACTGGCGCACATTGGCCGACGCCGCACGGTTGCTGGCGCCCAGTCGGCTGCTCAGATCGACGCCGCGGGCCTGTACGTCCTTGATCGCACTGCTCAGCACATGGCGCACCTGGGTGAGATCATCGGCGGCGGGCTGTTCGATCTGGCTGACCGCCAGGGTTTCCCAGAGCAGACCAAGACTGGCGTAGCTGTCGATGTCGTAAGCCATCGGCGGGATGCTGGCGGCGAGCTTTTCCAGATCCTCGACGCTGCGCAGGGTTACGCGGGCTGCCGAGGCTTTGCCCATCGCATGCACCATCACACCGGGATCACGCAGCGCGATCAATCGATTGGCCTGATAGCCGTGGGCCAGGAATGCGCCGGACATCGCTTTGCCGACCAGCAGGCCGATCACCGGGTGCCCGGCCAGACGTGCTCGCGCGTAACTGTCCACGGCCCCGGCCAATGCCTGATGGATACCGAGCGCTTCCTCGCGACGCCCGTAGGCCTGGCTCGGTACGTCAACGATGGCAATCAGCGCGCGCTTTGCGGCGCGGTCACGATCCTGCTCGATGGCCTCGTCCACCGCCTTGGCCAGGCCCCAGCCTTCCAGCAGGCCGACTTCGCCCTGACGCGCCCGGGGAAAGCGGTTGTCGGTATCGGCAATCACGGCCAGAAAGCGCACCGGCTGTTCGCCCAGCACGCCATCGGCCACCTTGAGTGAGGCAGGCAGGCCAGTGACTTCACGGGCGCCTGCGCTCAAGGCGTTGAACCAGTTCAAACCCCGTTGTGAATGACTCATGACCGGGCTCCTTGATAGAGGGTGCGCACGCTTTGCGGATCGATTTGCGGCTCAGTGTCGAGGCTGGCCAGGCGTTGCAGGAACAGTGGGTACTGACTGCTGCGATGCGTGTCGGGCACGCCCTGCTTGAGCCAGCCGCTGACCTGCTGGCGGATATCGGCAACATCGTCGGCAGCAAAACCATCCACCAGAGCGCTGGCAAAGCGTTGCTCGCCACCGGTCAGGCTCCAGATGAACGGGCGATCGCGTGAGTCGTATTCTTCGATGCCGGCTTCCTGCTCGATCACCTGCGGACCGTTCAGGCCCAGACGCGCTTCCTGAGTCACCAGCAGGTAACTGCACAGCCCGGCGGCGATGGACATCCCGCCAAAGCAGCCGACGCTGCCGGCGACCACGCCAATCACTGGCTGGTACTGACGCAGGTCGACTATCGCGGCATGAATCTCGGCAATCGCGGCCAGGCCCAGATTGGCTTCCTGCAGACGCACACCACCGGTTTCCAGCAGCACGATCGCGGCGGTAGGAATGCCATTGCGGTTGTCTTCGGCAGCCAGTTCCAGCGCGCCGGCCATTTTCGCACCGCCGACTTCGCCCATACTGCCGCCCTGAAACGAGCCTTCGATGGCGGCGATGACCACTGGCCGACCATCGACAGTGCCTTTAGCGACCACCACGCCATCATCCGCCTGGGGCACCACGCCCTGCATGGCCAGCCACGGCGACATGACCCGATCGAACGGACCGAGCAATTCGCGGAAGCTGCCGGCATCCAGCAAGGCGCGGGCACGCTGTCGGGCACCCAGTTCGATGAAACTGTGCTGATTCAGCAAACGTGCGTTATCAGTCATGACCGATCTCCTCGAAGCCTTGCTCCAGGCGCAAACGCACGACGCCGGGCGTCGCGCCGAAGTCATGAATATCGATGCTCAGCGCTGGCGGGGTCTGACCCTCGAACATGCGCTCGAACAGGTGTTGCCAGCGCAACGAGGCGCCGTTGACCGACGTCACCACCTGAATCGACAAGGTGCCCGGTTTACCGGGTTCCAGCAGCACCTCCAGATCACCGGAGCCCACCACACCCACCAGCGCACGGCCCTTGGGCGGCTGTCCGGCAGGAAATTCAAAAGACAGGGTTTCCATTTCAGGCACTCCTCGAAACAGGGCCGAGCGCAGGCTCAAGGCCATCGATGAACAGGCAGGCAGCCAGCAGATCCGCCGCGCCACCGGGCGAAGCATTAAGGGCCAGCAGGTGCTGATCCAGCGCGTTCAGTGCGCGGCGGCCCGCCAGACTGGCGCTGCCTCCGGCGTCCAGCACGCGCTGCGCGCCTTGCTGCATGGCGTTCAGCCCTTCGATGCCGGCGCGATGCAGCACACAGGTGTCGTCCAGCGTAGTCATGATTGCCAGCAGCGCGTCCAGCCGGGCGTTCTGCTCGCCGCTGCCTGCCGCACGGCTGCGTTGCAGTTGTGGCAAGGCGAACAGCCTGACCGCCGGAAACCCCTGCTGTGCCTGCTCTCTGGCGCCCATGACGCCGTAACGACGAACCACCTGATCACCGTGGCTGTTTTGCCTGAGCACCTGGCGGTCCTTGATCTGGGCCAAAGCGGCAGCGCGTGCGCAGATGGCCTCGGGCGCACACTCCTGGGGATCCAGCGCGGCAGCGGTTACCAGTAGGCCCAGCGCCCAGATCGCGCCGCGATGCGTATTCACCCCGCTGGTGGTGCGCAGCATCGTGGCTTCGCCTTCACGGCCAAGCCTGCCCAATGCCTCACGCAATGGCTGGCCCACGACACCGAACTGCGTGGCGGCGTCGGCCATCCACTTGAAAGTCGGCCACAACGACAGCGCCGAAGAATGCATCAACCCCAGGTGCAGGTCGCTGTGCGCGCCGCTGCCACGCCGGTCCACCAGAGCCGGTTTGGGCGACAGATCGGCTTCGTCGATCAAGGCGTCGACCGCCAGATCGGCCAGTCGCTCGGCCAGCGAGGCCGATTGCGGTGTCCATTGAAGTGCGCTCATTACCAGCTCCTGAATTTGGCGGGCGGGTTGTAAAGGCCGCCGGACCACTGAACCAGGTCGGCAATGCTCTTGGCGGCCAGCAGTTCACGGCTGGCGTCGGTGCGCCGGATGCCGAGGTCTTCGGGCAGCGCGATCAGCCCTTCACGGCGCATGCGCGCGGTGTCCTTGGGGTTATGGCGCAAACCGATCACGGTCACGCCTGCCACTGCCGCAATCATCGCCTGGCGTTCCTCAAGGCTGCGCGCCTTGTAGAGGTAGGCGATGCCTTCTTCCGTCAGCAGGTGGGTCACGTCGTCGCCGTAGATCATGATCGGTGCCAGCGGCATGCCGCTTTTCTTCGCCACCTCGACGGCGTCCAGGGTTTCGACGAAGGTCGGCTTGCCGCCCTCCTGGAACGTCTCGACCATCTGCACCACCAGTTTCTTGCCGCGCTCCAGGTAGGCCGCCGGGCCGTCATCGTGCTGCTGACGCATGTCGAGCCAGGCGGGCGTGGCATGACGCCGGCCGCGTGGGTCGTGGCCCATGTTCGGCGCGCCACCAAAACCGGCCAGACGACCACGGGTGACCGTCGAGGAATGCCCGTCGCCATCGACCTGCAAGGTTGCGCCGATGAACAGGTCCACCGCGTACTGCCCGGCCAGCTGGCAGAGCTGGCGGTTGGAGCGTAGCGAGCCGTCACGTCCGGTGAAGAACACATCCGGGCGCGCGGCGATGTAGTTCTCCATGCCCAGCTCGGTGCCGAAACAATGCACGCTCTCGACCCAGCCGCTTTCGATGGCCGGGATCAACGTCGGATGCGGATTAAGCGTCCAGTTGCGACAAATCTTGCCCTTCAGGCCCAGCGACTCGCCGTAGGTCGGCAGAATCAGCTCAATGGCGGCAGTGTTGAAACCAATGCCGTGGTTCAACGACTGAACGTTGTGTTTCTCATAGATGCCGCGAATCGCCATCATCGCCATCAGCACATGCACCGGCTTGATATGGCGCGGGTCGCGGGTGAACAGCGGTTCTATATAGAACGGCTTGTCGGCGACCACCACGAAGTCGACCCATGAGGCCGGGATGTCCACGCGTGGCAGCTCGCTGACGTCATCGACCAACTGATTGACCTGGACGATGACGATGCCGTCGCTGAACGCCGCCGGTTCGATGAGTGCGGGGGTGTCTTCGGTACTGGGCCCGGTGTAGATGTTGCCGGCTCGGTCGGCCATGAAGCCCGCCGCCAGCACCACGTTGGGGATGAGGTCCACCACCAGCCGTGAATAGAGTTCGATGTAGGTGTGGATCGCACCGATTTCCAGCAGGCCGTCTTCCAGCAACTGACTGATGCGCAGGCTTTGCGTACCGGCGAACGAAAAGTCCAGCTTGCGCGCAATGCCCTGCTCGAACAGGTCCAGGTGCTCGGCGCGGCCGACGCTCGGCATGATCATGTGCAGGTCATGCACCTTGCCCGGATCGACTTTGGCCAGCGCGCGGGAGAGGAAGTCAGCCTGCTTCTGGTTGTTGCCTTCAAGTACCACGCGGTCGCCGGAAACCAGCAGGGCCTCCAGCGCCGCGACGATGTTGTCGGTCGGCAACACCACACCATCGGCCAACGCCCGCACTTGCTCCAGACGCCGCTGCTTCTCGCTGCGACGACGTGTCCAGCGTGCGTCGGGGGAAGTTGTTGTTGTCATGATCGCTCCACGATTTTGCTGTCGTCGGCCACCTTAGGAGCGATAGCGGTCGAGCATCAATCAAGCAGCGCGTCGAATCATTACGGCTGGAGTAACGATAGGGGAACGGACATTTCGCCGGTCGCGTCGTTGCGCGTGCAACATGCTCGAAACGCCCGGCTGGTAATTGCGTAGGACCGGTCCTTAAAGGACCTGGGGTGCTATCGGAATCTGTGTTTGCGCCTAGCCTTGAGGTTTTCCGTAACCCAGAGGCAGTAGCGCGATGTCATTTATAGTCAGGGAAGGCGATCTCACCACCACACGCGGCTTCGTGCTGGCCGCATCGGCAAGCGAAGTCATCGAGCGGCGCCGTGTGGCGCGCATGGGAGACCCGGTGTGGTGCCCGGCCTGCAAGCAGATTGGCTTCATCGCCCAGGGCAACCCCACCTACATCGACGAACTCGTGGCGGTCGCCACGCAGGGTCATGAGGTGCAGTGTGGCTGCGAACCCGGCAGCAATACGCTGACCACCTCGCAGGAGCATGTCCGGGCCGACATGGACGCGACCATCACCATCCCCGAAGAACTGGCCAACACTGCCCGCCAGAATGCCGAACACCTGGCCCGTTCGATGAAGGACGGCAGCTTCACGCCTGATGTATTGAGGCCGCTGACGTAGCGAGAGTTGCGCGGTAGAACGCCCGTCAAAGGGCTTAGGGGCGAACCGGGAGTTTGCGGTGCCCTGCAGGAGCGGACTTGTCCGCGAAGAGGGCGTCATAGTCGATGGATTTTCTGCGTCAGGAATATAGCCTTCGCGAACAAGGCGGATCGCTGACCCGATCGCTCCTGCGGGTGTTTGCGGTGTCCTGTAGGAGCGGACTTGTCCGCGAAGAGGGCGTCATAGTCGATGGATTTTCTGCGTCAGGAATATAGCCTTCGCGAACAAGGCGGATCGCCGCCACGGTCGCTCCTGCGGGTGTTTGCGGTGTCCTGTAGGAGCGAACTTGTCCGCGAAGAGGGCGTCATAGTCGATGGATTTTCTGCGTCAGGAATATAGCCTTCGCGAACAAGGCGGATCGCCGCCCCGGTCGCTCCTACGGGTGTTTGCGGTGTCCTGTAGGAGCGGACTTGTCCGCGAAGAGGGCGTCACAGTCGGTGGATTTTCTGCGTCAGGAATATAGCCTTCGCGAACAAGTTCGCTCCTACGGCCTTCGGCCAGAATCAAGAGCGGACTTCTGCATGACGAGCCTTCGCGAACAAGGCGGATCGCCGCCCCGGTCGCTCCTACGGCCTTCGGCCAGAATCAAGAGCGGACTTGCGTATGACGAGTGCTCTCACCGTGGCCCATCACGGATGGGCGTTGGTCTCGAGCAAGTGATGCAGTTCCACGAACTGCTGCGTCAGTTTGTGCCGTGGGTCGAGGTGGATCAGCGGCAGGTTGGCCTGATGCGACTCGCGCATTTTTACCGAGGCGTTGAGGTACACCGGCAGCACCGGCAAGCCTTCGGCAATCAGTTCGTCGAGCATTTGCTGCGGCAGGCTGGCCCTGGGCTGGAACTGGTTGACGATGATGCCTTCCACCTGAAGACCTTCGTTGTGGTCCTCTTTCAACTCCTCGATCTCGCGCATCAGCCCGTACAGCGCCTGTCGCGAGAAACTGTCGCAGTCGAAAGGGATCAGCACCCGATCGGACGCGATCAACGCCGAAACCGCATAAAAATTCAGCGCGGGAGGCGTATCCAGGTAGATACGCTCGTAATCTTCGCTCAACTCGTCGAGCAGTTTGCGCAGCTTGTTGATCTTGTGCTTGGCCTCAAGCTTGGGCTGCAGGTCAGCAAGCTCTGCGGTCGCCGTGACCACATGCAGGTTGTCGAACGGTGTTTCGTAGATATCGACATGGTTCTTCTTGGCGACCGGTGAGCCGGACAGCGTGTTCTTGAAGAACTCGGCGATCCCCATCGGGATGTCCTGGCCGGTGAGGCCGGTGAGGTACTGGGTCGAATTGGCCTGGGCATCGAGATCGATCAATAACGTCCGATAGCCTTCGTGAGCGCTGACTGCAGCCAGATTGCAGGCGATGCTCGATTTGCCGACACCGCCTTTCTGATTGAATACCACGCGACGCATGCTTTGGATTCCTTGAAAGATGAAGAAACAGCAGCAGTGGCCGATAACGACCGTAAGAGGAGGTCGATTCTAGACAGCACATATGACAACGGTGAGCTTAACGCAAAACAGTTGCCAGCCGGTTGTCATACAGAAAAACGACTTCAACCTTAAAATACACGCCTGTAAACGGTTTTTATGTAACAAATTTGCTAGTAATGAGCCCCATCAGGATAATGCGCGCACTCGGTCAATTACCGCACCCAGGCTGATATCGACCTGATATCGATGTAGCGAGAAACAAGCCCGCAGGGGCGGGAAGAGAAGCCTTGATCACCTTCAACATTGCACGATGGCAAGCCTGGGCGCCGGGCCTGGCGAGCGCGGAAGACTGGCAGAGATGGAGCCTCGATCCGACGTTGCTGGAAACCAGTGACGCAGCGCCAGACGTGTCTTTTCTTCCTGCGATGCAACGCCGCCGCCTGGGCCGTATGGCAAGAATGGCGTTTGCCGTCGGCTGGCCGTTGACTGAAGGGCTGGAGCGCGTCCCGCTGGTGTTTGTCTCGCGCCACGGAGAGACCCCGAGGACCTTTGAAATCCTGCGTGATCTGGCCGCCAGCGAGCCGCTTTCACCGACCCAGTTCAGCCTTTCAGTGCATAACGCCGTCATTGGTCTGTGGTCGATCATGCGCGGTGAAACAAGTGAGATGACAGCCCTGGCCGCCACAGGCGACGGGCTGGAGTATGGAGCATTCGAGGCCGCAGCGTTGCTGGCCGAGGGAGCAGAAGCAGTATTGCTTGTGGTGACTGAAGAACAGCCGCCGCAAGCCTATGCCCAATGGATTGATGACGTGCCCTTTCCCTACGCGGTCGGCTTGCTGCTGACGCCGGGGAATGAGTGGCAACTGTCTCTGAATACCGATACGCAAGGCACAAAGCGCACTCAGTGGCCTCACGCCCTGAACATGCTGCGGGCCTTGCACACTGATCAATCCGTCTGCCTGCACCCCTGGAATAACCGGTTATGGAACTGGCAACGCAGTCACTGAAGAAAGGTCGGGACGCCTATTACTGGCGTCTGCTGGCGACAGGCATCAGCTTTGCCCTGTTCGGGTTGAGCGGTTTATGCCTGCGGTTGTTCGTTTTTCCAGTATTGGGTTGCCTGCCTGGCAGTGTGGCCAGCCATCAGCGCCGCGCGCGGCGGACCATCAGCCGCCTGTTCTGGCTGTTCATCCGCATCATGGCGCGCATGCGTGTGCTGACCTACGACGTCCAAGGCGCCGAAAAGCTTGGCCGTCCCGGGCAGATGATCATCGCCAACCACCCGTCACTGATCGATGTGGTGTTCCTGATCGGGCTGGTGCGTGACGCCAACTGCGTCGTCAAACGCAGCCTGTGGGAGAACCCGTTCACCCGCGGCCCTGTGCGCTCCACCGGTTACATCAGCAACGATGGCAGCATGGACATGCTCGACGCCGCCGTAGAGCGCCTGCAAACCGGCCAGACACTGATCATCTTCCCGGAAGGCACGCGCACCCAGCCAGGTCAGCCGCCGGTCTTTCACCGCGGCGCGGCCGCCATTGCGCTGCGTGGCGCAAGCGTCATCACCCCGGTGACGATCAAGGTCCAGCCGACCACCCTGACCAAGGCCGAGCCCTGGTATCGCATTCCGCAACGCCGCGTGCACTTCACTTTGCGCGTCGGTGCCGATATAGACCCAACCGCCTTCAGTGCGCTAGGCCCACCGCCCCTGGCGTCCCGCAAGCTCAACGATTACCTGCATGACTATTTCACCAAGGAGCTCGCCTCAGATGAGCGATCTGCACCAGGACATTAAATTGTTGATCATCGATGCCCTGGGCCTCGAAGACATCACCCCGGAAGATATCGGCAACGATATGACGCTGTTTGGCGAAGGACTGGGACTGGACTCGGTGGATGCACTCGAATTGGGCCTGGCCATCCAGAAGCGTTATGGCATCAGGATCGATGCCGATGCAAAGGACACCCGTAACCATTTCGCCAGCGTCGACAGCCTTGCGGCCTTCGTCAGCGCCAGACAACCGGCCTGAGAATTGAACATGCAAACCCGTGAAGACATCTTCGAAATCCTGCGCACCGCAATGGTGGAACTGTTCGAACTGGAGCCTGAGCGAGTCACGCTTGAAGCCAACCTGTATCAGGACCTGGAAATCGACAGTATCGATGCCGTGGACCTGATCGATCACATCAAACGCAAGACCGGCAAGAAGATTGCGGCTGAAGAATTCAAGTCGGTGAGAACCGTAAACGACGTGGTAGAGGCCGTCTACAAACTGGTCAACAGCGCCGAATGAAGCGGCTGATTGGCCTGATTCTGGTGCTGGCCGGCGTGCTCTATCCATTCGCCGTCTATTGGGGGACCGAGCATTTCGCCCCCTGGCAGTTCGCGCTGCTGCTCGGCAGCCTGTGGCTGGCGCGCGCCCTGACCGGAGAGCGCAAGCAAGGCAGCCTGGCGATGGCGATTGTCGCGCTGATCTTTTGCGTGGTGCTCGGCGCCCTCGACAGCCACATGATGCTGCGCTGGTACCCGGTACTGGTCAGCACCTTCATGCTCGGTCTGTTCGGTTCAAGCCTGGTCTACGGCCCGCCGATCGTGGAAAAGATGGCGCGCCTGAACCGCCCCGATCTGCCTGAGGCGGGTATCCGCTATACGCGTAAAGTCACGCAGATATGGTGCCTGTTCTTCCTCGTCAACGGCCTCACGTCAGCCATCCTGACGCTGTGGGCACCGTTGTCATGGTGGACGCTGTACACCGGCCTGATTTCCTACGGCCTGATGGGCATATTGTTCGCTGTCGAATGGATCGTCCGCCCACCCTCCGCGGGCGGCAAATGAAATGGATCGCATGAACTGGTTGAACCTGGAACACCTGCTGCTCGATGCGCTGCCCGACCGGCTGCTGACGCTGGCCCCGACCCTGGACCACGCGCAGTTTCGTGATCAGGCGCTCGGCGTGGCCGCTGGACTGCAGGCGCGTGGCATCACGCACCTTGCAGTGCACCTCGAAGATGCCGCCGACCTGGCCATTGCATTGTTCGCGGCCTGGCGCGCAGGTGTGCACGTGTTGCTGCCCGCCGACTTGCAGGGCCAGACCCGCGAGCGCTGGGCGAATCAGGTCGACCTGTGGCTGACCGACCTGCCGGGTGACACCCACCTGAACGATCTGCGTGCCGCGCCCCTCCCTGCGGCAGCGCTGGACCTGGACCAGTGCCGGCTGAGCCTGTGCACATCAGGCTCCAGCGGCGAACCCAAACTGATCGAAAAACGCCTGCGGCAACTGGCCAACGAAGTCTGCGGGCTGGAACAACTGTGGGGCGCGGAGCTGGGCGCGGCATGCATGATCGGCAGCGTGGCGACGCAACATATTTACGGGTTGCTGTTTCGCTTGCTGTGGCCGCTGTGCGCGGCACGCCCGTTCGTGCGCCGGCAGTTGCCGTTCGCCGAAGACCTGCAACGCGCCAGCCGTGAATACCCGTCATTCGCCTGGGTCGCCAGCCCCGCGCTGCTCAAGCGCATGGGCGACAATCTCGACTGGCCGGGTCTTACGGCCGTGCGCCGGGTATTCTCTTCCGGTGGTGCATTGCCGGCCGAAGCCGCACAGAGCCTGCAGCAACGCCTCGGTCAGTGGCCGACGGAGATTCTCGGCAGCTCGGAAACCGGCGGCATCGCCTGGCGTCAGGGCGGGCAGCGCTGGCAGGCCTTCGACGGCGTGGAGCTGAGTCAGGATGCGCAAGGTGCGCTGCGCATCAGCTCGCCCTATCTGCCGCCCGGCCATGTCGAGCAGACCGCCGATGCGGCGCTGATCGGTGCAGATGGGCGCTTCGAACTGCTGGGCAGGCTCGACCGCATCGTCAAACTCGAAGAGAAACGCGTGTCCTTGCCGCTGATCGAGCAGGCCCTCGCGGCTCACCCGTGGGTGAGTGAAGCGCGCCTTGGCGTGGTGCAGACAAACCGTGCCTCGCTGGGCGCGCTGCTGGTGCTCAGCGACACGGGCTTGCTGGCCCTGCGCAATCAGGGCCGTCGGGCGCTCACCGAAGCCTTGCGACACTACCTGCAGCCGCATTGCGAAACCATCGCCCTGCCGCGTCGTTGGCGGCTGCTGCGGCAGATGCCGCTCAACGCCCAGGGCAAGCTGCCGCAAGCAGACGTCGAGGCGCTGCTGCTGGCGCCACGCTCGAAACAGCCGGAAGTGCTTGAGCAACAGAACATCGAGGGCGAGTTACACCTGCAATTGAGTGTTCCGCCCGATCTGGCGTTTTTCAGCGGCCACTTTCCCAAGGCGCCGATTTTGCCGGGCGTGGTGCAGGTCGACTGGGCGATCAGCCTGGGCCAGCGCCTGCTTGACCTGCCATGCGGATTCGCCGGCATGGAGGTGCTCAAATTCCAGCAACTGGTGCGCCCCGGCGACCGCCTCACGCTGACATTGCGCTTCGATGCGGCACGTTCCAAGCTGCACTTCGCCTTTCGCAACGCCGACAACGCACCCTGCTCCAGTGGCCGGATCCTCCTGGAGGACGACCATGCATAAGCCTTGCGTGATCATTCCGGTGTTCGACCACGAGCGGGCCGTGCCCAACGTGGTCAAGGCCGTGCGTAACGCCGGGTTACCGTGCATCCTGGTGGACGATGCCAGCAGCCCGGCCTGCGAAGCTGTGTTACAGCAGTTGGCGCAGGGTGAGGCTATCTACCTGCTGCGCCTGCCGGTCAATCAGGGCAAGGGCGGCGCGGTGATGGCCGGCTTCCGCGAGGCGATCCGGCTGGGTTTCAGCCATGCGTTGCAGGTCGATGCCGATGGCCAGCATGATCTGAGCGATATCCCGGTGTTTCTGGAGCAGTCGCGCCAGCACCCGGATGCGCTGATCTGTGGCTATCCGCAATTCGACGAGAGCGTGCCCAAAGGCCGGCTGTATGCACGCTACCTGACCCACGTCTGGGTGTGGATTAATACCCTGTCGTTGCACATTCGCGATTCCATGTGCGGTTTTCGCCTCTATCCACTGGCCCCGGTCCTCGCGCTGATCGACAGCGTGAAGATCGGCAGGCGCATGGATTTCGACTCGGAAATGCTCGTGCGCCTGTCCTGGCGTGGCCAGCCGATGCGCTGGCTGCCGACTCGCGTGCACTACCCGCAGGACGGCCTGTCGCATTTCCGCCTGTTTCACGACAACGCGCTGATTTCGAAAATGCACGCCAAGCTGTTCTTCGGCATGCTGCTACGCCTGCCAATGATCCTGTGGCGACGGTGGCGGCCATGAGCATCGACAAGTCGCCCAAGGAGCATTGGGCCAGTCATCAGGAGCGCGGCAGTTTCATGCTCATGAAACTCACCGCCTGGGGCATGCGAGTGCTCGGTCGGCGCCTGCTCAGCCCGGTGCTGTATGGCATCGTTCTGTATTTCTTTGTCTTCGGCCGACGTGCCCGGCACAGCATCTGGCAGTACCAGCAGCACCTGGCGGACTGGAGCGGCAAGCCCGAACTGCGGCCCAGCCAGCGCCGGGTGTTCGGCCAGTTCATGGCATTCGCCGATTCCTTGCTCGACAAGCTCGACGTGTGGAACGGCAGGCTGGGTATTGATCAGATCGAGATCGTCGACCAGGCCCTGCTGCGCCAGAACCTGCGTGGCCAACGCGGGCAGATGCTGGTCGGTGCGCACCTGGGCAACCTCGAAGTGTGCCGGGCGCTGGCCGAACTCGGCGAAAAGGTCACCATGAACGTGCTGGTGCACACCAAACACGCCGAACGCTTCAATCGCCTGCTCGGTGAAGCCGGCGCGACCCATCTGCGCCTGATTCAGGTCAGCGAGCTGGACCCGGCCATCATGCTGCAATTAAGCCAGCGTCTGGACGAAGGCGAGTGGCTGGCCATCGCCGGTGACCGCGTCGCGCTGCATGGCGGGCGCAATGTGCGGGTCGACTTTCTCGGCCAGCCGGCGACCTTCCCGCAAGGCCCCTGGCTGCTGGCCGGGCTGCTCAAGTGCCCGGTCAACCTGTTCTTCTGCCTCAAAGGTGCGAAAGGCTATCGGGTGATTCTCGAACCGTTCGCCGACGCCATCGAGTGGCGGCGCAGCGACCGCGCTCAGGTCATCGAGCAGTGGGCCACGCGTTATGCCGCGCGTCTTGGGCACTATTGCCTGGAAGCGCCGCAGCAGTGGTTCAATTTCTACCCATTCTGGAAGTCTGCCGATGAATCAGGCTCATGAGCTGATCGCGCTCGGCGATCATGTGCCGCGTTGTAAAATCAGCGCAGGTCGTCACAGGAGGTTACATGCGCAGTAAGGGTTTTCTGCACATCGACACTGAAATCGTCGTGCCGTTTTTCGACGTCGACATGATGAACATCGTCTGGCACGGGCACTACGTGAAGTACCTCGAAGTGGCGCGTTGCGCGCTGCTCGATCATATCGGGCATAACTACATGCAGATGCTCGAATCCGGTTATGGTTGGCCGGTGATCGATCTGCAGTTGCGCTATGTGCGCAGCGCCGTGTTCGGTCAGACACTGAACGTGCGCGCCAGTCTGGTGGAGTGGGAGAACCGTCTGAAGATCAATTACCTGATCACCGATGCACACACCGGTGAGCGCCTGACCCGCGCCAGCACTGTGCAGGTCGCCGTCGACAGCCAGAGCCGGGAAATGCAACTGGCCTCGCCGCTGGTGTTCATCGATGCCGTGAAAAATGCCCTTGAGAGCACAATAGAGAGCGCCTCGCCATGAACCGCCCGCTTCGTACCTTGATCCTGCTGGGTCTGCTGTGCCTTTCTTCCCTGGCGCAGGCGTTCGACCTGCAACAACTGAGCGACCAGCTCGCCAAACCTGCGGTGGTGCAGGGTCGTTTCGTTCAGGAAAAACACCTGCGCGCCCTGCCGCAACCGCTGCTCAGCAAGGGCCGCTTCGTGCTCGCCAGGGATTTCGGGCTGCTCTGGCTGCTGGAAACACCGCTCAAGCAGGATTACCGCATCAATGCCGAGGGCATTGCCCGTCGTGAAACCGCTGGCAATGTCAGCACCTGGAAGCCGGTGCCGAACAAGAACGCCGGTGCCGAGCAGAACCGTCTGTTCCTGGCGGTCCTGCAAGGCGACAGCAGCGGCCTGCAACGGGATTTCGACTTGCAGCTCAAGGGCGAGGCAAATGCCTGGCACCTCACCCTCACGCCGCGTTCGATGCTGCTGCAACAAGTGTTCAAGCAGATCAACATCGACGGTGGCGAACTGGTGCAGCGTATCGAGCTGCTGGAAACCCAGGGCGACAGCACGGTCCTGAAAATGATCGACAGCAGCAGTGCTCCGACCCTGACCGATGCGCAGCGTAATGACTTCAAAGACTGAGCGGCTGTTGCCGCGACTGTTCCTGCTGATTCTTGCGGGCGTACTGGCGCTCGCTGGCTGGCAGTGGCACGACCGCTCGCCGCTGTCGGCCAACCTGATGGAGCTGGTGCCGGGCACCGATAACGACGAACTGGTGGTGAGCGCAGAAAAGCGCATGCAGGAACCGCTCAACCGCGAAATGCTGGTGCTGGTGGGCCACAGCGATCGGCAGAAGGCCGTCGAACTGGCACGCACTCTGGCTGAACAATGGCAGTCGACCGGCCTGTTCGAGAAGGTCCAGTGGTCGCTGCAGGCCGACCTGCCCGCGTTGCGCACCCAGTTGCTGCAAGGGCGCATCGCCATGTTGCCGACAGCGGATCGCACACTGCTGATCGATGACCCGAAAACCTTCATCGAACAGCGCGTGCAGACGCTGTTCGACCCGTTTGCCGGGTTCAGCCTGGTGCCTGGCCAGGATGACTGGCTGGGGCTGACCGGACGTATCCAGAACGGCCTGCCGAAACAGGGCTCGGTCGAGGCGGACCTGGCCAGTGGCGCGCTGGTGGCCAGCGCCGAGGGTAAAAGCTGGGTACTGCTGCGTTCACGAACCCGAACCGATGCCTTCGATATGCACCTGCCCGGCCAGGTTGCCGACCTGCTGGCGCAAGCGCGGGTGCAGGCCAGTCAGGCAGGTGGTCAATTGCTCGCGGCCAGCGGGCTGCTTTACGCTGCCGACGGGCAGAAGCAGGCCAGCCGGGAAATCACCTGGGTCGGCGGTGGCGCAACGGTCGGTATCCTGTTGTTGCTGTTGCTCGCCTTCCGCCGCTGGAGCGTGCTGCTGGCATTCGTGCCGGTGGTGGTCGGCATGCTCTTCGGCGCGGTGGCCTGCGTCGCGATATTCGGCAGCATGCACGTCATGACGCTGGTGCTGGGCTCGAGCCTGATCGGGGTGGCGGTGGATTACCCGCTGCACTACCTGTCCAAGAGCTGGAGCCTCAAGCCCTGGCGCAGCTGGCCCGCATTGCGCCTGACCCTGCCGGGCCTGAGCCTGAGCCTGATCACCAGTTGCATCGGCTACCTGGCGCTGGCCTGGACGCCGTTCCCGGCACTCACGCAAATTGCGGTGTTCTCGGCGGCCGGCCTGATCGGCGCCTACCTGACGGCGGTGTGCCTGCTGCCCGCGCTGCTCGCAAAAGTCGAGATCAGCCCTGCCCAGTGGCCGCTGAAACTGGCGCAATTGATGCTCGATTGCCGCGCCGCCTTGCTGCTGCGCATCAGCACACCGATCCTGCTGGTGCTGCTGTTGGCCTTCTGTGGCGGCGGACTCTGGCACCTGACCACCAAGAACGATATCCGCCAATGGGTAGCAGCACCTCAAGCGTTGACCGATGAAGCACAGGCCATCGCACGGATCACCGGTTATCAGCCCACCAGCCAGTTCTTTCTGGTGCGCGGCAAGGACCAACAGCAGTTGCTGGATCGGCAGTCCGAATTGACCCAACGGCTCGACCAGCTGATCAGCATGGACAAGCTGCAAGGCTACATGGCGCTCAATCAGTTGCTCGATTCGCCTGCCGAACAACAGGCCACCCGCGATGCACTGGGCAAATTGCCGCAATACTGGGCGCCGCTGGTAGAACTTGGCGTTCCGGCCAGTGCCTTGAAGGCTGAACTGGCCCAATTGCAGGCACTGCCGACGCAAGATATCGATCACGCGCTTCAAGGCCCGCTGAGCGAACCGTGGCGCACGCTCTGGCTGGGACCGACACGCGATGACGACGGCGATCAAGGTGTCGCCAGCATTGTCAGCCTGCGCGGCATGAACAGCATGGCGTTGCTGCGCGTGCAGGCCATCGGGCTGGAGGGCGTGCAACTGGTCGACCGCCTGGGTGAGCTCAACGAGGTGTTTGCCCACACGCAGATCAGCGCAGCGCAATTGAAGCTGGCGTCGTGCGTGCTGATTGTCCTGCTGCTGATCGCGCCGTTTGGCTTCGGTGGTGCGTTGCGCATCGTCGCCCTGCCCCTGCTGGCGGCGCTGTGCAGCCTCGCCAGCCTGGGCTGGCTCGGTCAGCCGCTGACCCTGTTCAGCCTGTTCGGCCTGTTGCTGGTCACGGCGATCAGCGTCGATTACGCCATCCTGATGCGCGAGCAGATAGGCGGCGCGGCGGTCAGCCTGCTGGGCACGCTGCTGGCAGCGCTCACCACCTGGCTGTCGTTCGGCCTGCTGGCCGTTTCCAGCACCCCGGCGATCAGCAACTTCGGCCTTTCGGTCAGCCTGGGGCTGGCGTTCAGCTTCCTGCTGGCGCCCTGGGCCAGCCCGCGTAAAGCGCTTCATTCGCCAGCCAATGCTGAAGGGCCACACGCATGAATCTTGCAGCGCTGTCGTTACTCCCTGCCACCGCCCAACCGAAAAGGAATACCTGTGCCCATCACTGATAGGGAAATTCGTCAGGTCGTCGTCATCGGTGCCGGCCCGGCCGGTTCAATAGCGGCTGCCCTGCTCAAACGCCAGGGCCATGACGTGCTGATCATCGAGCGCCAGCTGTTTCCGCGCTTCTCCATCGGTGAGAGCCTGCTGTGTCATTGCCTGGACTTCGTCGAAGAAGCCGGGATGCTGGAGGCCGTGCAGGCTGCCGGTTTCCAACCCAAGAATGGCGCAGCCTTCGCGCGTGGCGAGCAATACAGCGATTTCGACTTCGGCGATACGTTCAGCAACGGCAAGCCGACGACCTTTCAGGTGCAGCGCAGCGAGTTCGACAAACTGCTCGCCGATCAGGCCGCGCTGCAAGGCGTGGACATCCGCTACCAGGAAGAGATCGTCAGCGCCGACTTCGAGGGCCCGCAGCCGGTTTTGCGTGTGAGGCGTGAGGACGACAGCGAATACAGCGTGCAGGCCAGCTTCGTACTCGACGCCAGCGGCTATGGCCGCGTGCTGCCGCGCTTGCTGGATCTGGAAGCGCCGTCAGGTTTCCCTGTGCGCCAGGCGGTGTTCACCCATATCGAAGACCGCATCGAAAGCCCGCCCTTCGACCGCCGCAAGATTCTGGTCAGCATCCATCCGCAGCACAGCGATGTGTGGTTCTGGTCGATTCCGTTCAGCGAAGGCCGCTGTTCGATAGGCGTGGTCGCCTCGGCCGAGCGCTTCAAGGACAAGCCCGAGGATCTGGATGCCTGCCTGCGCGCCTTTATCGATGAAACACCGCAGTTGGCCAGCGTGCTGAAAAACGCAGTCTGGGATACGCCAGCGAGAACCATCGGCGGCTACTCGGCCAACGTCAAGACCCTGCACGGCAAGGGCTTTGCGCTGCTGGGCAATGCGGCGGAATTCCTCGACCCGGTGTTCTCTTCGGGCGTGACCATCGCCATGCGTTCGGCGAGCATGGCGGCTGGCGTGCTGAGCCGGCAGTTGCAAGGCGAAAACGTGGATTGGGAAAGCGAGTTCGCGGTGCCGTTGAAACGTGGCGTCGACACCTTCAGGGCCTATGTCGAGGGCTGGTACGACGGGACGTTCCAGAACGTGATTTTCTACCCCGGCAGCGCTCCGGACATCCGCCGCATGATCAGCTCGATTCTGGCCGGCTATGCCTGGGACGAACGCAATCCATTTGTCAGCGAGCCCAAGCGCCGCCTGCGCACGCTCTCGGAAATCTGCGCGGACAGTGGCCCATGAATCGACCGTTCCTGAGTGACAGTTATGTCGAGGAAACCCGCTTCGGCCTGTGGTTTCTGCGCAGCAACATCTGGCAGTACCGCGTGCTGCGCGTGGCGATAGACGACTTGCGCAGCCTGTTCACCAGCCCGCCGCCGGTTGCCCCGGTATTGCTCGACGCCGGTTGCGGGCAAGGCCGTTCGTTTCAGCAGTTGAACAAGGTTTTTCAGCCGTCCAGGCTCATCGGTGTCGACGCCGATCCGCACAGCCTCGACATGAGTGGTGAAGAGGCGCGGGCCAGAGGCGTAGAGGTCGAACTGATCGGCAGCGACTGCGCAGCCCTGCAAGTACCCGACGCCAGCGTCGATCTGCTGTTCTGCCACCAGACTTTCCATCATCTGGTCGATCAGGAACGCGCGCTGGCCGAGTTTTATCGCGTGCTCAAGCCGGGCGGCTATCTGCTGTTCGCCGAGTCGACCGAGGCGTACATCGACACTTGGGTGATTCGCTGGCTGTTCCGCCATCCGATGCACGTTCAGAAAAGCGCGGCGCAGTATCTGCAGATGATCCGCGACCAGGGTTTCGAGTTCGATGCACAGAATGTTTCGTACCCTTACCTGTGGTGGAGCCGCGCCAGGGACTTCGGCCTGCTCGAAGTCTTGAAACTGCAAAAGCCCAGGCCGTTCGGGCAACGTGAGGAAACGCTGGTCAATGTCGTGGCCCGCAAACCCCTGGAAGTTGGAGCATCATGATTCGCGTACTGTTTTTAGCCTTCCTGCTGCTCGGCGGCTGTGCGGCACAAGCCCCGCTGCCGACCAGCGCACCGACCATGCAATTGCCGATGCAACTGCACATCGAGCGTCGCCAGGCCGATCAGCATCAGGACTGGCTGCTGATCATCCAGCGCGAAAACGGCGGATTGCGCTGGTCAATGATGGACCCGCTGGGCATTCCCCAGGCGCGCCAGTTGCTGATCGACGGAAAATGGCAGGCCGACGGTTTGCTGCCGCCCAATCCGGAAGCTCGCGAGCTGTTCGCTGCGCTGATGTTCGCCATGACCCCGGACCTGGAAATGCATGGCCGCTACCCGACGGCTTACCGCCAGGGCATGCAGCGTCGTCTGGAGGACCGCTGGCTGGTCGAATATCAGTCGGCCAACGCGTTCACCATCCGCCTCAAGGACAGGCTGAGCTACAAGGTGACACCGCTGAACAACGAGAGCCTGCCATGACCGCCTATCTCAACGCGCTTGGCGTGATCTGCTCGCTGGGCGACAGCCGTGAAGAGGTGTCGCGCAGGCTGTTCGCAGGCGACAGCTCGGGCATGGTGTTCGAAAGCGGCTGGGTGCCGGAACGCGCGTTGCCGGTCGGTGCAGTCAAATCCGCACTGCCGCCCATTCCGCCTGCCGTGCATTTGCATCGCAGCCGCAATAACCAGTTGCTGCTGGCCGCCGCCCTGCAGATCGAGGAGGACATCAGCCAGGCCATCACCCGCTTCGGCGCCGGGCGGATCGGCGTGATCATCGGCACCAGCACCTCGGGCATCGATGAAGCGAGCGAGAGCATGGCCGTCTGGCTGCGTGAGCGGACCTTCCCCGACGATTACGATTATCGGCAACAGGAACTGGGCGCACCGGCGAATTTTCTCGCCGCCTGGCTGCAATTGAGCGGCCCGGCCTACGTCATCTCGACAGCCTGCACGTCCAGCTCGCGGGCGTTGCTCAGTGCGCGTCGGGCGCTGGACATGGGCCTGTGCGATGCCGTGCTGTGCGGCGGCGTCGACAGCCTGTGCAAGCTGACCCTGCAGGGGTTCTCGGCACTCGAGGCCATGTCGCCGCAGCTCTGCAACCCGTTCTCCAGCAACCGCAACGGGATCAATATCGGCGAGGCGGCCGCACTGTTCCTGATGACTCGTGAAGCCGACAGCAGGCACTCGATTGCCCTGCTGGGCGCAGGTGCCAGCTGCGACGCTCACCACATCTCGGCCCCCGAACCCACCGGGCGTGGCGCGCGCGATGCCATGCTGCAAGCGTTGCGCAATGCCCGACTCGAGGCGGAGCAGATCGGTTATCTGAACCTGCATGGCACCGCCACGCAGCACAACGATGCGATGGAGAGCCTGGCCGTGCAGGGCGTATTTCCGAACGGCGTGCCCTGCTCGTCGACCAAACCGCTCAGCGGCCACACCCTGGGCGCGGCGGGCGCGCTGGAAGCGGCGTTTTGCTGGCTGAGCCTGGCCCCGCAGAATACCGAACAGGCCCTGCCCCCGCACCTGTGGGACGGCGAGGCCGATCCGCTCTTGCCTGCGCTGCAATGGACACACGCAGGCTCGCGCCTGACACCTGAAAACGCTCGTTACATGATGAGCAATTCGTTTGCCTTCGGTGGCAACAACATCAGCCTGATTATCGGAGATGCCCCATGACCGAGTGGCCGCTCGCCGAACTCATCCCCCATGCCGGCGACATGATTCTCATTGATCAGGTGCTGAGCGTTGACGAAGAACAGATTCGAACCTGCCTGACCGTACGCGCCGGCGGCCTGTTCAATCAAGCCGACGGCAGCCTGCCGGCATGGCTGGGCATAGAGCTGATGGCGCAGAGCGTCGCGGCCTATGCCGGTTGCAAGGCGCGCAACAAGGGCGAAGCGGTCAAGCTGGGTTTTCTGCTTGGCAGTCGCAAGTTCGACTGCAACGTGACGCGCTTCCCGCTGGGCAGTGAACTGCACATCCATGCTGTGCGCTCCCTGCAGGACGACAACGGCATGGGCATGTTCGAATGCACCCTCACCGGCCCGGGTATCGAGGCTTTTGCCCGACTCAATGTATATTGCCCGCCCAACACTGCTGACTACCTGGCTGAAGGAGCCCCGGCATGACTGAATCGATACTGGTCACCGGCTCCAGCCGTGGCATCGGCCGCGCCATCGCCCTGCGTCTGGCGCAGGCCGGATACGACCTGATCCTGCATTGCCGCACCGGCCGCAGCGAAGCCGAAGCGGTGCAGGCCGAAGTCGTTGCGCTGGGCCGCCAGGCACGCGTGCTGCAATTCGATGTCTCGGACCGGGCCGCCTGCAAGGCCATTCTGGAAGAGGACGTGGAGACGCACGGCGCCTATTACGGCGTGGTACTCAACGCCGGGCTGACCCGCGACGGCGCGTTTCCGGCACTCAGCGACGATGACTGGGATCAGGTGCTGCGCACCAACCTGGACGGCTTCTATAACGTCCTGCACCCGTTGACGATGCCGATGATTCGCCGTCGTGCAGCAGGGCGCATCGTCTGCATCACCTCGGTTTCCGGGCTGATCGGCAACCGCGGCCAGGTCAATTACAGCGCTTCCAAGGCAGGGCTGATCGGTGCCGCCAAGGCGCTGGCCATCGAACTGGGCAAGCGCAAGATCACCGTCAACTGCGTCGCGCCGGGGCTGATCGATACGGCCATGCTGGACGAGAACGTGCCCGTGGACGAACTGATGAAAATGATCCCGGCCCAACGCATGGGCACGCCCGAGGAAGTGGCGGGTGCGGTGAATTTTCTGATGTCTCCCGAAGCGAGCTACATCACTCGTCAGGTTCTGGCCGTCAACGGGGGACTGTGCTGATGAAGCGTGTGGTAGTGACCGGCATGTCCGGCATCACCTCGGTGGGCAGCGACTGGCCGACTATCGATGCACGCTTCACGGCCAATCGCAGCGGCATTCGCCGAATGGACGAGTGGAACCGGTTTGCCGAGCTCAATACCCGCCTCGCTGGCCCCATCGACGATTTCGCCGTGCCGGGGCACTGGACGCGCAAACAACTGCGCAGCATGGGCCGCGTGTCACGTCTGGCCGTGGCGGCTGCGGAGCAGGCCCTGATCGACGCCGGGCTGCTGAATGACCCGATCATTCGCGATGGCCGCATGGGCACGGCCTGCGGCTCGTCCACCGGCAGCACCGACGAGATCAAGGCCTTCGGCAACATGCTGATCAACTCGGTGGCCGTGGGCCTGAACGCCAACTCCTACGTGCGCATGATGCCGCATACCACCGCCGCCAACATCAGCATCTTCTTCGGCCTGACCGGACGCCTGATTCCGACCTCCAGCGCCTGCACCAGTGGCAGTCAGGGCATCGGCTATGCCTACGAGGCGATCAAGTTCGGTCGTCTGCCGCTGATGCTGGCGGGCGGGGCCGAAGAGCTGTGCCCGACCGAGGCCATGGTCTTCGACGCGCTGTACGCCACCAGCCTCAAGAATGACGCGCCACACACCACGCCACGCCCCTACGACAGCGGACGCGATGGCCTGGTGATCGGTGAAGGTGGCGGCATGCTGGTGCTTGAAGAGCTTGAGCATGCCCAGGCACGTGGCGCGCACATCTACGCCGAAATCGTCGGCTTCGGCAGCAACGCCGACGGCGCGCACAGCACTCGTCCCGAGCAGGCCACCATGCGCCGCGCGATGGAGCTGGCCCTCGAAGACGCCAACCTGTCGCCTGACGCCATCGGTTACGTCAACGGTCACGGCACCGCCACCGAACAGGGCGACATCGCCGAGACCCTGGCCACCAGCAGCCTGTTCGGCCCGCGCATGCCGCTCAGCTCGCAGAAAAGCTTCCTCGGCCACACGCTGGGAGCGTGCGGCGCGCTCGAGTCATGGTTCAGCATCGAAATGCTCAACAGCGACCGCTATATCCATACGCTCAACCTGGTCGACATCGACCCACAGTGCGGCGAACTGGACTACATCGTCGGCGAACCAAGGCACATGAGCAACGAATACGTGATGAACAACAACTTCGCATTTGGCGGCGTGAACACCTCGCTGATCTTCAGACGCTGGGGTTGAGCGGCGCCTTCCCGAGCACCTATCGTTGCCTACGCAGCAGCGCAAAGTCATGCTTTGCCTGTAGTCACTGCACATAAAAGCGCTTTTTTCTCACAGTGGCACTGACGACGCAGAGTGCGACGTCAGTGACGGCTGAGTCCTGGCGCTCAGTGGTCAACAGCCAGACGAGCTGACAGAACGCACAGAAACAGTACCCTCAGGCTTCTCCTGCTGGCCGCACTTGTCATTTGCAATGATGTCCGTGATCCAGTCCTTGTAGAACGAAATTCGAGTCATCTGACTAGCGTCGAGCAAACCACGACTTACCAGCGCAACGCCGACGTAGCCGCTCTGCGTTTTGAAAAGCAACGGCCCGCCTGAATCGCCGCCGCCAGAAATCTTGCTCGAACACACATTCAAGAGAGGATCAAAGTAGGTAGGTGGATAGCCCGGCGGCACGTCTATGCATTTGCGATCTTCCAGAATCGAGCCGTCAACATGATAAAGCTCGTTCGGCATGGTGCCGGTTTCTCTCATTCCGAAGCCTGCCAGCGTGACGGGCATCCCGACTTCGTGCGCAACCACCTGATCAATGCCGTCCAGCTTGAGGATGTCTTTACTTTCGGTTGGACGCTCAAGCTTCAATAGCGCAATGTCGTAAAGCCCCGATCCCTTTTCGTCGCCTGTTTTAGAGTAAGCCTGCCAGCCTTTGAAATCCGCAGGAATAAACGCTTCAGCGATCCTGATCTTGTCACGGCTGACGACCGGAGGCCCGTACTTCTCTATAGCAACCTGGACAAACGCAGGCGACTGACCACGTATGCAGTGTGCCGCAGTAAGCACCCATTGCGCAGCGATCAACGCGCCCCCGCAGAGGTGCTGGCCATCCTCCTTGGTCAATGAAGTGAAAAACGGATAAGCACCTGAGGGTGCGGGCGTACCACCGATAATTTTCTCGTCCGCCGCCACTGTCAGCGACAGGCTCAATAAAGCCATCATCCATATTTGTTTGCGCATGCTTCTCTCCCTGTTCCTGTCATTCCGTCCTGGAGCATCAGGTGCACATGAGATTCAACGCAAAAAACACTGATCTGCCTACTGTCAAAAGTGATAGTGAGTACCGGATATACGCCAGGCATTCACCCGACGTTACGCGTCAACAGCTCGGTGAACGCCTTGGCCATGGGCGATTGTTCGTCCTTGCGTTGCACCAGCCACACCGCACTGGTTGCGCCGGGGTCGAGGACGTTGCGGTAGACCACGCCGTCGATGCGCATTCGCCGGTAGGACGCAGGCAGTACAGTGACGCCCAAGCCTGCTGCAACCAGGCCGATGATGGTCATCACTTCGCCCGCTTCCTGGGTGATCAGCGGGCTGAACCCTGCGGCGCGCGCCAGGCTCAGGACTTGCGCGTAGATGCCGCTGCCATAAGTGCGCGGGAAGAACACGAACGGCTCGGCGGCCAGCGCCGCCATGTAGATTCCCTCCTCGCTTTCTGCCGCCAGCGGATGGTCGGCCCGCATGATCGCCACCAGCGGCTCACTCAGCAATTCGAACACCACCAGTGAATCGGGCAATGCCAGCGGGCGCATGATGCCGACCTGAATGCTTTTGTCCTCAAGACCTGCCGCCACTTCCTGACTGGTGATCTCGGTCAGGGTCAGGTGCACGTCCGGGTAGGCCTGGCGGAAGGCGAAAATCGCCTGCGGGATACTCGACGTAAACGGCGCAGACGAAGTGAAGCCGATCTTCAGCTCGCCGATTTCGCCCAGTTGCGCGCGCCGGGCCACGTCGGTGGCTTTGTCGACCTGCGCCAGCACCAGCCGTGCCTCGTCGAGAAACAGCCGCCCGGATTCGCTCAACTCGACGCGCCGGTTGGTGCGCTCGAAAAGACGCGTGCCCAGTTCCTGCTCCAGCGTCTGAATCTGCTGGCTGAGCGGCGGCTGAGAAATCCCCAGCGCCTGCGCGGCGCGGCCAAAATGCAGCTCTTCGGCAACCGCGATGAAATAACGCAGATGACGCAATTCCATGTGGCCTCCATTAAGTCGTTTTACCTATCAAACAGGTCGAACAATATATTGGATGGAATGATTAGCGAGCTATATGATTTTTTCATTGCCTGCTCAACCGTGCCCTGAGGTCTTTGTGAACCCTGCCGTTGCCCCGCCCACCCCCGACTTGAACACCTCGTCCGTACAGTCGTCGACACTGCCCGGCGATACCTACATCGAAAAGAACACGCCCCTTTTCAAACGCACGGCTCTGGCGCTGTTCGCTGGCGGGTTTTCGACCTTTACCCTGCTGTACTGCGTACAGCCGATGATGCCGACGCTATCGAGCGAGTTCTCCCTGACGGCGGCACAAAGCAGCCTGATCCTGTCCGTGGCCACGGCAATGCTCGCCATCGGCCTGCTGATCACCGGGCCGATATCCGATCGGCTGGGGCGCAAGCCGGTGATGGTCATGGCGCTGTTCTGTGCCTCGCTGTTCACCATCGCCAGCGCCTTGATGCCCAGCTGGGAGGGCGTGCTGATTACCCGTGCCCTGGTAGGCCTGTCACTGAGCGGCCTGGCGGCAGTGGCGATGACCTACCTGAGCGAGGAGATCCACCCCACCCATCTGGGCCTGGCGATGGGGCTGTATATCGGCGGCAACGCCGTCGGTGGCATGAGCGGAAGGCTGATCGTCGGGGTGATGATCGACTACGTCAGCTGGCACGCGGCGATGCTGGTGGTCGGCGGGCTGGCGCTGATCGCCGCAGCGGTGTTCTGGAGGATCCTGCCGGCGTCGCGCAACTTCCGCCCGCGCTCGCTGCACCCTCGCAGTCTGCTCGACGGGTTTGTGGTGCAGTTTCGCGATGCAGGCTTGCCGCTGCTGTTTCTGACCGGCTTCCTGCTGATGGGCGCATTCGTCACGCTGTTCAACTACATCGCCTACCGCTTTCTGAGCGCACCCTACAACCTGAGCCAGGCCGTGGTCGGGGTGTTTTCTGTGGTGTACCTGTCAGGCATCTACAGCTCGGCAAAGATCGGCTCGCTGGCTGACCGCCTCGGCCGCCGACAGGTGCTGTGGGCGGTGATCGTGATGATGCTGGCCGGCCTGCTGCTGACACTGTTCACCCCACTGCCGCTGGTGATCGTCGGCTTACTGATCTTCACCTTCGGCTTCTTTGGCGCACATTCAGTGGCCAGCAGCTGGGTCGGACGCAGGGCCACCACCGCCAGAGGCCAGGCCGCGTCCCTGTACCTGTTCTGTTACTACGCAGGCTCGAGCGTGGCCGGAACCGGCGGCGGCGTGTTCTGGCACTACGCGGGCTGGAACGGTATCGGGCTGTTTATCGGCGTGTTGCTGCTGATTGCCCTTGGTGTGGCGTTGAGGCTGGCAAGGTTGCAGCCGCTGGGGGCGCAGGTTTAGTCACACATAGGGCGATGGCGCATAGGGTTAGCCAAGGTACACTGACGCATCCGCCAGTTCTGGTAAAGGAAACCGACATGCGCCTCGACCACCTCCACCTGCAGAATTTTCGTTGCTACGAAGATGCTCATTTCGACTTCCAGCCAGGATTCAATCTGGTGGTGGGGGTTAATGGCAGTGGGAAGACGTCGTTGTTGCAAGGGGTGGCTTGTTGTTTCGGGAAATTCCTCGCGAACATGGGATCGGGTAACTCACTCATCACTGAATCAGATGCCAGGTTCACCTTAGTAAAATCTGAAAACAGCGTTCACTTTGAACGTATCTTCCCCGTCAGGTTGGCTGCCCGAGGTGATGCGTTTGGGTTCAAAGATTGGCACGTATCACTTAAGCGGGATGGCAATAACAGTAATTCCAGCAACTTTGAAAGCGTTACATCTCCAGAGAACCCACACCTCTCGGAATCGCTCGAAATTGATATGCCTGTATTCGCCGTCTACAGAGCCAATCGGGGCTGGCTGACCATGAATGTAGCCGCCGAGCAAGCTGCACAGAGCAAACCATCAAGACTGGACGCCTATGCCAACTGGTTCGACGCCTCCTCCAACTTAAAGAGTTTTGAGACCTGGCTCATCGGCAAGACACTGGAGCGCTTTCAAAGACTGTCCAGAACGGGTTTCTCTGGCGTTCTCACCGACGAACTCACCCGGATCAATTCAGCTATCCAGTGCGCACTGCCGGAGTCCAAGGGCATAGAGTACGACATGGAAATGCGGGGGCTGATGGTGGACATTGATGACCGAAAAATCCCCTTCAACGACCTGAGCGACGGGCAACGCGGAATGGTCGCCCTCTTCGCCGATATTGCCCGCCGTATCTGCCTGCTAAATCCGCACATGGGGAAGGATGTTCTAAGCAAGACAAACGGCATCATCGTGATCGATGAACTGGACATCCACCTGCACCCCGGCTGGCAACGCACCATTGCACCCGCGCTGAAAAAAGCATTTCCCAGCGTCCAGTTCATCGCCACAAGCCACTCGCCACAGGTCATCGGCAGCTTACAGCCGGGCGAGGTCATCCTGCTGAATAACCATGACGGCTCTCACCCAAGAGCAACCTACGGCCTGGACTCCAGCAGCATTCTGGAAGAAGTCATGGGCGTGCCTCAGCGTGAGCCTGAAATTGAAGAGTTGCTCGATCAGCTATTCAGCACTCTGGAAAACAACGAGCTTGAAAAAGCCAGGTCGCAGCTTGATGCACTGAAGAAGAAGGCGCCCGATCTACCAGAGTTCGCGGGTGCCGAGGCGCTACTCAAACGCAAGGAGATCATTGGACGATGAGACGCATCATCAAAGGAACTGAGCCTGCGTCATTCACCGAATGGAAAGCCAGCGCAAACGAAGACTGGACGCCCACCTATCCAGCCTTGCCGAATCCGCAAAAATGCGATCTTCATGACGAGCTGTTGCGAGAGCAGAACTTCTCATGCTGCTATTGCGGCGGAGCGATAGATCTTTGTAGCAGCCATATAGAGCATTTCAGGCCGCAGGAGCACTACCTGCCACTTGCACTTGAATACAGCAATCTCCACGCGTCCTGTCTGCGTGATAGGAAAGCAGGCGGTGTGTTGCACTGCGGCCACTATAAAGGCAACTGGTTCGATGAAGACCTGCACATTTCTCCAACAGAGGACGATTGCGAACAGCGCTTCCGTTACTTGCTGACAGGGAAAATCCAGAGCACGTCCCACACCGACCTTCCCGCCACGACGATGATCGAAAAGCTCGCACTCGATATCGCGTATTTGACCAAAAGACGCCAGGAGGCCATCACGGGTGTGTTCGATGAGCAATTCATATCCAGCGCCAGTGATGCGGAGCTCGCTAACCTCGTAGACAGCCTGCGCTCGGGCACCGCTAATACCTCTATTGCTTTCGGCCATGTCGTTGCACGCTATGCGGAGCAATTGCTGACGCAAGGGTAGGCCGCGCCAGCACCTCTCTCACATAAGCGACGCACGACCCAAACAAGAAATTTATTTTCATATATTTGTTTATATTTCATTTTCGTGTAATTTATTTTCATCACGAAAACAGAGATAAAAATAATGAATACCTGTGATCGCCCTGAAACGCCCCTGCTCCATCTTATTGCGTCGTCCCTGCCGAGTACTCCCGAGTCGCCTTCAGGCTGACAGCTTCAGCTGTTGGTGTTGCGCCCTCGCCTACCCACTTTGCAAGGAATCGTCGCTATGTCGCCGTCACCCGGTCTTTCGCTATTGGTCTACGCCGCTGTCGCCATCATCGCCTTGATCGTGTTGATCGCGCGTTACCGCCTCAATCCGTTTATCGTCATTACGCTTGTTTCGGTCGGTCTGGCCCTGGTCGCGGGAATGCCGGCCAGTGGCGTGGTCGCCTCTTATGAAGCGGGGGTTGGCAAAACGCTGGGACATATCGCGCTGGTCGTGGCGCTGGGCACCATGCTGGGCAAGATGATGGCCGAGTCTGGCGGTGCCGAGCAGGTGGCGCGCACCCTGATCGATCGCTTTGGCGAGCGTAACGCGCACTGGGCCATGGTCTGCATTGCGTTTCTGGTGGGCTTGCCACTGTTTTTCGAAGTGGGGTTCGTTCTGCTGGTACCGATTGCCTTCACTGTGGCCCGACGCGTCGGGGTGTCGATTCTGATGGTCGGCCTGCCGATGGTCGCCGGTCTGTCGGTGGTGCATGCGCTGGTGCCGCCGCACCCTGCTGCGATGCTCGCGGTGCAGGCTTATCAGGCGTCGGTAGGGCAAACGCTGTTCTACGCCATCCTGATCGGCATCCCGACGGCGATCATCGCCGGTCCGGTGTATGCCAAATTCATTGTGCCGCGCATCCACTTGCCAGCTGAAAACCCGCTGGCCAAGCAGTTTCTCGACCGCGAGCCACGCCAGAAGCTGCCCAGCTTCGGCCTGACCATGGCCACGATTCTGCTGCCGGTGGTGCTGATGCTGCTGGGTGGCTGGGCCAACCTGATCAGTACACCGGGCAGCGCGTTCAACAGCTTTCTGCTGTTCATCGGCAACTCGGTGATTGCCCTGCTGCTGGCCACCCTGCTGAGTTTCTGGACACTGGGCATCGCGCAGGGCTTCAACCGCGACTCGATCCTGAAATTCACCAACGAGTGCCTGGCACCGACCGCGAGCATCACGTTGCTGGTAGGTGCCGGTGGCGGCTTGAACCGCATTCTGATCGACAGCGGCGTGACCAATGAGATCGTGGGTCTGGCGCAGGACTTTCATCTGTCGCCCCTGCTGATGGGCTGGTTGTTCGCGGCACTGATGCGGGTTGCGACCGGTTCGGCGACGGTGGCTATGACCACGGCATCGGGCATCGTCGCACCTGTCGCGCTGGGGCTGGGTTACCCGCACCCCGAATTGCTGGTGCTGGCAACGGGCGCAGGCTCGGTGATCTTTTCCCACGTCAACGACGGTGGTTTCTGGCTTATCAAGGAGTATTTCAACATGACCGTCGCGCAAACGTTCAAGACCTGGACGGTATTGGAGACGCTGATTTCTGTCGTCGCTTTTGCCCTGACGCTGGGCCTGGCGCAGGTGCTTTGAGTGGACATTCTGTACCAGATACGTGCCCGTCAGGATTCCTTCAGCGCAGGAGAAGGACGAATCGCCAGGCTGTTGCTCAGCGATATCGCCTTTGCGGCCAGTGCCAGTCTGGATGAGCTGGCCAGCCGCGCCGAGGTCAGCAGTGCGACGCTGTCACGCTTCGCGCGCAGTATCGGTTGCCGGGATCTGCGCGACTTACGCCTGCAACTGGCCCAGGCCAGCGGCGTCGGCAGCCGCTTTCTGCATCCGGAACCGGCGCCGGAGCAGTCGGTTTTTTTCACCCGGATCGTCGACGACATCGAAGCGACCCTGCGCCAGCACCTGGCCGGCTTTGAAGCAACGCGCTTTGCCGCCGCCATCGCCTGTGTCGCCGATGCGCGCATGATTCACACATTCGGCATGGGCGGTTGCTCCAGCCTGTGCAGCGAGGAACTGCAAACCCGGCTGGTGCGCCTGGGTTACCCGGTGGCCGCCTGCCGCGACCCGGTGATGATGCGCATGGTCGCCGCCACGCTTGGCCCGCAACACAGCCTGATTGTCTGCTCGCTCAGCGGACGCACACCGGAACTGCTCGACGCCGTGACCCTGGCGCGCAGCTACGGTGCCCGCGTGCTGGCCATCACGCTGCCTGATTCACCGCTGGCACAGCTGGCCGAGGTCGTGCTGCCGCTACAGATTGCTGAAACCAATTTCATCTATAAACCCACCGCAGCGCGTTACGGCATGCTGCTGACCATCGACGTGCTGGCCACTGAACTGGCGTTGGCGAGCCCTGAAGACAATCAGGAGCGGCTGCGCCGGATCAAGCTTGCGCTGGATGAATACCGTGGCGGCGAAGATGGCCTGCCGCTGGGAGACTGAACCATGTTTTATGACCTGATCATTCGCGACGCACTGGTCATCGACGGCAGTGACACACCGGGGATACGCGCCGATGTGGCGATCAGCGAGGGACGCATCCAGCGCATCGGCAGTCTGAGCGATGCCAGTGCCCGTGAAGAAATCGATGCAGCCGGTCGCGTGCTGGCGCCAGGGTTTATCGATGTGCACACCCACGACGATACAGTGGTCATCCGCAAACCCGAGATGCTGCCGAAAATCAGCCAGGGCGTGACGACCGTCATCGTCGGCAACTGCGGGATCAGCGCGTCGCCGGTCTCGCTGAGCGGCAATCCTCCCGACCCGATGAACCTGCTGGGCGACGCTGCGGCGTTCGTCTATCCACGTTTTACCGACTACCGCGCGGCCGTCGACAACGCCCGCCCCGCCGTCAACGTGGCGGCCCTGATCGGCCATACCGCCTTGCGCAGCAACCACATGGATGACTTGTTACGCAGCGCCAGTCCGGAAGAAATTGCCGCCATGCGCGTGCAGTTGCGTGACAGCCTGGAAGCGGGCGCGCTGGGGTTATCGACCGGCCTTGCCTACGCCTCGGCGTTCTCGGCCGAAACCAGCGAGGTCAAGCAACTGGCGGAAGAGCTCAGCGCATTCGGCGCGATTTACACCACCCACCTGCGCAGCGAATTCGAGCCAGTGCTGGAGGCCATGGCGGAAGCATTCGATATAGGTCGCCATGCGCGCTCACCGGTCATCATCTCGCACATGAAATGCGCCGGTGCAGGCAACTGGGGACGCAGCCCGCAACTGCTGGCGGCCCTGGAAAAAGCCGCGCAGGACCATCCGGTAGGCTGCGACTGCTATCCCTATGCGGCCAGCTCTTCGACGCTGGACCTCAAACAGGTCACGGACGCGTTCCGCATCACCATCACCTGGTCTACGCCGCACGCGGATCAGGGCGGCAGGGATCTGCAGGAGATTGCCGCCGACTGGGGGCTGTCATTGCTCGACGCCGCACGCAAGTTGCAACCTGCAGGCGCGGTGTACTACGGCATGGATGAGGGCGATGTCGAGCGCATCATGTCTCACCCGCTGACGATGATCGGCTCCGATGGCCTTCCGGAAGACCCGTTTCCCCATCCGCGCCTGTGGGGCGCGTTCCCGAGGGTGCTCGGGCATTTCAGCCGCGACAAGGGGCTGTTTGCGTTGCACACCGCCGTACACAAAATGACCGGGCTGTCGGCCGCGCGCTTCGCCTTGCACGAACGCGGCCTTATTCGCGAGGGTTACTGGGCGGATCTGGTGCTGTTCAACCCGCAAACCGTACGCGATGTTGCAGATTTCAAAGACCCTCAGCGAGCGGCGCAGGGCATCGACGGTGTCTGGGTCAACGGCCGCTTGAGCTATGCCAACGGCAAACCGCAAGGCGAGCGACAGGGCAGATTCCTGCCACGCAGCGGTTCGCTGCGGGAGGGCTTTGCGGATGCGAAAGCGCCGACGTAGTCGTCGGCGCTTGAATCAAACGGTGCGTCTTGAGGTATCGATGCCTCGTTGGCCCAGCAACTACTGGTGATACTGCGCCGACAACTCGTGCACCGCGTTGATGAACGCGCCGGCATTGGCCGGGTCGACTTCAGGGGTGATGCCGTGGCCGAGGTTGAAGACGTGGCCGGTGCCGCTGCCGTAGCTGGCAAGGATGCGTGCGACTTCCTGGCGGATGGCTTCCGGGCGCGCGTACAGCACGGTCGGGTCCATGTTGCCTTGCAGCGAAACCTTGCTGCCGACGCGCTGACGCGCTTCGCCGATGTCGCAGGTCCAGTCCAGCCCGAGGGTGTCTGCACCGATGTCGGCAATGCTTTCCAGCCACAGACCGCCGCCTTTGGTGAACACGATCACCGGCACCTTGCGCCCGTCGTTTTCGCGAATCAGGCCGTTGACGATCTTGCGCATGTAGGCCAGCGAGAACTCCTGATACGCCGCCGAAGAAAGACTACCGCCCCAGCTGTCGAAGATCTGCACGGCCTGCGCACCGGCCAGAATCTGGCCATTGAGGTAGGAGGTCACTGACTGCGCCAGCTTGTCGAGCAGCAGGTGCATGGCTTGCGGGTTGTCGTAGAGCATGGCCTTGGACTTGCGGAAGTCTTTCGACGAACCGCCCTCGACCATGTAGGTCGCCAGCGTCCACGGGCTGCCAGCGAAACCGATCAGCGGTACACGACCGTTGAGTTCGCGGCGAATGGTGCTGACCGCATCCATCACGTAGCCCAGATCCTGCTGTGCATCAGGGATCGGCAACGCTTCGATGTCGGCCAGCGTGCTGACGGTTTTCTTGAAACGCGGGCCTTCGCCGGTTTCGAAGTACAGCCCCTGGCCCATCGCATCGGGAATGGTCAGGATGTCGGAGAACAGAATTGCCGCATCCAGCGGGTAGCGATCCAGCGGCTGCAAGGTGACTTCACAGGCGAACTGCGGGTTCTTGCACAGGCTCATGAAGTCCCCGGCACTGGCGCGGCTGGCGCGGTATTCCGGCAGGTAACGGCCTGCCTGACGCATCATCCACACCGGCGTGACGTCTACGGGTTGCTTGAGCAAAGCGCGAAGGAAACGGTCGTTCTTCAGGGCAGTCATGTCGGCATCCGCAATAAAAGTGCCGGCATTTTCTCAGAGCTCGACGCAAAAGGCACGGCGAGAGCCGTGCCTTTTGTCTATCGAGGCGATTTGTCAGGCTGATTCAGCGGCCGCCAGTCTGAATTATTTGTGGGGATCCTTGACGTCGACAGCCCTGATGATGCCCTTTTCACTGGGTTCGAGTATCAAGCGCCAGGCTCCTCTCCCGGTACTTCTGCCGACACCCGGAAGATCAAGCGAAAAACCTGTTTTGCCGTGTTTATGCAGACTGCCATTGCCGTCCAGTTCGAAGCGCTCTTTTGCCTTCTTGACCGCGACGACAAGGTCATCCTCGATGTCTTTCTGAGCGTTCTTGAAGCTGCGACTTTCAAAGAACCCTTCCAGATCAACCTTGTACCTCTTTACGCGGTGACCGTTGTCCGGCGATCCGCTGTCGCTGCCCGAGCCACTGGAGGACTTGGGTTTTGAATGCTTCTTGCCACCGCGCAATCCTGCCGAGGCGTGTACCCACACATTTTGCCTGTCGAGCTGAATCGGCAATTGGTAATACGCATCCGGCCGGCGCGGATCGATCACCCGCCAGACTGCGGAATCAGCGTCGTACCTGACGGCGTGGGCCTTGTCGTGTTGCACGGCATAAAAACGGCTTGGCGCGCCTTCCCGAGTCTTTTCAAAAACGCCTTTGTAAAAGCCGTCATCGCGTAATTTCAACCCGCCGGGGATTCTTGCCACGGCTGTTTTCGGATCGAGGACAGAGCGGCCGATAGACGTCGCCGCGGGCGTCTTGACCCGTCGCCCCTTGGGCAGCGCCAATCCATCGGCCAGTAGCAGCGCCGCCTGAACGAAATACAGCGGAGCACTTGCCTTGTCATCAACAGTCGTTGCGACGCCCTGCCATATGGCATAAAAACTGCGCAGCGCGGCAATCGGCAGCCTCACCTTGAAAGGTGCGAAGGTGAGCACGATGTCGCCAACGAGTTTGGTGATTTCCCAGGCGCTCTCCCAATTGGTTTCCCAAGTGGTATTGGTCTGTTCATCGACAGCAGAAATCACCCGCGCGACTTCAGACGCGTAAACCGCATCGAGAAAACTGCCGGTGCAGGGCTGCAGCTCCATGAACAGCGTGTCACGGCCAGAGGTCAGGGCGTGCCTGACATGGGCCTGGGACGCCAGAGGTGCCCTGCTCACCAGATAGTCCAGCAGTTCAGGTTCAAGCAGCACGTGTTGCTGAAGAGCCTGCGCATCGCTCACTTCCCGGAAGCATCTGCCGTCGGGCGCCTGAGGGGTGAACACCACCAGGCTGGCCACGCTGGAGAGAGACTCCACGCCGACCAGCAGTATGCCGCTCAATGTCACATCATTGATCGACAACTGACTGACCTGAATACGGTGCCCCTCCACCGCCGCACGATCATTACCTTCAGCCGGGTGATCCAGCACGGCGGCGAGCCATTTGTAACCTCTGTTCGCCAACTCGGGAGGAAGCCCGCCATCGCCAAGAAAGTCTCCGGCCATTTTTGCTTCGAGGGCGTCCAGACGCATCTGTGCGCGCATGACGCTCGCGAAACGTTCGCGGTGCCATTGCCCGGCTGTCGAGGTCAATAATTCAGTGTTGAGGAATCGGACATAGTTTTCGCCGACGTTCAGATCACGAATCAGACTGAACAGATAACCGGCGCTCAAAAAGCTGAGCAGTTGCTCCTGATCGTCAAACGCGCGACCGGTGAGCAGAAAGTTGATATCGGTAACGGCAATGTTTTCCAGCGACAGCGCCGTCAGGCTGCGCTGCTGCGTTTCAACATTCGGCTCGACCTCTGAAGGACCGACGTAGGTGTAATCCGTATCAATGATAATGGCTGGGTCAATCTTGATGCTCGCGGTGTGGACAGTGATAGCGTCCGGGTCCACTGCCACCCCGTGGTCGAGCAGGATTCGCTCCTGGAGTTTCTCGCGCGCATATTTGCGCAACAGATCAGGCTCTCCGTACCCGGAAGGATCGAGCAGGTCCGGCGCCTGAGCTTCGAGCAGTGCCTGAGTGTAATCCTGCACTGCCGCTTTCCAGCGTTGCTTTTCGACATCGGCCGCATTCGCGAACCATTCGGGTAGAAACCCGCTTTCGATTTCAGTCGGCTTTCCGGGGTCAAACCAGCCGCGATTGTCCTTGATGGCCAGACGGGTCAGGAAGTCGCGAAAACGCTTAACGTCCTGTTCGAACTGCACGCCGAGCAGTGCTCGTTCTTCGGCCTTCAACTGCGCACTGATCGCCAGATAAAAGCTGTCGGTGCCCTCCTTGAATGAAGTGATTTCACCGTTGCCGATGTCCTGTGCACGGTAATTGCCGTAGTTGTCATGCAGCAAAACGATGCGTGTATCGTCAGGGCCTGGCGTGACATACCGGGTCATGCCGTAGTCGATGATCACCAGCTCTCGCCCCAGCGTGTCAGCCAGCACCTGACTGGCAAGGTCGCGGGCCAGTTCATCCGTATGGATATTGAAACTGCGCGTTCGCGCCAGACCATCGATAGCCAGACTGCTGCTCCACTCATCCAGAGAAATGTTCAGCGCTTCGCCAAGGGCATCCGGCAATAGCGTTTTCTCCAGCAAGTCGGCTTCCTCCTGCTCCGTCAACGGCATCTGCTCCAGCAACTCCTCAAGACGTGCGACCGGAACCTCGGGGCATAAGGCACACAGCACGCCCAGCGCCGGAGTCAGCAAAATCTGCTGACGAACCCACAACGGCAGGAGAGGGTTACGTGTGCGAGTATCCAGCTGGCTTTTCGAAACGCCCTCATTCGCCGCCACCAGGGCATCGAACAACAGCGGTCTCTGGTCTTTCGCCAAGCCGGCGATCTGCTCACGCAGGGTCACTATTCGTCCAGCGACACTGTGGCTGCCCGGAAAGTCACCTCCCATCCCGAGGCCAGAACCCGCAGGCAACTGGCTGAACACCAAGTGCAGCAGCGGCTCCTCAGCGGAGATCGGAACATCCTCCGGCGCGACATAAGCGTCACCGTTTTGCATCAGGACAATGCTGTTCTGAACGACGCTGTCATCGCTGCCCTTCAGAAAAACCGCGAGCACTTCGTCGTTTTCGTTGTGAATCCTGATCGACAGCTCTGCTGGCCATTCAGGCAACTGAACCAGCAAGGCAAACAAGGCGTCATCGCCGTCATCCGGAAAAAAATCTTTCTCTGTGAAGCGCTCGACGAACTGGTCGATGATGCGGTCGGCCCGTTCCCGGTTGCGGTGTTCGCGGACGGCAACGCTACTGGGCGTGAACCTGTCCGGACCGAGAGATTGCTGTTCAGTGGAGCGCGCAAGCTTGCCCATGGGTGCTGCTTTCAACATGGCTATTTCCTTATAGCGACATGGATGGCGGGAGCATCGAAGGCGATGAGCTCCCGATGAGGGTCAGGAGCGTAATCTTTTTCAGAAGCAGGCACAGGGGGCGGAAAACAGCTGTAAACAATCACCTGTCGCTTACGCCGCAACAGGCTTTGCTCGGGATTCGCAGAAGGGGTTGAAAGCTTGGTACACCGCCCCTGGCAGGGCGGCGCAACGCGATGAAAAGCGCGTTGTAATACCAGGACAGGGTTATTTCAAAACGTCACAAAACCGTTTTCCGAGCCCCGTCCCGGCCATCCAGACCTGGCCTTGGCCAGGCTGGAATATGGAATATGGAATCAATTAGCCTGGCTGATACCCGAAGCTGCAGACGCTGCAAGCGACTGTTCAAGTGCGTAGGCATAGCTCAGCAAATCAGCTTCGTCCCAGGCCGTGGAAAGAAAATACAGCCCTCGTGGCAGGCCATTCTCTTCGAGCCCGACAGGCACGGTTATTCCCGGATATCCCGCGATTGCGCCAACCGCTTTGAACGAAACCTCTGACCAGTCAATCAGCGCGTCAAGCGCGTGTTGTTGCAAAAGCCCATCGATCAATTGCCGATGGGCAGTGCGCAAACCGGTTGCAATGGACAGGTAATCCTCCTGATCGAGAGTCGCGCCCGAGGAGTCGATCATTAAATCCTGGTCATAGGCTTGCGCCCCATCCGCCGCGGTATTGAATGCGATGATGTCATCCAGCGTGCTGACACCCAGCCCGGTGCGTGTGCTCAAGTAAGCGTTAAGCTCACGCTTGAAGTCATGCAGCAGCACTAGATACTCCGGGGTGCTGTCAATCGAAGGAACGTCAACTGGAACCAGTATCGCCCCGGCCGAACTCAAACGACTCTTCACCTTTTGGAATTCAGGATCGTCGTCCATCAGCATGCCGTCATGGGTGCGGCTCGAATAGCCCAGGCGCTTGCCATTCAACGCGTCCGTTCTGAGCTGATCGACATAGTTCACGGTGTTAGCGGTGGCTTGGGCGGTGGCGTCGTCGAGAGGGTCGGTGCCGCTCATCGCCGTCAGCAGGATGGCGGTATCCGTGACCGTTCGCGCCATGGGTCCGGGGGTGTCCTGACGACTGGAGAGCGGAATCATGCCGGTACGGCTGAGCAGACCCAGCGTAGGCCTCAGCCCTATCACACCACTCGTGGCGGCAGGCTGGATGATCGACCCATTGGTCTCGGTGCCCACCGCCAGGGGTGAAAATCCAGCTGCAAGGCCTACTGCCGAACCGGAGCTGGAGCCGAGCGGATCAGCGCTCAGGTCATAGGGATGACGCGTCTGCCCGCCGCGGCCACTCCACCCGCTCGGCACCTCGTATCCACGGAAATACGCCCATTCGCTGAGATTGGCCTTGCCGATAATGATCGCGCCGGCCTCGCGAAGCCGCTGCACCACAAAAGCATCGCGTTGCGCAGGCAAGCCGACCATCGAGAGAGAGCCCGCAGTGGTCTGCATCTGGTCGCCCGTATCGAGATTGTCTTTCACCAGTACGGGAATGCCGTGCAGCGGCCCACGTTCCTCACCGCGAGAACGCTCCTCGTCCATTTGCGCGGCTAGCTGCAGCGCGTCGGGGTTGATTTCAATGACCGCGTTAAGCGCCGGGCCATTTTTGTTCAGCGCTTCGATGCGCTGGAGCAGGTCTGTCACCAGCCCGGCAGAGGTCAGGCTGCCCGCGCTCATGCGTCGCTGGAGCTCGACACTGGATTCAAAGTAAACGGCCTTGTTTTCGATGATCGAACCGAACACGGGGCCATCGAAGTCGGCGTGCGCCTGGCTGGCAAATGTAAAGGGCGCTATCGAGAGCGCAAGGCAGAAACCAAACTGATTGTTCATGACGTCCTTCCCTGGTTGATAAAACGCTCGTCTTGAGCGAGTTACACCGAGCTTAGGAAGGAGTGGGGATAAGGGATGTCAGAAAAGTCGGTAAATTACCCGCGATGGGTAGACACCCGTTGTCAGAGCGCGCCTCGGTAACGGCGCGCTCTGGCAACACAAGGCTCAGACGCCCAGGTAATCCAGAATCCCTTCAGCCGCATTACGGCCTTCGAAGATAGCGGTCACCACCAGGTCGGAGCCGCGCACCATGTCGCCACCGGCGAAGATTTTCGGGTTGCTGGTCTGGTGCTTGTACTGCGCCTGTTCCGGGGCCACGACACGGCCCTGGCTGTCGGTGCTGATGGTGAACTGCTCGAACCAGGGCGCCGGGCTTGGGCGGAAGCCGAAGGCGATGACCACGGCTTCTGCCGGGATGATCTCTTCGGAGCCAGGAATCGGCTCGGGGCTGCGACGACCACGGGCATCCGGTTCGCCCAGGCGCGTCTCGACCACTTTCACGCCTTCAACCTTGCCCTCGCCAATGATGGCGATAGGCTGACGGTTGTAGAGGAACCTCACGCCCTCTTCCTTGGCGTTTTTCACTTCCTTGCGCGAGCCAGGCATGTTTTCTTCGTCGCGACGGTAGGCGCAAGTCACTGACTTGGCGCCCTGGCGGATCGAGGTGCGGTTGCAGTCCATCGCCGTGTCGCCACCGCCCAGAACCACGACCCGCTTGCCCTTCATGTCGACAAAGTCTTCCGGCGCCTTTTCAAAGCCCAGGTTGCGATTGACGTTGGCGATCAGGAAGTCGAGCGCATCGTGCACGCCCGGCAGATCCTCACCGGGGAAGCCGCCTTTCATGTAGGTGTAGGTGCCCATGCCCATGAACACCGCATCGTATTCTTCGAGCAGTTGATCGATGGTGACATCCTTGCCGACTTCGGTGTTGAGACGAAATTCGATGCCCATGCCGGTGAACACTTCACGGCGATGGCTCAGCACGGATTTCTCCAGCTTGAATTCCGGGATGCCGAAGGTCAGCAGACCGCCGATTTCCGGGTTCTTGTCGAACACCACCGGGGTCACGCCACCACGCACCAGCACGTCGGCACAGCCCAGGCCCGCAGGCCCGGCGCCGATGATCGCGACGCGCTTGCCGGTCGGCACGACCTTGGACATGTCCGGACGCCAGCCCATGGCAAAGGCGGTATCGGTGATGTACTTCTCGACCGAACCGATGGTCACCGCACCGAAACCGTCGTTCAGTGTGCAGGCACCTTCACACAGGCGATCCTGCGGGCATACACGGCCGCAGACTTCCGGCAGGGTGTTGGTCTGGTGCGACAATTCCGCAGCCGCGAGGATATTGCCCTCGGCGACCAGCTTGAGCCAGTTGGGAATGAAGTTGTGCACCGGGCACTTCCATTCGCAATACGGGTTGCCGCAGCCCAGGCAGCGGTGCGCCTGATCGGCGGACTGCTGGGGCTTGAAAGGCTCGTAGATTTCCACGAACTCTTTCTTGCGTTGACGCAGCAGTTTCTTCTTCGGGTCTTTACGTCCGACGTCGATGAACTGGAAGTCGTTACTGAGACGTTCAGCCATTCTCTGGAGCCTCTTTGCGGCAGCTTCAAGCGACAAGCTTCAAGCTGCAAGAAATCAATTCAGTTCAATTCACAGGGTGGCAAACTTGCGGCTTGAAGCTAACCGCTAGCAGCTGCTTTTACTGCGGATTCGCCCGAGTGCTGGAGAGCAGCGATTTCAGGTTGGCAGCCTTGGGCTTGACCAGCCAGAAACGACGCAGGTAATCGTCCAGGTTTTCCGCGATATTACGGCCCCATTCGCTGTCGGTTTCCGCGACGTATTCGTTCAGGACGCTTTGCAGGTGAGTGCGGTAAGCCTCCATCGATTCGCCGCTGATACGCTGGATCTCGACCAGTTCATGGTTGACGAGGTCAACGAAGGTGTTGTCCAGGTCGAGCACGTAGGCGAAACCGCCGGTCATGCCGGAACCGAAGTTGTAGCCGGTCTTGCCCAGTACGCAGACGAAACCACCCGTCATGTATTCGCAGCAATGATCGCCAGTGCCTTCAACCACGGTATGAGCACCGGAGTTACGCACGGCGAAACGCTCGCCAGCCGTGCCCGCCGCAAACAGCTTGCCGCCGGTTGCGCCGTACAGACAGGTGTTGCCGATGATCGCGCTTTCGTTGGTCTTGAACGGGCTGCCCTTGGGCGGCACGATCACCAGCTTGCCAGCGGTCATGCCCTTGCCGACGTAGTCGTTGGCATCGCCTTCCAGATACATGTTCAGGCCACCAGCGTTCCACACCCCGAAGCTCTGACCGGCAGTGCCCTTGAAGCGGAAGGTGACAGGTGCCTTGTTCATGCCCTGGTTGCCGTGCAGTCTGGCGATTTCACCAGAGATGCGCGCGCCGATCGAACGGTCGCAGTTGCAGATATCCAGCTCGTAGTCGCCGCCGCTGAGCGACTCGATGGCCGGCTTGGCCATCTCCACCATCTTCTCGGCCAGCAGGCCCTTGTCGAACGGCGGGTTGCGATCCACCTGGCTGAACTGAGGCTTGTCCGCAGGAATGTGGTCACTGCCCAGCAACGGTGTCAGGTCCAGATGCTGCTGCTTCTCGGTTTCGCCCGGCAGGATGTCCAGCAGGTCGGTGCGGCCGATCAACTCTTCCAGCGAGCGAACACCCAGCTTGGCCAGCCACTCGCGGGTTTCTTCTGCCACGTAGGTGAAGAAGTTGATCACCATATCGACGGTGCCGATGTAGTGGTCCTTGCGCAGCTTTTCGTTCTGGGTCGCTACGCCGGTGGCGCAGTTGTTCAGGTGGCAGATACGCAGGTATTTGCAGCCCAGCGCGATCATCGGCGCGGTGCCGAAGCCGAAGCTTTCGGCCCCGAGAATGGCAGCCTTGATCACGTCCAGGCCGGTTTTCAGACCACCGTCGGTCTGTACCCGGACCTTGCCGCGCAGGTCGTTGCCACGCAGGGTCTGGTGGGTTTCGGCCAGCCCCAGCTCCCACGGTGCGCCGGCGTATTTGATCGAGGTCAGCGGCGATGCGCCGGTGCCACCGTCGTAACCGGAAATGGTGATCAGGTCGGCATAGGCCTTGGCGACACCGGCGGCAATGGTGCCGACGCCCGCTTCCGCCACCAGCTTGACCGACACCAGCGCCGCCGGGTTGACCTGTTTCAGGTCAAAAATCAGCTGCGACAAGTCTTCGATGGAATAGATGTCGTGGTGCGGAGGCGGCGAAATCAGCGTCACGCCCGGTACTGCATAACGCAGCTTGGCGATCAGGCCATTGACCTTGCCACCCGGCAGTTGCCCGCCCTCGCCCGGCTTGGCGCCCTGCGCGACCTTGATCTGCAGCACATCGGCATTGACCAGATACTCGGGCGTCACGCCAAAGCGGCCCGTCGCGATCTGCTTGATCTTGGAACTGCGGACCGTGCCGTAACGAGCCGGGTCTTCGCCACCCTCACCGGAGTTGGAGCGCGCGCCCAGACGGTTCATCGCCTCGGCCAGCGCTTCGTGGGCCTCGGGCGACAAGGCACCCAGAGAAATACCGGCCGAGTCGAAGCGCTTGAGGATTTCGCTCAGCGGCTCGATTTCGTCGATGTTCAGCGGCTGATCGATCGTTTTTACCTGCAGCAGGTCACGAATCATCGACACCGGACGCTGGTCCACCAGCGAGGTGTATTCCTTGAATTTGCTGTAGTCGCCCTGCTGCACGGCAGCCTGCAGGGTACTGACCACGTCCGGGTTGTAGGCGTGGTACTCGCCACCAAACACGAACTTGAGCAGGCCGCCTTGCTGGATCGGCTTGCGCGGACTCCAGGCCTCGGCAGCCAGCGCCTTCTGTTCGGCTTCGATGTCGACGAAGCGCGCGCCCTTCAGACGGCTCGGTACACCGCGGAAGCTCATGTCGCAGACTTCCTCGGACAGGCCGATGGCTTCGAACAACTGCGCGCCACGGTAGGACGCAACGGTCGAGATGCCCATTTTCGACAGGATCTTGAGCAGGCCCTTGGTGATGCCTTTGCGGTAGTTCTTGAAGACTTCGTACAGATCGCCCAGCACTTCGCCGGTACGGATCAGGTCGCCCAGCACTTCGTAGGCCAGGAACGGATAGACCGCCGAGGCGCCGAAGCCGATCAGCACGGCGAAATGGTGCGGGTCACGCGCCGTCGCGGTTTCGACCAGGATGTTACTGTCGCAGCGCAGACCCCGCTCGGTCAGACGGTGGTGAACCGCGCCGACCGCCAGCGAGGCGTGCACCGGCAGCTTGCCCGGCGCAATGTGTCGGTCGCTCAGCACGATCAGCGTATGACCGGAACGCACGGCCTCTTCGGCCTGATCGGCAACGTTGCGCACAGCGGCTTCAAGGCCCAGGCTTTCATCGTAGTTCAGGTCAATGATATGGCGCTCGAACCCTGGACGCTCCAGGTTCATCAGCGAGCGCCATTTGGCTGGCGAAATGACCGGCGAGCTGAGGATCACGCGCGAGGCGTGCTCCGGCGATTCCTGGAAAATATTGCGCTCGGCACCGAGGCAGATTTCCAGCGACATGACGATGGCTTCACGCAGCGGGTCGATCGGCGGGTTGGTCACCTGCGCGAACTGCTGACGGAAGTAATCGTAAGGCGAACGCACACGACGCGACAGCACGGCCATTGGCGTGTCGTCACCCATCGAGCCTACGGCTTCCTGACCCTGCTCGCCCAGCGGACGCAGCACCTGATCACGCTCTTCGAACGTGACCTGATACATCTTCATGTACTGCTTGAGCTGCTCGCTGTCGTAAAAAGCCGAACCGTGGTCGTTGTCTTCCATGGTCGCCTGAATGCGCAGGGCATTCTTGCGCAGCCATTGCTTGTACGGATGACGCGACTTGAGGCGGTTGTCGATGGCATCGGTGTCGAGGATCTGACCGGTTTCGGTGTCCACGGCAAAGATCTGCCCCGGACCGACACGGCCCTTGGCGATGACATCTTCGGGTTTGTAATCCCATACGCCGATTTCCGACGCCAGGGTGATATAGCCGTTCTTGGTGGTAACCCAGCGCGCCGGGCGCAGGCCGTTGCGGTCGAGCAGACAGACCGCGTGGCGACCTTCGGTCATCACCACACCCGCAGGGCCGTCCCACGGCTCCATGTGCATGGAGTTGTATTCATAGAACGCCCGCAGATCCGGGTCCATGGTCTCGACGTTCTGCCACGCAGGCGGAATGATCATGCGCACGCCACGGAACAGGTCGATGCCGCCGGTGACCATCAGCTCGAGCATGTTGTCCATGCTCGACGAGTCAGAACCCACGCGGTTGACCAGCGGGCCCAGCTCGTCCAGGTCCATCAGATCGTTGGTGAACTTGGTGCGCCGCGCCTGTGCCCAGTTGCGGTTGCCGGTAATGGTATTGATCTCGCCGTTGTGGGCGAGGAAGCGGAACGGCTGCGCCAGCGGCCATTTCGGCAGGGTATTGGTGGAAAAGCGCTGGTGGAACACGCAGATAGCGGTCTGCAGACGCTCGTCGCTCAGGTCCGGGAAGAAGGCCGTGAGGTCGGCCGGCATCATCAGGCCTTTATAAATGATGGTCTTGTGCGAAAAGCTGCAGATGTAGTGGTCGGTATCTGCGGCGTTGGACACCGACGAGCGGCGACGCGCACTGAACAGTTTGATGGCGAATTCCTGATCGCTCAGGCCTTCACCGCCAATGAATACCTGCTCGATTTTCGGCAGACGCTCCAGCGCCAGACGACCCAGAACGCTGGTATCGATCGGCACCTGACGCCAGCCCACCAGATCCAGGCCTTCGGCGAGGATTTCGCGGTTCATGTTTTCGCGTGCGGCGTCGGCCTTGGCGTCGTCCTGATTGAGGAACACCATGCCCACAGCATATTGGCGGGGCAGATCGACGTCGAAGTGTTGCTTGGCGATTGCACGCAGGAAGCCATCGGGCTTCTGAATCAACAGACCGCAACCGTCGCCGGTCTTGCCGTCGGCGTTGATACCGCCACGGTGGGTCATGCAGGTCAGGGCCTGAACGGCCGTCTGCAACAGGTGATGACTGGGCTCGCCCTGCATATGAGCGATCAGGCCGAAGCCGCAGTTATCCTTGAATTCATCTGGTTGGTACAGACCTGCTTTCATAGACACTTTCTCACCAGGCTGCCTCTATGCGAGGCAAATTTCCTTTTAATTCAACCAATTACCTGTCACGCCGAACGTACGCCAGCTTCGGACAGGCAAAACGGAGGTCATTGTACACAGCGACACAAGGGCTAACAAATTTAACGACGATTGGCTGATAATCAATGTCGCAATTATGAAAGTTTTAAAACGGGTCGCTGTGCTAGTCAAAGTATTTCTTCATGAATCTGACTGACGCGACGGGAGACTGTAAGGCGCTTGTAACGCAGACGCCGCAAGGCGCGGGCCGATAGGCCGCGCGCGCAGGCGGGTTAAGTCAGGTAAATCGGCAAACGGCCCGGGTAGGGCCGCTGCGACTTTAACGAGTGGCGCCGAGCTCTTGTTGGACGCTGGCGACAGTACGAGGCCAAGGTTTACCAGTCTGAACCTTGGCTGGCAATACCTTGATGGCTGCCAAGGCGGCAGCACGGTCAGGAAAGTTGCCGTACGTCACGACGTACAGCGGCTTGCCCTGCAGGGTTTTCTTGAAATAACGGTACTCGCCACCCTGCTCTGCAACGTAAGCCTGGGCCGTCGCTTCGGAGCTGGTGCCGAGAATCTGCACCACGTAGTGGCCTGGTGCCTGGGTACTGTACCAGCTACCGCCGGCAGCCGGTTTGGCCGCCGCCGCTGCCGGTTTTTCAGCCGGCTTGGCAACCGGAGCCGGGGCAGGCTTGGCTGTGGCGACCTGAGTCTGCGCAGGTGCCGGCTTGGCGGCTGGCGCAGGTGCCGGGGTCGGTGCAGGGATGGACGAACGAGGCGTCTGCGCTGCGGCCTGACCTGCCGGAACACCGGCTGGCGGCGCAGTGGTGGTCACGGTCGGCGGCTGGGCAGGCGAACCTGTCGGCACGGCGTCTTCGTCGGAATCACTGGAACCGGCAGCTTCAGCCAGAGGCCCGCGCATCACCGGCTGAGAGCCATTCATCGGCAACGGCATCGGCTGGGAGTTGCCAGCGAATTCGATGGCCGGGCTACCGTTGTTCGATTGTTGAGCAGTTGGCTTGCCTTCACCCAGCGGCAGTTGCGCCTGAGCGGAAGCCGGGGCATTGGCGGGTGTACCCGTCTTGTCGCCGCGACCCGGGATCAGCACAGCTGCTGCCACGGCCACTATGACGACGGCACCCAAGGCCAATACGTGTTTTTTCGGCATTTTGAACCCCACACTTGGACGCTTGACCGCGGAACGACTCGCGATCATCGCCTCGATCATTGAATCGCGGGCTACCTGGTTGATTGCGCCAGGCCAGCCATCGGACTGTTCATGAATATCGGTGATCTGGTCGGCGGTGAACAACGCGATTCCCTGCCCTGCACCCTCCAGACGCTGAGCCAGATACTCCCGGGTTTCCTCTTCCGTATAGGGTTGCAGCTCGATGACGTGAAAGCGTTCGCCTTCGACATCGCCCTGCAGGTCGGCACACATCTGATCGAGACGATCGAGCAGCGATGGCTCTCCGAACAGGAATACATGCGGACGCCCTTCAGGCGTTCCCGCAGCAAGACCCAGCAACGCTTCGAGCGCCGAATCGCCAAGTTGTTCCGCATCGTCAACCAGCAGGTAGACTTCCTGGCCGGTCAGCCCGAGCTGCACGACCTGCGACAGGATCGACTGCATTTCAGCCTGCGCGACGCTCAGCGCCTGCGCGACCTGCTGCAGCACGCCCGCGGCATCGCCGGCACCGCGCGCAGAAATCACGACACTTTGCACCGACTGCTTGTTGGTACTCGCCACCAGCGCCTGGCGCAGCAGGGTCTTGCCGCTGCCCTGAGGCCCGGTGACCGCCAGCAGCAGCTGGCTGTAGCGCGCCAGATGATGAAGCTGACCCAGCACAGGCTTGCGTTGGGCAGGAAAGAATTTGAAGCCAGGTACCCGCGCCGCAAAGGGGTCATGACTCAACTGATAATGGCCGAGGAAGGCCTCGTCGGCATGCAAACTAGTCATGGGGTTTCCGTTAACCTCTGAGCTGATCCACCAGGGCGCGATAATCCGCAACCAGAGTGGCCTGTAATACTTCTTTTGGATATTCGTCCGTGATAACCGCTTCACCCATCCGGCGCAACAGCACCAGACGCAGGCGACCGTCGATGACTTTCTTGTCGATCGCCATGTGTTCGAGGAAATTGTCTTCCGTCATCTCCTGCGGCGGCACGACCGGCAGCCCGGCACGCTGAAACAGGCGAATGCCGCGATCCCGCTCCTGCGTGCTGATCCAGCCCAGGCGCGAGGACATTTCCAGCGCCATGACCGTCCCGGCAGCAACCGCCTCGCCATGCAGCCAGACACCATAGCCCATATGCGTCTCGATGGCGTGCCCGAATGTGTGACCCAGGTTCAATGTCGCACGAACACCGGACTCGCGCTCATCGGCGCCGACCACCAGCGCCTTGGCGGCGCAGGAACGTTCGATGGCTACGGTCAGCGCCGCCTGGTCCAGCCCGCGCAGTGCATCGACGTGCTCTTCGAGCCAGGTCAGAAAGGGCTCGTCGCAGATCAAACCATATTTGATGACTTCCGCCAGCCCGGCGGACAGCTCACGCGCGGGCAGGGTGTTGAGCGAGGTGGTATCGATCAGCACCACACTTGGCTGATAGAAGGCACCCACCATGTTCTTGCCCAGCGGATGGTTGATACCGGTCTTGCCGCCAACCGACGAGTCCACCTGAGACAGCAGCGTGGTCGGGATCTGGATGAAGTTCACGCCGCGCTGATAACAGGCGGCAGCGAACCCGGCCATGTCGCCGATCACCCCGCCACCCAAGGCGATGACCGTGGTGCGACGATCATGACGAGCGGTCAGCAGGCCATCGAAAATGGTCTGCAGGGTTTCCCAGTTCTTGAATGCCTCGCCATCGGGCAGAACAATCGGCAGAACGTTGTAACCGGCCAGGGTTTGCGTCAGGCGTTCCAGATACAGCGGTGCCACTGTCGTGTTGGAGACGATAGCCACCTGACGCCCGACGATATGCGGGGTCAGGAGCTCGGGCTGATCCAGCAGGCCTTCGCCAATATGGATCGGGTAGCTACGCTCACCAAGCTCGACCTTAAGTGTCTGCATGTGTCCCCACATTGATTACCGATTGGACGGTTTGTGCTTCAGCAGGTCATGACGCAAGGCCACAAACCGACGCTGTTTTGCTGGGCGACGAGAATAGCGCATTTTCGCCTGCGCTTTAACGGGGAGGAAGCTCTGCCAGTCGCGCCAGTATCTCGAGAACCACCATTCGGGGTGGCCGCTCATCGGTTTCAATCACGATATCGGCGATTTCCCGATAGAGCGGGTCACGGATGGCCAGCAGCTCGCTAAGGACCCGGGCAGGATCGGCGGTACGCAGCAAAGGACGATTGCGATCACGCGCGGTGCGCCCCACCTGCTGCTCGATCGAGGCGTGCAGGTAAACCACGCGCCCGCCGGCCCGCAGTGCATGGCGATTTTCGCTGCGCATGACCGCGCCACCGCCGGTCGCCAGAACCACGCCATCGGCGTCGCACAGTTCGGCAATCATGGCCTGCTCGCGATCACGAAAACCCGGCTCGCCTTCCTTGTCGAAGATCCAGGGAATGTTGGCGCCCGTACGCAGCTCGATTTCCTTGTCGGAATCCTTGAACGGCAGTCGCAATTCTTTGGCAAGCAAGCGGCCGATGGTGCTCTTGCCAGCACCCATCGGCCCCACAAGTATTAAATTTCGCACAAAATCAACGACTCACAGAAATCGCCTGGTTGTTCATGATACGCGGAGTCAGAAATACCAACAGCTCGGATTTGGACTCGGATACCACATCGCGCCTGAAAAGCCGGCCAAGATACGGTACATCGCCAAGAAATGGCACTTTATCGACAACTTTACTTTGCGTATTCGAGAACACACCACCGATGACGATGGTCTCGCCGTCGGAAATCAGCACTTTGGCGTTGACCTCGTTCTTCTTGATCGGCGGTACGCCCAGTACCGCATTCAGGTAGTCCGGCTCATCCTTGGTGACCTTCACTTCCATGATGATGCGATTGTCCGGGGTGATCTGCGGCGTTACCTCAAGCGACAGGGAGGCCTCCTTGAAGCTCACGGTGGTCGCACCGCTGGAGCTGGATTCCTGATACGGAATCTCCGTACCCTTGAGGATCTTGGCGGTTTCCTTGTCGGAAGTGACCACCTTGGGCTGGGAGACGATTTCACCGTTACCGGTTTTCTCCATGGCACTCAGTTCCAGGTCCAGCAGCGTGTTGTTGGTCACGAAGCCCAGGCCGATACCGGTCGTTGCATCAGCGGCGCCCAGGTCCACGAACGGCACGTTGGAGGTCACACTGCTGCCAGTGTTACCGGCCTCGTCGCCATTATTATCGAGCCCGTAGGTTGTCCATTTGCCGCTGCCGCTGGTGTTGGTAGAACCGCCCCAGCGTACCCCGAGCTGCTTGTTGTAATCGACGTTGGCCTCGACGATGCGCGCCTCGATCATCACCTGGCGTACCGGGATGTCCAGTTGCGACACGATACGACGAAGCTCGTCGAGTCGTTCCTGGGTCTGGTAGGCAATGATGTTGTTGGTCCGGTCGTCCACCGTGATCGAGCCGCGCTCGTCGGCCTTGGACTCGGCGCTGGTCACGGACTGGAACAGCTTGGCGATGTCGGCTGCCTTGGCGTAATTGACCTGCAGAAGCTCACGGCGCAAGGGCGCCAGCTCGGCGATCTGTTTGAGCGATTCCAGCTCCTGACGCTCGCGGGCGGCAATTTCATCGGCTGGTGCGACCAGCAGAACGTTGCCAACCTTGCGCTTGTCCAGGCCCTTGGTTTTCAGCACCAAGTCCAGCGCCTGATCCCATGGCACATTCTGCAGACGCAGGGTGATGCCGCCCTGGACCGTATCACTGGCCACCAGATTGAGGTTGGTGAAGTCGGCAATCAGCTGCAGCACCGAACGCACATCGATGTCCTGGAAGTTCAGCGACAGCTTTTCACCGGTGTACACCGGCTTGTCGGCAGCGCGGCGGTCCAGATCCTCGTTGGTCAACGGGCGCACGCTGATCGTCAGCTTGTTTTCGGTCTGGAACGCCGAGTAGTCGAAGGCGCCCGACGGCTCGATCAGAATGCTGGCCTTGTCACCCGTCGCCGAAGCACTGACGAACTGCACCGGCGTGGCGAAGTCCTTGACGTCCAGGCGGACGCGCAGCGGTTCGGGCAGCTGGGTCTTGGCGAAGTCCACGCGGATCTTGCCGCCCTGCTCCTGAATATCCGGGGCAATGCTGGGGTTGCTCAGGTCGATGACCACATTGCCCTCACCCAGCTCGCCACGCTGGAAGTCGACATTCCTGATGGCCTTGACGCCAGCGGGGATGAACGGCCTGGCGGATGCCGGCGTGGGCGGTGGCGCTGCGACCCGTTGTGCGCCCATTGCGGTGGTCGGCTGAGAGGCTTGCGCGGCGCCGGCACCCTGGCCGATGACCACGAACAGGTTGTTGCCGTCGACGCGGGAGCTGTACGGCGAAAGCGTGGTCAGGTTGATGATCACCCGGGTGCGGTCCTGAGCCTGTACCACAACCACACTGCGCGCATTGCCGGTGCCCAGATCACGACTTTTGGTCGCCAGCTGGCTGGTAACGCCCGGCAGGTCCAGCGCAATGCGCGCCGGTTGCGACGTGGTGTAACCGCGCGGTGCAGGCACCGGGGCATCGAATGCCAGCTTCAGCTCGATGCGGTCACCCGGCAGGGCGGCGACATCCAGGGTCTTGAGGTTGGCAGCCTGGAGAACCGGCGACAGCATCGCGATGCATAACGACACGCCGATAATCGAGAGAATCCGGGTCATGATCAATTTCCGTTGAGCGCTACTGTGCATACTTGGCCTTGCCCACTTCATGAGCGTTCTTTGAGGGCGATAGTGCGCGGCCTTTCCAGCCACGCCCCCTCTCCATCAGGAACAATTTCGATGACATCAACCTGCGCGTCGCCGATCGACACTACCCGGCCGTTGTTACGCCCCAGATAATCGCCCACCTTGACGCGATGAACACCTCCGGCACCGCGCAGCAGGGCAAATGTCCCTGACTCGTTGCCAATCGTGCCGACCATCTCGAACGACTCGATATTGAAGCCTTCAAGGAACTGCCTGACCCGGTGTTCGTCCGGCGCCACCAGCCGTGAACCCTTCTGGCGGTTCAGCAGGTCGATCTTGACCGGCGGCTGAAAAGGACTGCGCAACGTGGAAGCGTTGTAGGTGAACGCCTCGTACGGCCGAAACTTGGGGAGCGGCTCGATGTTGCCACTCGGGCGGGCTCTGGCCTGATCCATGAACTCGGACAGATCGGCAAAATCATTGTCATTACCGCACCCAGCGAGCCCTGCCAGAACCACACTGACGCACAGCAATCGCGCCGCCCTCATTTCTTCAGCCCTTCATCGTTGTAGCGGTAAGTCTTGGCCAGAATGCTCATGCGCAACTTGGTCGGCACCTTGGGATCGACCGGCTTGATCTCGAAATCATGCAGCGTGACGATGCGCGGCAGGCTGGCTACGCCGCTGACGAAGGTCGCCAGATCGTGATAACCACCGACCACGGTGATCTGTATCGGCAGCTCGATGTAGAACTGCTGAACCGCCTCGGGCAGCAGCTTGATTTCCTCGAACTCGAGCCCGCTTCCCAGCCCGGTGCGGGTGATGTCCTCAAGCAGGCCGGGCACCTCGGTGTCGCTGGGCAATTGCCGCAACAGAGCGCCGAAGGTGTTTTCCATTTCTTCCATCTGCTTCTTGTACGGCTCGAGGTTGGCCGCCTGGAAGGCCTTGTTGGAGAACTGCTCCTTGAGCGTCACCTCGCTGGTCTGAGCGCTTTCCAGCTGGGTTTCCAGGTCCTGGATAAAGAAGAAATAACCCAGAGCGAAAATCGTGACCGCAACCAGCACCCCGGCAATGGCTTTGACCGCTGCGGGCCATGAGCCCAGGTTGTTCAGGTCCAGCTCGCTCAGATCGACCTTGCGCAGCCCTTCCAGCCATTCGGACATATTCATGGCTTGGCTCCCGGGGCAGCGGCAACCGGCGGCTGGGTCTGGCGTACGGTCAGCTGAAAGACGTTGGCCTGATCCACGGCACCGGCCGTGGTGGCCTTGACCTCGGTGAGGCTCGGCGCTTCCAGCCAGTCAGAGGCTTCAAGGTTGCGCATCAGGTCGGAAACCCGGTTGTTCGACTCGGCAGCGCCATTGATGGCGATCAGCTTGTCGGTCATTTTGACCTGCGAGTAATAGACGCCGTCCGGCAGGGTGCGCGCCAGTTGATCGAAGACGCGCCCGGTGATCGGGCGGTTGCCTTGCAGATCCTGAATGATCTTCATGCGCTCGAGCAGCTGTTTGCGCCGAGCCTTGAGATCACTGATCTCCTTGATGCGGATATCGAGCTGGGCGATCTGCGTCTGCAGAAAGGCATTGCGCGCCATCTGATGCTCGATGGCGTTGCTGACGTAACGATCGATCAGAAACAGAATGCCGACTGACACCACCAGCACGCCGACCAGTGCGGTCAGGAAGCGCTTCTTTCGTTCTTCGCGAAGCTCTTCGCGCCACGGTAATAAGTTGATCCGCGCCATCAGTCGAAGCTCCTCAACGCCAGGCCACAGGCGATCATCAGCGCCGGCGCGTCACTGGCCAGGGCGCCGGCATTGACCTTGGAGCTCAGGGCCATGTCGGCAAACGGGTTGGCGACCATGGTCGGAGTGCCGATGCGTCGCTGGATCAGATGCTCCAGCCCTGAAATCGAAGCCGTGCCGCCTGCCAGCATGATGTGATCCACAGAGTTGTATTGACCGGCCGCAAAGAAGAACTGCAGGGAGCGGGAAACCTGCTGCACCAGCGCTTCCTTGAAGGGGTCGAGCACTTCGCTGACGTAGTCGTCGGGCAAGCCGCCCTGCTTTTTGGCAAGCCCGGCTTCCTCCATGGAGAGCCCGTAGCGGCGCTGGATTTCGTCAGTCAGCTGGCGCCCGCCAAACAGCTGCTCGCGGGTATAGATGATCCGGCCGTGATGCAGCACGCTCAGGGTGGTCATGGTGGCGCCGATATCGACCACGGCCACCGTCAGCTCGTCATGGCCATTGCCCAGTTGCGCAGCCAGCAAACCGAACGAGCGCTCCAGAGCGTAGGCCTCGACATCGACGACGCGCGCGGTCAGCCCGGCCAGCGCCAGCGCGGCCTCGCGTACTTCGACGTTTTCCTTGCGGCAGGCAGCCAGCAACACCTCGACGCGCTCGGGGTTGCGCACCGAGTAGCCCTGCACTTCGAAATCGATGGCGACTTCTTCCAGCGGATAGGGGATGTACTGGTCAGCTTCAAGCTTGAGCTGGTTTTCCATGTCATCGTCGGAAAGACCGGCGTCCATCTCGATGGTCTTGGTGATCACCGCCGAACCGGCCACGGCAACCGCCACGATCTTGACGCTGGTCTTGGCCTTGACGAGTACGCGTGACAACGCCTGCCCGACCCCTTCGAGTTCGGCAATGTTCTTTTCGACGACAGCGTTGGCCGGCAATGGCTCTACTGCGTAAGACTCGACCTTGTAACGGGTGCCGGAACGACTCAATTCCAGGAGTTTTACCGAGGTGGAGCTAATATCGATCCCTAGAAGGGTGTTGGCCTTCTTACTGAAGAGTTCGAACACAACCTGATTCCTATGAGTTTCCGTCACTTACGGAGTTATTTCGGGCCAACGTCACGGTCGACAGCCTTGACAGTAGCGCAAATCACGCTTGGGGACGAAAAATGCTTATAATGCCCAGCGTTTTTTTCATTTAATAAAGCTTCAAGGCATGTTCATTTGTAAATGCCTGCGCTTAACCCATTATTTTTTCTGGAAATCCAAAAGCCTTGATACGCCTGCTGAAGTTTTTCTGGTGGTCCCTCGTCGCGGTATTCTGCTCGCTGTTGCTTGGCCTGAGCGGCGCGTTTCTTTACCTGAGCCCGACCCTGCCCTCCGTTGACGCGCTGCGAAGCATTCAACTGCAAATCCCCCTGCGCGTGTTCACCAGCGACGGCAAGCTGATTGCCGAGTTCGGTGAAATGCGCCGCACGCCGATTCGCTTCGCGGAAATCCCGCCCAATTTCATCAACGCACTGCTGTCGGCCGAAGACGACAACTTCGCCAACCACTATGGCGTCGACCCGGGCAGCCTGATGCGCGCCGCCACTCAGTTGGTCAAGAGCGGCCATATTCAGTCAGGCGGCAGTACCATCACCATGCAGGTCGCGAAAAACTTCTTTCTGACCAGTGAGCGCAGCTTTTCGCGCAAAACCACCGAGATTCTCTTGGCCTTGCAAATCGAGCGCCAACTTACCAAGGACGAGATTCTCGAGCTGTACGTCAACAAGATTTATCTGGGTAACCGCGCCTACGGGATCGAGGCGGCGGCGCAAGTCTACTATGGCAAATCGATTCGCGATGTAAGCCTTGCGCAAATGGCCATGATTGCCGGTCTGCCCAAGGCACCGTCACGTTTCAACCCATTGGCCAACCCGACCCGTGCCAAGGAACGTCGCGACTGGATCCTCGGCCGCATGTACCGCCTGGGCAAGATCGACCAGACCGCTTACCAGGCCGCTTTGAACGAACCGCTCAACGCCAGCTATCACGTGCCGACGCCGGAAGTGAATGCGCCGTACATCGCTGAGATGGCGCGGGCAGAAATGGTCGGCCGTTATGGCAGCGAGGCCTATACAGAAGGCTTCCGCGTCACCACGACGGTGCCGAGCGACCTTCAGGAACACGCCAACAAGTCCATCCAGCAGGGCTTGATCGATTACGACCAGCGCCACGGTTACCGTGGTCCGGAAAGCCGCTTCCCGGGCATGACCCGCGCCAACTGGGTACAGGAACTGACCAAACAGCGCACGATCAACGGCCTTGAGCCAGGCATCGTGACGCAGGTCGACAAGACCGGTCTGCGCGTTCTGACCCGCAACGGCGAGAAGGAAGAAACCGTCGACTGGGCCACCATGAAGTGGGCACGGCCTTACCTGAATACCAACAGCCTGGGCGCCAATCCCAAGCAGCCGGGTGACGTTGCAAAAGTTGGCGACCTCGTCCGCCTGCTGCGCCAGGACGATGGCTCACTGAAATTTAGTCAAATTCCCGTCGCGCAGAGCGCCCTGGTATCGCTTGATCCGCAGAACGGTGCCATTCGCGCGCTGGTCGGCGGCTTTGCGTTCGAGCAGAGCAACTACAACCGCGCCATGCAGGCCAAACGCCAACCGGGCTCCAGCTTCAAGCCGTTCATCTATAGCGCCGCGCTCGATAACGGTTACACCGCTTCCAGCCTGGTGAACGACGCGCCTATCGTGTTCGTCGACGAATACCTGGACAAGGTATGGCGTCCGAAAAATGACACCAACACCTTCCTTGGGCCGATCCGCCTGCGCGAGGCGCTGTACAAGTCTCGTAACCTGGTATCGATCCGCCTGCTTCAGGCCCTCGGCATCGACAGCACCATCGACTACATCACCCGCTTCGGCTTCTCCAAGCAGGACTTGCCGCGCAACCTGTCACTGGCACTGGGTACGGCGACATTGACTCCGATGGAAATCGCCACTGGCTGGGCGACCTTTGCCAACGGCGGTTACAAGGTCAGCCCTTATCTGATCCAGACCATCGAGAACCGTGACGGCCAGACCCTGTTTGTCGCCAACCCGCCAAGCGTTCCGGCCAACGACGTCAACACCGCGCCCAACACGTCGACCTTTGCGGTCCATGACAGCCCGAGCGTCGTCGCCAGTGCGCCAGGAGCACCCGCTCAGCCTCAAGCGCCTGCCGTTGCCGAGCGCATTGTCGATGGCCGCACCACGTACATCCTGAACAGCATGCTGCAGGACGTGATCAAGCGCGGCACCGGGCGCCGCGCCCTGTCCATGAACAGACCGGATATCGCGGGCAAAACCGGTACCACCAACGAGTCCAAGGATGCCTGGTTCTCCGGGTATAACGCGGACTACGTGACGACGGTGTGGAGTGGTTTCGATCAGCCTGAAAGCCTTGGCCGTCACGAATTCGGTGGGACGGTCTCGCTGCCGATCTGGATGGACTACATGAGCGCTGCGCTCAAGGACAAGCCGCCGCATCAGCAGGCCGAACCACCAGGCATTCTCAGCCTGCGCGTCGACCCATTGAGTGGGCGCGCCGCTACGCCAAGCACGCCGAACGCATTCTTCGAGCTGTTCAAAAGCGAAGACACACCGCCAAGCGTCAACGAACTGGGCGGCAGCAGCGCACCGGGCAGCCCGTTGCCGGCAGATGAGTCAGCGCCGATCGATTTGTTCTGATAGCACAGACTTAATGGATCAGTAGATTTTCAGAGGCTGCACAGGCCTCTTCGTGAGCAAGCTCACTCCTACGGATTCGGGGATGATCCGGGGCTATGTGGGAGCCAACTGTCTTTCATCATCCCCCGATGAGTGGGCATTTTATAATGCCATCGCGGATAGATTCCGCGATGGCGGGCAAAGCCCGCCCTCATTCAAACCGCATGATCACGCCATGGC
>NZ_JAHPJG010000009.1:0-230397 GCF_020515755.1 Pseudomonas sp. B20
CTCCGCGTGGGAATGCAGTTCGTGACGCTCCGCGTCACCCATTGCAGCGTTGACGCCTGATTCAGGCTGTACCAGATGCAGGCAGCATTACAGCCTGAACTGCGGATCATGCGGGTTTGAGAGCCGGTTCGGGCATGAGTTCGATTTTCAGGCCAGCAACGCGGTAATCCAGCGGACCTGTTGCGCAACGTCCTGCCGCTTCTCTTCGTTCACGGCTTGCTGCGCGCGTTCGAAGTTGTGCAGCGTCTTGTGTTTCTTGCCCAGCAGACGCTGCCACTTGAGCAGAAACGCCGGGCTGCGCGCCTGCATCTGCAGCGGGCCGAAATACAACTCTTCAGCCGTGTACTCCACGGGGCCTGTGCGCTCGGCGACGATGATTTCGTAGTCGAAACGGTTTTCCCGCAGCACCTCTTCGCTGACGATGCGGTAGTCATGCTTCATCAGCCAGACGCGCAATGGTTGCTCGCCGCCGTTGGGTTGCAGGATCAAGCGCTCCTGACCGCTCAGGCGCGCCTTGCCCGCTTCAAGGATGTCGCGAATTGTCTCGCCGCCCATGCCGCAGAGGCTGATCGCCGTGATCGCGTCTTCCGCTTCGATCGCCGCCAGACCATCGGCCAGGCGCACACTGACCTGATCCTCCAGATCGTTCTCGCGCACGGTACGCTCGGCTGCGCAGAACGGCGTCAACGCCACCTCGCCAGCCACCGCTGCCGCGATGACACCCCGGTTCAGCAGCGCCACCGGCAGATAGCCGTGATCCGAGCCGATATCAGCCAGCCGTGCACCGGCGGGTACGTGCGTCGCCACACGCTCAAGGCGCATGGACAATCTCTGTTCGTTCAACGGCAACCCCTTTCACCCCAAACGCCCGACAGCGTGGCCGGGTCCGGGCGCGATTCTGTAGAGCAACGCGGCGCATTTCAACCTTCCGCGGCAAAGCCCACGGCTCGACCCCCACCTGTCGCTCGCGTAGGCTTGGCGTTTTCCATCCTTTGCAAAGCAGAGATCCCATGGCAAACGCAGACATCACCTTCACCCCCGATCCAGACCCGGAGTCCATCTCCTCGGACGTCGCCGACTTCAACGGCGTGCTGGTCAGCACCCAGATCCCCACCCATCCCGACGGCAGCCTGGAACTGGGTGGCATCACCGAGCAGAGCGAATGCACCCTGCGAGCCCTGAAAGACGCCCTCGAACGCGCCGGCAGCTCGATGGACCGGGTCATGCATCTGACCATCTACCTGACCGACATGGCCGATCGCGCTGCCTTCAACGAAGTGTACAAACGCTTCTTCAAAAAACCGTGGCCCGTGCGCGCAGCCGTGGGCGTGGCGGCGTTGGCGGTTGAGGGGATGCGGGTGGAAGTGACGGCGATGGCGGCCAAGGCGGGCTGACCGTTAGGCGCATACCGGACTGATGCTCGCGTCAGCGCTTTGCACCTGTGCAGAGTTGCACATCCTGTGGAACCGGATCTCGTTGCTTGCCACCAAGGCGGTATGAGTTTCCGGAGAAGCAGATGATCAACCTCACCAACCTTGCATCTTCGTTGGCGCGAGTGGCGCTCAGCGATTCGACAAAGCCAACGATAGACCGCGCGCTAAACGTCGTCAGCCATATCGCTGGCAAAGTGGCGTTGCAGGTCAACAGCTCATTGCTGGAGCAGAAAGGCCGGCTCAACGAGCGCCAGCAGAAAGGCCTCGAGGTGATTCTGGACGCATTGCTCGGCAAGGAGCCGGTGACCCATGTCGAGACGCACGAAGGGGGAGGCCGATTCAATCTGGCGCGAGCTGCCTTCGACGTGGCCAGCGTTGTCTGGGAGCGCGACCAGTCGATGCGCAACGTGATGAGCTTTTTGGGCGTCAGCGATAGCCAGGGCAAGATGTTGTTCTCTCTGGGCAAGACGCTGGCCGAGGCGATGGTTAAACCCGAACCTGAGCATGGCAAGCACAACAGTGGGGCGAACTACGCATTCTTCTCCAGCAACTTGAAGCTGAACAAACTGATGAACGACATCGCTGACCAGGTGATCAACGAGATTCATCAGCAGAACACCGATCGCGTGCGACGACCCACACCGGGACCCTCCTGGAGACCTGAAAGCACTCAACAGCAAGCGCGCCCGCAAACGCCTCCAAGCGCTCGCCCCCAGGCCAACAGCGCGCCGCCACCACCGCCGAAAGCCCAGCCCAATTCAGGCGCTCAGCGGCCGTCAACAGAGCGGCCCCACAAAACACCCGCTGCTGGCGCGTCCGCGAAGGTGGACGATTCCGCCCCCGCCAAGCCACCCGTCAAGCAGTTGTACGAGCACTTGGGCCTCTCGGACATGACGGCGGACCTCTCCGCAGTCAAAAAGGCTTACAAGAAGGCCTCGCTGAAGAATCATCCTGATAAGAACGTCGGTAACGAGGCTGAGGCGACTGAGCGTTTCAAAGTGATTTCAAATGCGTTCAGGATTTTGTCCGATCCAGAATTGCGCAAGAAATACGACAATGGCCTTATTGATGAGAAAGGTAACGAGTTCAATACCTGACTTTTCGGCGTGAGGCATGCTGGCGGCAGTGCTATTGAGCCGCGGGCTCAACGCGCAAGCAGCTCCGATAACTAAACGCTGTTCTTCGTTGATCACACTGAAAAGCGTTCTTCTATTGCCTCGGAAAAATGCGTGCAGTTTATTCGCGCAAAACGCTGGTAGTCGCGCGACACCGAGAACGCCGAGCCCGGCATCAGCAGGATCTTGTGTTGTTCAAGTTTCTTTATGAAGGGCTCCAGGTTAGGGATGTCCGGGTGATAGGCCCAGATGAACATGCCGCCCTGCGGTGCTATATCGAATTGCCAGCCTCTTGCTCGCAGGGCGCGTTGAGTCTGGACCTGCTGGCTGATAAGCCTCTGTTGAACATCCTGCATGTGCCGGGCATAAGTACCATCCGCCAGAATGGTGTTGACGAACCGCTCGCAGAACGCAGGAACGGCAACGCACGTCAGTAGTTTCAAGCGTGTCAGCGGCTCAATGAGCTCTTGTGAGCAGGCGATATAACCCACGCGCAGCGAAGCGGAAAGGCATTTGGAAAAACTGCCGACGTAGATCACACGATCCAGATTATCCAGCTCGGCAAACGTCTGGCGGACAGTGGGGCTGAAGTCGCCGTAGACATCATCTTCGACCACAAAGAACTCGTGCTCTACAGCAAGACGCAAAACCTTGAAGGCGTTGTGCGGGCTGATGTTGCTGCCGGTCGGATTGTGGAAGGTGCTATTGCAGAAAAACGCTTTGACCGTGCGCTTCGCCAGATAACTCTCCATCTCGGCGATGTCCGGCCCGTCCTGAGTCCGCCTTATACCCACTACATGACCGCCCGCCAACTGAATCAACCTGATCAGGTTGCCATTGCCCGGCTCGTCCACGAATACATGGTCACCGGGCTTGATCAATAGGCGGGCAACCAGGTCCAGGCCCTGCGTCGCTCCCAGAGTGGTGAGGATCTGACTGGGTCTGATGTCGATACGGGTGAGACGCTTCATGTGAACGCAAAGCTGTTTACGCATCGGGAGATAGCCGGAAATGTCGCCGTATTCGGCCAGCGAACTTTGCTCCAGCCGCGCCGTGCGCCGAATGGCCTTGGCCAGCAATTCGGTATCTCGCCATGCCGGTGGCAGCCAGCCACATCCCAGCTTGGTGTAGTGCGGCCCTGCCTGTAGCAGCCTGAACAGTGGGTCGGCGCCCATGCACTCTATTTCCCGCACGTTATCTACATGGGTAGCATGACTGCTCACAAAGTAGCCGCGTCCGGGAGAAGCCTACAGCACGCCGTCACTCACCAGACGCGCATAGGCCGAGACCGCATCGTGGTAACTCGCGTCGGCAGTCAAGGCCAGTTTCCTTATCGACGGCATGCGTTGTCCAGCCAGCCATTCGCCTGATTCAAGGCGCTGCTTAAGCGACTCATAAAGGGCGTTGGTGGGCATGGCGGCTTCGTCAAACTGATAGAAAAAATAGCCTAACAGTTAATCAGAAAGCTCGTCGACTGTGTGCCTGCGGACGCCGTACAGATGCGAGCATGCATCTGCTGCTGGGGCTGAGTACAAGGCGACGCATCCATTGATGTCTGAGCTTTTTGTCAAAAAGACGGCAGCTCCTTTCCACCATGAGCACTGTCCATGACGAACACGCTGCCTCGACGCACCTATCTGTATTTCACCGCGCAGTCCATTAATCTGACCACTGCCGTCATGTCTGTAACCATGGCAGCCATTGTCGGCTCGGCACTTGCACCCGATATCAGATTCTCGACCGTACCGTATGGCTTTCAATTCTTATTGCTGATGCTGGCGACATACCCCGTTTCCAGACTGATGAGTCGCATCGGCCGAAAAAAAGCTTTCATGCTGGGCGCTATCCCGCTGGTGATCTCTGGCCTGAGCGGCTTTTGGGCCGTTGAGCATCAGCATTTCCCACTGCTGGTTTTCAGCCATGCTGCGCTTGGGGTGTATATCGCTGTTGCCAACTTCAACCGGTTCGCGGCGACCGATAATCTGCATCAAACGTTAAAGCCCAAGGCTATCTCGCTGGTTGTAGCCGGCGGGGTCATCGCCGCCATCGTTGGGCCCACACTTACTGAGGTGCTCAGAGACTTGGGCGGCTATCCCCTGTTTTCGTTGTGCTATGCGTCGTTCATTGGCCTGGCAGCGTTATCGTTGTTGATAGCCGTTTGTCTGCCTGACGATCCGGTAATGCCTGTAACTCTCAGCGGAAATGGAGCGCCCGCGAATGAGCCCCGGAGCTCGATCACGCCGACGATCATGATTGCCATGGCAGTCGCAGCCTTGGGTTACGGAGTCATGAACTTGCTGATGATTCAGGCTTCGATGCACATGAAGCATATGCATCAGGACTTCTCGGATGTGCGCCTTGCGATTCAGTGGCATGTGATAGCCATGTTTGCGCCCTCTTTTTTCACCGGGGTGATCATCCAGAAAATCGGGATCAAAACCACCATCTGTGCAGGCTTGATCATGTTGATTGGTTGCTCGGCCATAAACATGGGATCGAGCAGTCATGAGGTCATGATTTTTTCGCTGATCGTTCTAGGGCTAGGCTGGAACCTGACCTATGTTGGAGGCGGCGCACTGTTGGCCAATGCTCAGCAGAGCAAATCGGTAGCCATGCAGATGCAAGGCAAAAACGATCTGGCTATCGCAATCCTTGCAACGATTGGCGCGTTCACTCCTTCGCTATTGCTCTGCACGGTAGGTTGGGCTGGCACCAACGCTATTTGCATGGCGCTGTGCATCGTGTTGTTGGTGGCGACTGCCGTTCAGCTAAAACACACCGCCTGATTCCCCAACACCACCCCGGTATACTCCCCGCATTTCTCCGGGAGCCCGCGTGGCCGTCCAGACGAGGGGGCGGTAAAAGCACCGACTGCGGTGTATGAGTCACACCTCTCGTGATGACCTGATAGCAGAGCTCTCGAAGGGGTATGCAGGCGGGCGACGAGATTCGATGTCGGCACCTCGGCAGGGGAGAGCTTGCGATTCTGGCTATCAGCAAAACAAGAAAGCCCTTCATCCGCTCCAACGCAAAACGGGCAACGCTTTGGAGGGATAGCGCAGAAGCAGGACCAGTCAGGTGAACAGGAGTACGGCGCCGAAAATCATCGTGTCGATCTCGCGATTGCAGGTGAGGGCATCGTACCGAAAGGGGAGGGAGAGACCAAATCGCTGATTTTGGTATCGCTGCGTTCGCGCGCGTGCCCGCGAAAGCTGAATCCCTGTAAGCGCTGCCGAGCGCGTGCGAAGGCTGCGATGCGATGGGTCATTAACTCGGATCGCAGCCTTCACTTGGGTTTGGCAGTTCCAACAGGTCAACCAGGCACGTAGATGAGGTGTTTGGTGGGCCAGGGGCCGATTAATCGACAACGGTGTACCGTTCTGACTTTATAGGAGCGGAAACTGCGCTTTCTCCTGACTGGGGCGAGTAACGTTCCCCCAGTATCAGTGACTTGATTTTTGGCCCGGCTATATAGTTCATCTCTTCCAGTGTCAGTTCAAATTGCGTCTCTCTGCCTGCAACAGGCTGCACGAAAGGTGCGGTTTCCACCGTATTTGCTGGAGTTCCATCGTCATTCTCGCGGTGGATTCCTATAGCTACGTAGGCAGGACGAACTCCATCAGATAGATAATCGGGCAAAATGATCGTTGCTGGCTGATTTCGTGTAATTTTGAAATCCTCAGCATTTTTAAACATTGGAATGGGGCGAATCGGTCCTTGATCCATTTTTTTTCTCCAGAGGTGAGTGCGGTAAAAAGGCTTTGTCACAGCAACACCAAGATAAGAAATTCAGGAGGCGATGAGTACTGTCACTAATGACAGTGCTTAGTCAGTTTCGCGATGAATGCAGAGGCTTTAATAGTCCACAACAAAACGGTATTCCCCGCACAATAAAAAGCCTCTGAAAACCCTCTGCGGATGGGGAATACGCAGAGGATTGACGGGGGCTAGTACTACTGGGTGAAGCGGTATTAACGGGCGATGGTCTGGGTCTTCACGCCGGCTTCGATACCTGGGGTGGAGCGGCCGTAGACGTCTTCGAAACGCTCGATGTCGTCTTCGCCCAGGTAGCTACCCGATTGAACTTCGATAATTTCCAACGGGATTTTGCCCGGGTTGCGCAGACGGTGAACCGAAGCAATCGGGATGTAGGTCGACTGGTTTTCGGTCAGCAGGAACACGTTGTCGTCACAGGTGACCTGAGCGGTATGGATAACACTGGATCAAATACAGTTCATGATGCATCGCCAGCCGCGCTGGGATTCTATTATCAGAGCCAGTTTGCATTGCTGACGCTGTTGTCTCAGATAGCTGATGACGCAGCTATGGCCGTGGAGAGATTGGACGATGTGGAGCTCAAGGCCGACGGGCAGAAGCTGCTCTTCCAGCTCAAGCATTCCGTCCAGCAAAATCCTCCCCCTGTCACTCTCGCATCCGTAGCTCTATGGAAGACAGTCAGGGTGTGGATCGATGCCTTGCCGTTGGTGTCACTGGCGGATACGACCTTCCATCTTGTCTCGGTGGGGAAGGTGCCCGACAACTCGCCATTACTGGCGTTGTGCAACAAGAATGCTGATCGCGAGGAGCTCCTCATTTCGATGGTTGAGGAGGCTGTCAGAGTGCTCAACGACCGTGCTAGCGCCAAGTCTGCGGGTGACAAAACTCCTCATGGGCCACGTGCCGCTGGTTGTGAAGCGTTTCTAGCTCTTGATGCTTCGGTCAGATTGAGTCTGCTCCGAAGAATTCACATTCAGCAGGACAGCGTCACCATCGGGCAAACGTGAGCGGGTCATCCAGCGTAGCGAGATGGAACACTGTATTTCCTCAGTCATTGCGCAGTTGGAAGAGGATAAGCTTGTAGCCGAGTTCGATATGGTCAGCCACCCCGAGGATTATCAGGCTGACGGCATGCTGTACCGCCAGATTGCTTTGGTCGGTGGCAAGGGATCGGATGTGTCCAAGGCTGTTCGCGAGCAATGGCGAGCAAAGGAGCAACGATCAAAATGGATCGTCGATAATCCGCAGATGCGCTCGAAGATAGCCGGCCTCCATTTACCCCGCGAAGCGATCAGGAAACCACCAGTTTGAGCGTCCAAGTGCTCAAGGTCGGATCTGGTCGTCGGGTATGTCGGTATGACGTGCCTGCCCCTGCAGCCTGTATAATCCGGTAATACTGCGGGAGACACCATGAATTCGCTGCCGATCGATGCCGCCCTGCCGGCCCTTCTCAAAGCCCTTCACGATCGCAATGAGGTAGTGCTCCAAGCTCCGCCAGGCGCAGGTAAAACTACACGCGTCCCTCTTGCGCTCCTTGATCAGTCATGGCTGGCCGGCCAGACAATCGTCATGCTCGAACCCCGTCGATTGGCAGCTCGTGCCGCAGCAGAAAGGATGGCAAAGGAAATCGGGGAGCAGGTGGGCGAAACTGTCGGCTATAGAATCCGTCTCGAAAGCCGGGTTGGCCCCAAGACCCGCATCGAAGTCGTGACTGAAGGTATTCTTGCACGCCGGCTGCAGGACGACCCTTCGTTGGATGGCGTAGGCCTGATTATCTTCGACGAGTTCCATTTGCGGAACCTGGACGCAGACTTGGCTCTGGCGCTCGCCTTGAATGGTCGTGAACTCTTCCGAGAAGACTTGCCGCTAAAGGTGTTGGTGATGTCCGCCACGCTGGACGGCGAGAGGATATCCGCACTGCTTAACGGTGCACCGATCGTGAGCAGTGAAGGCAGGATGTATCCTGTGGACGTTGTCTGGGGCAAATCCCTGCAACCAGGAGAGTATGTAGAGCCTCGCGTCGTTTCTGCCTGCATTGATGTGCTTGAAGAGCAGATGGGCAGTGTTCTGGTGTTCCTCCCAGGCCAAGCTGAAATTCGACGTGTACATCGTGATCTGGAGGATTGGCTCAGCAAGCAGTCACCTGGTCACGCTTCACAGATCCTGCTCTGTCCGCTGTACGGCGAGCTTTCGCTGAGCGAACAGCGGACAGCCATTGAGTCCGCGCCGTCCGGAAAACGCAAAGTTGTACTGGCCACCAACCTCGCGGAGACCAGCATCACTATCGAGGGCGTACGCATCGTCATCGACGCCGGCTTGGAGCGGGTGCCACGTTTCGATCCGCGCAGTTCAATGACCCGCCTCGCGACTCAGCGAATTTCCAAGGCCAGCGCCACTCAGCGGGCTGGCCGGGCAGGGCGGCTCGAGCCTGGAGTCTGCTATCGGTTGTGGTCAGAAGCCCAACATGAGCAACTCTCCAGCTTTAGCGCCCCAGAAATCCAGCAGGCCGATCTCGCGGCATTGGCCCTGAACTTGGCTCGCTGGGGTGTTACACCTGATCAGCTCCATTGGTTGGATGCCCCACCGACTGCAGCGTTCTCTCAAGCCTGTGATCTGCTCTGTCGGCTGGGTGCTCTGGATGCTAACGGTGTCCTCACACCCCATGGGCAAGCAATGGCGCAGTTGCCAGCTCAGCCTCGTATTGCCCATCTTCTCATTCGTGGGCATGACCTTGGCCTATCTCCGCAAGCCTGTGACCTCGCAGCCTTGCTGGGCGAGCGCGATATCTTGCGGGGTGCTGGCGCTGACTTGCACAGTCGCCTGACTCTGCTGGCAGGCACAGAACGCGCGGCGCGCGGCGCACAAGGCGGGGTACAACGGGCCAGACAACTGTCGCGGCAATATCGCGGGTATCTGCGCGGCGGGGCGAGCAGCCCGGTCAGCGATCCGGACCACTCACGCTGGCTGGGCGCCTTGCTGGCGCTGGCCTACCCGGATCGCGTCGCACAGCAACGCCGAGCGGGCGGAGCCGAATACCGACTGGCCAACGGCCGCGCGGCACTGTTTGCCGAGGCGGATGCACTGATGAAACAGCCATGGCTGGTCATCGCGGATTTGGGCAGTCGTCAGGGCCAGCGCGAAGAACGCATCTACCTCGCCGCCGAGTTCGATCCGGCACTGTTCGATTCGGTTTTGGCCGAGCAAGTCATCAGCGTGGACCAGATCGACTGGGACGAACGCGAAGGTGTATTCCGCGCCGAGCGACAGCGCAAAGTCGGTGAATTGATCATCAGTCGCGAACCACTGACCGGTCTCGACGAGACAACCCGCAGCCACGCGCTGCTGGCGCTGGTGCGTCGCAAAGGCCTGGAACTGCTGCCCTGGACGCCGGAACTGCGTCAGTGGCAGGCGCGTGTTGCACTGTTGCGCGGCCTGGATATCGAGAAAAGCTCAGCAAGCGAGTGGCCAGATCTGAGTGACGCACAACTGTTGGCGACACTCGAAAGCTGGCTGATGCCCTACCTGGGCAAAGTCACCCGGCTCAGTCATTTCAGCCAGCTCGACCTGTCCTCCATCCTGCGCAACCTCCTGCCATGGCCGTTGCCGCAACAGTTGGAGGCGCAGGCACCCCAGACCCTGCAAGTGCCGTCTGGCTCGAATATTCGTATCGACTACAGCGAACATCCGCCGATTCTGTCGGTGCGGCTGCAAGAGCTGTTTGGTTTGTCCGATACGCCGCGCATTGCCAACGGGCGGCAGGTGCTGAAACTGCACTTGCTGTCCCCGGCACGTCGCCCGGTGCAGGTGACGCAGGATCTGGCTAACTTCTGGCGGTCGACCTACATCGATGTGAAGAAAGACTTGAAGGGGCGCTATCCCAAGCATTATTGGCCGGATGATCCGTTGGTGGCGGAGGCGACGGCGCGGGTCAAGCCTAGGGGAACGTAGTAGGGCCAAACACTGGCTACGCCTTAGTAGGCCGGACGTTCTCTGGAGTCTTCCTTGACGCATCAGGCGTAAGGGCAACAGCGATAGTTTGAGGAAATGCCTTTTCAAACCGCCCGACGAAGCGCGAGCAGGAAAATCGCAGGGGGCTATCTACCCGTTCAAGCTCAGGCCCCTGCGTGGATAACCGGCTCAACCTGTCACCTCAAAACTCTGCCGTCCCGCCCAATCAACCCATCAAAAATCCGTCTTCCATACAACCCAACGCTCAGTCCCGTAACAATCAAAAGCACCGCCAGTACCTTGCCCGTCGACATATGCTCGTTGAATATCACAACCGAGCCCAGCATCCCGAAAATCGGCACCAACAGCGACAGCGGAGCCACAGTTGAAATGGGATAGGTCTTGAGCAACGAGTTCCATATCCAGTAGGCGAACAGGGTGTTGGGATAGACCTGAAACAGAATCGACAGTACTGCGGTGGTGCCGATATGGTTCACAAACATGATGTAGCCGACGCTGCCGTTAATGGCGTAATCAAGGGCGAACAGGGGGATAGGCGAGAAGGCGCTGGACCATACCAGAAAAGCAAAGACATCCCTGGTATTGGCTTTTTTGTTAATGATGTTGGCCACACTCATGGACAACGCTCCCACCAGCACCAGTAGCATGCCGAGAAGGCTGACCGAGCCGTCGCTGATCAATATGACGCTGAGCAGACCGCTGAGCGCAATGAGCATGCCCAATATCTGGAACCGGTTCAGTGCTTCCCTGAATACCCAACTGCCTAGGAGGATGCTGAAGAACGCGCTGAACTGCAGTACCAGCGAGGCGATCCCGGCCGAAAGCCCGGCTTTGATGCCCAGATTGACTATTCCCCAGAGCCCGATGCCGAAGACCAGCCCATAACCGATGAGATATCGCCAAGGCACATTGGGTCTACGGACGAAAAAGATCGCTGGCAGGGCGCAAAGACTAAAGCGCAGCCCTGCCAGAATGAGTGGATCGACGTTTGTCAGCCCCAGTTTGATCACTGAGAAGTTGATTCCCCAGATGGCCATGACCAGCACAGCCAGCGCTATGTGCAGTGGTTTCATTGATGATTTGCCTTGTCATGAATCACGGACGGAATTTGCAGGTACGCCCAGTACAGCAGCGCAATACCGCTGATGGCTGCCCCCAGTAGACATACAGCGACCCAGCCAGAATTCGCATAAGTGTAAGTGGCCGCCAGGGCGCCGACGCCGCTGCCCAACGAGTAGAAGCACATATAGGCGCCTAGCAGCCGGCTTTGCGCATCGGGCTTTGCAGCGAAGATCAGGCTCTGGTTGGTCACATGCACTGCTTGCACGGCAAAATCCAGCAGAATTACTCCGACGGCCAACGCCAGCAATGAGCTGTCAATAAATGCGCTTGGCAGCCACGACAAGGTCAGCAGTGCCAGCGCAATGCCTGTTGTGCGGTTACCTAGCCCTTTATCTGCGAGACGTCCCGCTTGCATTGCCGCAAGTGCACCAGCTATCCCGGCCAGGCCGAATAGGCCGATCTGCGTGTGTGAGAGCGAGTGAGGCGCTGCGCTGAGCGGAAGAACCATGGCGGTCCACAGCACGCTGAATGCCGCGAATATAAGCAGGGCAAAGGTGCCTCTGACGCGTAATGTGCGTTCGGTTCTGTAAAGCGTGAAAACAGAGCCCAGAAGCTGCCAGTAGTTACCTTTTTCTTGCGACACTTGAGACGTCGGCATGGCGCGATACAGCAGCAGTGACATGCCGACCATCAAGGCAGCCGAAACGAAGTAGACACCTCGCCAGCCCGCCAGATCAGCCATTGCGCCGGAAACGAAGCGCGCTAGCAAGATGCCCAGAATAACGCCGCTTGTCACCGTTCCTACGGCCTGACCACGTTGTTCGGGGCTCGTCAGCGATGCGGTGTAGGCCACGACCACTTGAACCACAACGGCCGTCAGCCCGACCAGCATCATTGCGCCGAGTAGCATGCCCCAATTCTGCGACAGGCCCACCGCGCACAAAGCCACGGCTGAGATCAGCATCTGCGTCAGGATTAGTGTCCTGCGGTTCAACATATCGCCCAGCGGCACCACGAACAGCAAGCCCAGGGCGTATCCGATCTGTGTCGCAGTGACGACTATGCCAATGACTCCTGTACCTACCGAAAGGCTGGCTGACATTGAATCCAGCAGTGGTTGAGCGAAATAGACGTTGGCAACGGACAAGGCGCAGGTGGTGGCAAACAAGAACATCAGGCGTCTGCTGATAGTGCGCGGTGTGTGCGAAAGCAATGCTGCCGTATTGCCGGATTCACGATCAGTTTCCATGCCTGCCTTCAAGGAAGATCGAGTATTCAGTGTCATAATTCGTCCCTGATGTGGTTTCTAATTAAAACCAGATGTTGATTTTTAGCAGCACTGGTTTTAATTTGCAACTACCGTTGTGGGTTTTGCATCCACCCGACAGAATGTCTTCTGCACACTATTTGGTTGGCGCCTGACGTCGGAGATACATGGCCAGACAGAAATTGATGGCACAAAGCGAATGCCCTGTGGCCCGCGCGCTTGAGGCAATTGGAGATCGCTGGGTATTGATGATCCTCCGAGAGGCCTTTGACGACGTTCGCCGTTTCAGCGAGTTTCAGAAAAACCTTGGGCTGGCCAAGAACATACTTGCTGCAAGGCTCAAGCTGCTGGTTGAGCTAGGAGTGTTTGATGTGCAGCCAGCGTCGGATGGCAGTGCTTACAAAGAGTACGTGCTTACCGAGATGGGGCACGCCGTATTTCCTGTTGTAGTAAGCATGCGCCAGTGGGGCGAACGCTTTCTGTTCAGCAAGGGCGATACTCATTCGGTACTGCTGGATAACGAATCGTCGCAGCCTGTGGAAACTCTCATGGTTCGCTCGAAAACCGGTAAGGCGTTGACTTCAGCAGACTGTCATCGGCTTCGGATCAAGCGTGAGTCCTGAAAGCTTCATGTTTATTTGTCAATTGCTCAAGTGAGCATGCCGCGTCATGAGGTTGGTTCTATGTACGTCGAAGACATCGAAACCCTCGCCTTGTCACCTGACGGCCGCTATCGGGTCGAGGCAACACCGTGGGAAGCGGGCAATTCACACTGGGTTTTTCCGCCCGTCATCATCGATACACAGCAAAACAGTTGTGTCTTTACGTTTAAAAGCAGCCTCTGGACAGCCGATCGAGCAATCTGGCTGGATGCAACAAGAGTCGAGCTGAAACTACGTAAATACCCCGGAGGGCTCACCGGGACCGGAATAACCGTCGCTATCGACTGCGCGCGCGGCATAGCTGTTTACGGAGCTGGGCTAGAAGTAGATTTATCGAAGTTCGAGGAGGCCCTCGATACGATGGTGAGTGATGTGAAGGCCTGAATGCCAATCTGGTCGGTGCTTTAGCATCGAATGCTTGCTATTCAACGTACCCGGTCTGGAACACTTAATCAAATGTTGGATATTCAGATACCCAGAGAACGCCAGGGCGCAACGCCCTGGCAGGCAGCAGATGTCACTTTTTCTTTTTAGCCTGCTTCTCAGCCTTTTCAACCTTATCTGATTTCTTGGCCTTTTCTGGCTTGCTATCCGCTTTTTTGGCCGCTTTCTTTGGCTCGGCGTCTTTTTTCTTGTCTTTCTTTTCGGAAGACTTGGAAAGCGTCGAGGCCGCTTCAGATTTCTTGGCAGGTGATGCCTTCTTGTCTTTCAAGTCCTTGCTGGCTTTCGAGGCTTCGCCTTTACTTTTCTTGTCGTCTTTAGCCATGTTGATCACCCTTTGGTGTATGCCGGTATTGGCACGTCGTCCATGGAAGTATCCATGGGCTAATCATTAGGCGAGCGCGCTCAGAAACCGTTCAAACTGTTTTGACCCTGTCGAACGCTGAAGGACGACATTCAGATGCTCGGTGACTCGCCAGCTTATCGACGGCTATAGGGCTGCCATTTTCGCTTGGCTCCGGTATTTTCAACCACGCGAATACTCAGGAATCGATCGCGGAACGTCGCCGAGCAATCGGGTAACCAGGGAAAGACATTGAACACTGCCAGATTTGTTTTCAAATCCCTTATCAAGCGCTGGATGAAAAGCATCTTTTCACGGGGTGATAACCGTAAACGCGAGTTCAAACCCCAGTGGACATCCCAAGGCCCGGGTTCAATCCTCATGGAGCGGTATCACCATATCGACGCCAGCGAGCAGGATAAGGACGGCTTCTACGACTATTACTATGAGTACGATATGTACTACTTCACGGAAGGCACCTTGTCCCTCGTCGCGCGCTGTTACACGGATGATGCTGATGAGGCCAACTTTATGGGCATCGAGTTTGATGGGTATGACCGCGCGCTTGAGCCTGACGATCGGTCTCTCCCGTTGGTGAACGCAGCCTTGGCCCAGTTGACGGCTGATGGAAAAACGAAATTCTTTACGTTCACCGGAAAAGGTTATGAGCCCATATTTGCGGGCAATGAGCATGAAGGCGACATCACGCACGGAGAGCGCATCGAAGTAATCGCGCTGTCCCCAAGTGCTCGCTACCGTGTTCAGGCGACGCCTTACGAGGCACTTGCCACGCAATGGATTTACCCACCCGAGATAATTGACGTCAGGCGCGGCATCCGTGTGTTTGCTTTCGAAGACAACGGCTGGTCGGTCGATCAAGCGCGCTGGCTGGACTGCTCTTGTGTCGAGCTGACCCTGCGCAAATACCCTGGAGGGCTCACCGGTGCTGGAATAGCGGTGATGATTGACTGTGCTCGTGGCTCGGCGGTTTACGGAGAGGGTATTGAGGTGGAGCTATCGAAGCTTGAGCAGGCCCTAGACGCGATGTTGGGTAATATTCAAACCTGAATGCTGGAGTTGACGCCGTTGGGTTTGGTGCTGATCTGGATTGCGCGATGATCGCCTTTTCGGCCTGGAAACATTCCGTGGTCCAGCGCTCCGAATGTTTTCAAGGAAGGTTTTACATAACCTGGCGAAGGTGGGTAGGGCGCAACTCGATGAGCGCATCGGCTCGGTAAAAACCAAAAACATGACGTGTCTTGTGTTCGTAGCAGCAGCTTACCAAATCGATATCACCCGATTCTTTCACGGGCATCAGGGGCGAGCAGACCTTCATTTCGTTGCCCCCCGTTCTCAAGCGCACAACCGTACCTTCGTTGAATAGCTGCATTCTTTTGGCTCCTAAGTCAGCTGTTTCGATATCTATTGCTGAGTCACCCGGGGCATCGAAAGATCAGGGGTTGACGTGGTTGACACCCGGTACAGTGCGTGACGCCAGAAGACTGCATAGCAGACCCACGATGACAAAACATGCCCCCCACGCCGCCGGCAGGCTTAAAACTTCTCCGAACAGAATGAAGGCGAACACAGTGGCAAATAGCGGGTCAGAGGTTTCAATAATTTGAACCCTGCCAGCTTCGCCCAACTTAATGGCCCGAGTCGTTAAATAGAACCCGCCGATAGTTGGAAATACCACCAAGGCTACCAGCGACAGCATTGCGGACAAAGAGGGTGCGCTGAAACCGGCGACGAGCGCTGGCGGGAACAGGTACAGGCTGCCAAAACCGAAAAGCCAGACTAATTGGCAAAGGCCACTGCCGATATTGTTGTATTTGGCGAAAAATATGAACAGTGCGTAACCCAGCCCGCCGAGGAGTGCCAGGGTAGCGCCTTTCATGGAGCCTGACATTTCGCTCCCGGCATTAAACATAAGAAGAATGCCAGCAATAATGGTCAGAAAGCTCACGAGCTTTAGCACCGTCAAGCGTTCCTTCAGGAAGATGGCAGAGAGGAGGATGGTAAAACCACCTGCCGCGTAAGTCAGAAAAGAAACTAGCGAGACGGACGCCTCTGCAAAGGCTTGTGTCTCAAAGAAATACAGGCTGAATATACCCAGGAACGCCAAAACCGCCAACGTTGGCCACTGTTTGCCGACGTTCAACAGTTCGCGTGCCTTGCCCGCCAACAGGCAATAGCCGAGCAGTAAGAAAAAGGCGATGAATGCTTTGGTAAAGGCAATTTGCGACGCCCCCACACCTTGCAGTAACGTCAGTCTGGTGAGCGGGCCAATCAAGCCGTTTAACGCGGCAGCGGTCAGCGCGCATATCGCAAAGTTATTGAAGATTTTCATTTGATCACTTCTGAGAATACGGGTGCGTTGGGCCTTGAAAACGGATGAAAATTTATGAGGTAGGCTAGTAAACTGACCTTTCCTGGCTCACTTGTAAAAATGCCACCCCAGAAATCATCCCATGCCTTGAAGGCTTCATTTTCTCTGAGGATCGCCGTCGCCTTTGCCAAATTCCAATGAGGAATACCTGGCAGGAGGTGGTGAGTCAAATGATAGTTATCCCCGTGCATGCCGATAAACAGTTTTTCGATCCCCCCCGCATAGCGGTTTCGTGAGAAAAAGCTACGACTCGAAAACGCCGCAGACATCATTGGAAAATGTTCCGCCAGCTCGCTGTACCAACCGACAAGCGGGTAGACGATCAAGAAGGGTAAAAACCACAGCAGCAGTACATCAGTGATAACGCCCATTGCGTAGCTGGCAAGTAACACGCCCAGATGAAAGGCAATGATGGCGAGCACTTCTCCACGTTCTTTGGGTGTTTGCAATGCCTTCCCAAGCCGTTCGCGAACGAGATAATAAATGTACTGAGGTGTGAGCCTTCCAAGTGCCGGGCTCAACAGAAAGCGCCACAGGAACGAGGCCCGGGACATTGTATCGTATACGCCAGAATCGACCATGTACTGATAGTCGGGATCGTGTTCCGGATTACCAATGTGGGGGTGGTGAGTCAGTACATGGGATTTGCGATAGCTGTCGAACGATTGGAGTATTGTCCAGCCACACAGTACCCTTCCCAACGTCACATTGAGCAGTTTCGACTTGAACAAGGTGCCGTGCGCCGCTTCGTGCAGGAGGCTGGCCAGCGCGCGCTGACGAGTCCCAATAATCAGAACTGCAATTATCCAGCCCAGCCAGCCAAGGGTTTGACTGGCAAGAACACCCACTGCGATCCAGGCCAGGCTTTCAAGAATAGACAGCATGCCTCTATAATTATTTCTGGCGTACAACGCTTTGATGCGCCGCTTTTGATCGGAGGTCAACACGACCTTATTAAAGTTTCCTTTCACAATACATTCCTGTTATCAATAAATTGCTAGGCGTTCCAAAACAATATTTAAACGCCTCTGTGAAGTTATTTAAAAATGCGGAGCCGAGCAAAAATACCAGCTCTAGAACGGCCTGTTGAAAAGTTGCGACCGACAGGCTCTCCGTAAACCAATAAAGCGCGATTAAAAACAGCACGGCAGCGCAAAGAACTTCCCGGCCCGGGGTGGTTACCTTTCTGACGATAGTATTAATGATTAAGGTGACTACTGGAATGACGCCTGCATAAGGCACCGAGACCGCAGGCGCCGACAAGTACTTTAATGAGTCATAGAGCCCGAACCTGTTGCCCGGCCTGACAATGTTGAGCGCTATCATCACAGGCAGAACTGTGCGGGCTGAAACGCGCACAAGCGCCGTGTCGGTTTTAACCTTGCTGACCACCCGCTCTAAAACAATATCTTTGGTGTACGACAATATGACGTACGAGAATACTAACAGCAGCCCGAGAGAATCACGGCCAAATAACCGATTGCGCGTCACGTTCAGGAGTCTTGCTGAAACATTGAAAAGCAACGACGAAGTCGTGGGGCGTTCAGGCCAGCAGATAATTGAGCTACATCGCACAGAGCGTGCAAGTAACAATCGGAATCTGGGGTGATGGATTTGGGGCGAGGCGCAAGAGCACCCTTCATATAGAGGGTGCAGCATGTGAGGAGGTTAGATGAACTCACCTCAGTACAAAAAACGTTCAAGCGAAAATAAAAACTATCTGACATTTTTACGCTTCCATGCTCGTTGAATCTGTCCGGGCGTGAATTTAATCAATTCTCGATTCTTATGTCAATCCTGTACAGCAGAAAAGACCGTTGTGGCCACTGATGATCAAGTTTATATGATGGTGTTATCGATTAAAGTAATGTTGTCAATTCGTGGCATAACATCCAGCATGAATGGACGCTTTTTGTTTTTCTGATGAATGACCGCGAGTCGTACCTCGCCGTTGTTTTGAACTCGTCTATGGGGCGCGGAGTGCCGCCGTCCCCAAAACAGCCTTGACGGTGCGGAGATTCTTTAATTTTATTTCCTTGATTTAAAACGTTATCTGATCACAGGGCCGACCCCCTCAGGGCAAAACCGGCAACAAAAACCTTCCAATCACCGGCAAATGATCAGAGATCAACAACGTGTCATCCCTGCGCACCCGCGCACTGACACGCTTCAGGCTTGGGCTGTAGAACAGATAATCCACAGTACGGTCCGGCCCGTTGATGCGGCTGTCGTTGGGGAAGCGCGTCAGCCATTTGCTGCGGTCGATGCCGCTGGATTCGGCGTTGTCGGGGATCATCGGGTATTTGTCCCACAGCTCGTGCAGTTCGCTGTCGGCGGCGTAGCCAAGACGCTGTTGCTCGGGGAGGCGCTGGTATTGGCCCAGCGGCAGCAGGTTGAAGTCGCCGCCGATCAGCCAGGGCGTGCCGCCGCTTTCCAGCTTGTCCAGCTGCGTTTCAGTGGCCGCGACCTGTTTTTGTGCGGTGTCGCCGGCGTGTCTGGCGGTGGTCAGGCTGGTGTTGATGACGGCCAGTTTGCCGCCGTCACGCAAGGGCAGGTAGCTGACCAGCAAGGCATCCTTTGGCTGGAACTGACGGCTGATGATGTTGGCGTCGGGCACCGGCAGTTGTATACGTTCGGCGCTGTCGATGTGGAAGCGGCTGAGGGTCGCCAGTTTTCTGCCGACGCTGCCCCAGATATGCGGGTTGGGTACGAACTCTGCCTTCCAGTAGAAGGCCTGCGTGCTGCACGGGTAGAGGTCCGCCACACGCTCCTTGATCAGCGCCAGCTGATCCTGATAGTCGGAGTTCTTGGCGCCATCGTCGACGCCTTGCAGCAGCACGACGTCGGGTTGTTCGTCACGGATGACCCGCGCCACTTCATCCAGATTGTAGGCAAGGTCTTCATGGGTCGGGCGTTCGTCCGGGCCGCTGCCGTCGGCCATGTCGTACCAGAACACGTAGCGTTTACCCGCCAGGTACTGGATGTTCCAGGTCATGACTTTCAGCGCTTGCCCCGGCACCAGTTTCGGTGCCTCGACCGCAGGGTTGCAACTGGCCGTGAGTAATTCACGGGCTGGAGGACGCCAGGTCAGTTGGAAAACCAGTAACAGCAATACGGCGACCAGCAGCAAGCCGTACAGGGTCAGACGTAGCAGTAAACGGGGCATCGGCTCGACTTGGAGCGCCTGGCGCTCAGTGAGGGATTCGGCATCGAGCATACCGAATCGACGCGCCTGACGTCAGCCTTTGCTTCAGGCGCGGTGTGCGGGCTCGCTGATCAGCATGAACAGGCGGAACGTCACAATGGTGGTGAACAGTTGCAGGAAGCTGCCGATGCTGTCGGTGATCACGGAAACCGCTGCACTTTGCGGCTCCGGAAACAGGTACAGGCTGGCGCCCTCAAGCAGCCACAGGGGAATGTAGACGCTCAGCACGCACACCAGAATGCGCGTGAAGTGTCCGGTGGTCATCTGCATGCTTTCGCGCATGGCCATGAACGGTGTGAGTTTGCGCAGAACCAGCAGGTATTCGCTGAACGCCAGTTTGATCATCACCCAGATGCCGGGCACGACGAACAGTGAAAGGCCGAACATGATCAGCAGGGTGCTCATGGCCGACAGCACGGCGAAGGTCGGCCACAGGCGCACGGCCATGGCCAGTACATCGCGGGTGTGTACGTCCTCGCCACGGCTGCGTGCGTCGAGAAACAGGATCAGCGCGGCCGTATAGACAGGGTAGAAAAACAGCCCGATCACCAATGCGTAGGCAGGTGACGTGTCGGCGGACATGGCGCTGCCCAGCGCTTGTTTGGCCAGCACTTCAAGGATCACGACAGGCAGGCACAGCAGCGCGATGCTGCCGAGATTGCGCCGAAAGAAATAAAGCGAATCCTGGATGATGTTCAACGGGTTCATGGAGATAGATCGCAGGCTAAAAGCAGGCGCACACTTTAGCCCATGGCCCCTGTCGAACCAAGCGCAGTGGTTTTCGACGCACGCCTTGTTATCTTTTTCTTCATGTCATTGAAGCGCGTCGATGAGGCCCCATTTTCTGCACATGGTCCTGCCATTGCGGCAGGGAAGAATTCCAGTGGCAACTCAGTGAGGTGGTCATGAACAGCGAAGAGCAAACCCTGATTGACGGTCTTTTCTCGAAACTGAAAGACGCTGAAACGGCATCCGCCCCGCGAGATGCTGCGGCCGAGGCGCGTATCAAGGAGCATCTGACCCGCCAGCCCGCTGCGCCGTATTACATGACGCAGGCGATTCTGGTGCAGGAAGCAGCCGTCAATCAGCTCAATCAGCAGGTAAAACAGCGCGACGAGCAGATTCAGCAGTTGCAGGCCGAGCTCCAGCAGGCCAAGGGGCAAGCCTCATCCGCGCCAGCGAGTGGCGGGTTTTTGTCGAGTATCTTTGGCAGCAGCGCCCCGCGCGCATCGCAGCCGCAACCGAGCCAGCCTTCCAGTGGCGGCTGGCGTGATGGTGGTGGTTTCAATCCTGCACCTGCGCCCGCAGCGCCGCAGGGCGGTTATGCTGCGCCGGCTCCGGCTGCCGGCAGTGGCTTTCTTGGCGGCGCGCTGAAGACCGCGGCCGGTGTAGCGGGCGGTGTGTTGCTGGCAGAAGGTATCAGCAGCATGTTCAGCCACCACAGCCAGCCGCAGGAGATCGTCGAAGTCATTCACGACGCGCCACAGGCTCAGGACACCGGCTCGTTCAATGATCAGGGCGGTTGGGGACAGCCGGATCAGCAGTACACGGCTGACGACAATTTCGACGATGGTGGCGACAGTTTCTCGGACGATGATTCGTTCGTTTGAGGATGTGACGGTCGTTCTTCACGTTCCAGCGCTCATCGTTATGCACAAATCTCCAAGAGCCCGAAAAGCGTGACTTTCGGGCTTCTGCCCGCAGGTCGGGGGCGGCGATCCGCGTTGCTCACGAATACGATGGTACAGATGCTCCATCTTCAGGGGTTACCGGCCTCTTCGCGAGCAAGCTCGCTCCCACGGCCTGCGGCCAGAATCAAGAGCAGACTTGTGTATAACGATGAGCGCTGGAGCGTGGGAACGATAATCTGTGCCATGACGCGCGGGCTTCGCAGCGGCCGGTACCGATCCATCCCTCAATTCCTTCCTCAAACTGGCATACTGGGCGCCGATTCACGTTCCGGATCGCTGTAACCCGTGGGCATGTTGCCCGCCATGAGGAATTGCGGTGAAGAAGATCGCGGTGTTCGCCGACGTGCAGAACCTGTATTACACCGTGCGCCAGGCGCATGGCTGTCATTTCAATTACGCCGCCTTGTGGGCGGATATCAGCAAGCGCGGCGAGATCGTTCACGCGTTTGCGTACGCCATCGATCGTGGCGACAGCAAGCAACAGCAGTTCCAGCAGATCCTGCGCAATCTGGGGTTCACGGTCAGGCTCAAGCCCTACATCCAGCGCAGCGATGGTTCGGCCAAAGGGGACTGGGATGTCGGCATCACCATCGATATCATGGATTTCGCGCCGCAAGTGGACGAAGTCGTGCTGGCGTCCGGTGATGGCGATTTCGACATGTTGCTCGAACGCGTGATCAGCAAGCATGGGGTCGAGGCGGTCGCCTATGGCGTGCCGGGGCTGACCGCGAACTCGTTGATCCGCGCCGCCAGCCATTACGTGCCGATCGAAGGCGCGTTGTTGTTGAAATGAATTTACAGGGCCAGGCCAGTGTTGGAACGTATTGCAGTCATCGACTTTGAAACCACCGGGATTTCCCCGGGCCATAGCTGCCGGGCGACCGAGATTGCGGTGGTGATCATGGAGCAGGGGCGTATCGTCGAGCGTTTTCAGAGCCTGATGAATGCGGGCGTGCGTATTCCTGCGTTCATCGAAGGGTTGACCGGCATCAGCAACAACATGATTCGTACCGCCCCCAGCGCCGAAAGGGTGATGGGCGATGTGGCGGATTTCGTCGGTTCGACCCCGCTGGTGGCGCACAACGCCTCGTTCGACCAGAAGTTCTGGGATTACGAGTTGTCGCGTATCGAGCGCACGCGCGAACAGAGCTTCGCCTGTTCGCTGCTGTTGGCCCGACGCCTGATGCCTGGCGCACCGAATCACAAGCTCGGCACGTTGACCCGTTATGCGCGGCTGCCCGACACCGGCAAGGCTCACCGGGCGATGGCCGATGCGGAAATGGCGGCCAACCTGACGGCGTACCTGACCAACGAATTGCGCCAGACCCACGGCATCTCTGCCATTTCTCACAAAATGCTGTGCTCCCTGCAGAAAGTCCCCGCCGCGAAGATCAACGAAACGCTGAAGCGCCAGCGCGGCGTCTGACCTGTTCTTGTCAGTGCTCCTTTTTGCCGTTGCTGATCAAGTAATCGGCCGGCAGGCTGCGCTCAACTGCCGTCGACAGCACGATTGACGTTTTGCTGAAGCCAAACTTGGCGATTCGGTTGATCAGGTCTTCCAGGTGCGGCATCGAATCGACCGCCGCGCGCATGATCACACACGGGTCGCCCGTCACCCGGTAACACTGGATCAGTTCGGGGACTTTCCACAGGTCCTTGTAGGCCTGCTGATTGCCATGGCTGCCCATGCGCAGTTCGATGATGCATTGAATCGGCAGGCCGACTTTCGACAGATCGACCTTGGCCTCGTAACCGGTAATCACGCCACTGGCTTCCAGCTTGGCGACCCGCTCGGCCACCGCGGGCGCGGACAGGTTGACCAGTTTCGCCAGCTGCGCAAAAGACGCCCGGCCATTTTTCAGCAGCTCATCGAGCAGAATCCGATCGTATTTATCCAGGGTCATGGCGTGCCTCGTGCCGAGCGATGGGCGGTTTTAAAATAAAAGGAAAGAAGGCCTGACAAGCATTGAATCGTAAGTTTCAGCGCGTTTTAAACAGGTTTGTCTGCTTAATATCCGCCTTCGGCCTTCATACAATAGGTCAACCATAACAATGATCCCAGAGCCTAGCCATGCCTCAATCCGTTCGCGTTTCGCCCTTGCTCATCGGCGCCTTTCTGGCTTTGTACCTGATCTGGGGTTCTACCTATCTGGTGATCCGCATCGGCGTGGAATCATGGCCGCCGTTGATGATGGCCGGTGTGCGCTTTCTGATTGCTGGTTGCCTGATGTACGGCTTTTTAAGGTTTCGCGGCGTGCCGGCGCCGACCTGGGCTGAGTGGAAAGCCGCGTTCGTGATTGGCTTCCTGCTGCTGGCCTGCGGTAACGGCGGTGTGACCCTGGCCGAACACGCAGGCGTTGCGTCAGGTGTGGCAGCGCTGGCGGTGGCGACCATGCCGCTGTTTACCCTGCTGTTCGGGCTGTTCTGGGGCAATCGCACCACTAACCTTGAATGGGCAGGCATCGCGCTGGGCCTGATCGGCATCGGCCTGTTGAACCTCGGCTCCAATTTGCAGGCCAGCCCTTATGGCGCCGCCGTGGTGATCTTTGCCGCCGCCGCCTGGGCATTCGGTTCGGTGCTGAGCAAGCACCTGCCGTTGCCGAAGGGGCCGATGGCCAGTGCGGCGGAAATGATCACGGCGGGAGCGACGCTGCTGATCGGCAGTGCCTTGAGTGGCGAGCGTCTAACGCATATGCCGACGGCGGCGGGCTGGGGCGCGCTGCTGTATCTGGTGGTGTTCGGCTCTATCGTCGCGTTCAGCGCTTATATGTACCTGCTCAAGAACGTGCGCCCGGCAGCGGCGACCAGCTACGCCTACGTCAACCCGGCTGTGGCAGTGATGCTCGGCGTGGTGTTCGCTGGCGAAACGATTGGTGTCGAAGAGTGCATGGCCATGGTGGTGATCATCAGTGCTGTGGTGCTGATTGGCCTGCCGCAATGGCGCCGGTCGCCGCCGCAAGAGGCCGTATCGACACGCACAAGCTAACCGAGGCGCGCCGGACAGGTTAAACTGCGCGCCTTGCGTTGAATCTTTCCTACGGTATTTCCATGACATTCGCCTCTCTCGGCCTGATCGAACCCTTGCTGCGCGCCCTCGAAGCGCTCGGTTACCAGACTCCGACGCCTGTACAGACTCAGGCAATTCCTCCGGTACTGGCGGGCCGCGATCTGATGGCTGCTGCGCAGACCGGCACCGGCAAGACCGCAGGTTTTGCCCTGCCGCTGCTGCAACGGCTGACCATGGAAGGCCCGAAAGTCGCGCCCAACTCGATTCGCGCGCTGGTGCTGGCGCCGACCCGCGAGCTGGCCGATCAGGTTCATGAAAGCATTCGTCAGTACGCCGAGCATCTGCCGCTGACCACCTACGCGGCTTACGGCGGTGTGAGCATCAACCCGCAGATGATGAAGCTGCGCAGGGGCGTGGACGTGCTGGTCGCGACCCCAGGCCGCTTGCTCGATCTGCATCGCCAGAACGCGGTCAAGTTCTCCCAGTTACAGGCGCTGATCCTCGATGAAGCTGACCGTATGCTCGACTTGGGCTTTGCCGAGGAATTGCGCGGTATTTATGCCGTGCTGCCCAAGCAGCGCCAGACCCTGCTGTTCTCCGCAACGTTCTCCGACGAGATTCGTCTGCTGGCCGCGCAGATGCTCAATGACCCGCTGACCATCGAAGTCAGCCCGCGCAATGTCGCGGCGTCGTCGGTCAAGCAATGGGTCGTGACTGTCGACAAGAAGCGCAAGGCGGATCTGTTCATCCATCTGATGAAGAAGCATCGCTGGGGGCAGGTGCTGGTGTTCGCCAAGACCCGGGTTGGCGTCGATCAACTGGTGGATCGCTTGCAGGGTTTGGGCATGAACGCCGACGGCATTCACGGCGACAAGCCGCAGGCCACCCGCCAGCGTGCGCTGGACCGCTTCAAGAGCAATGAAGTGAAGATTCTGGTGGCCACCGACGTGGCGGCGCGCGGTCTGGACATCGATGACCTGCCGACCGTGGTCAACCTGGACCTGCCGATTGTGGCCGAGGATTACATCCACCGTATTGGCCGCACCGGCCGTGCGGGGCTGACGGGCGAGGCGATTTCGCTGGTGTGTGCCGATGAGGTTGAGTTGCTGTCAGCCATCGAAGTGCTGACCCGCCAGACTCTGGAGCGCAAGGAAGAGCAGGACTTCGAACCGGAGCATCGCGTGCCGAGTACGGATGCCAGCGGCCAGATCCTGAAAAAGCCCAAGAAACCGAAGAAACCCAAGGTGTCGGGCAGCAAGCGCAACCTGGGCAAATGGGTCGACAGCGGCGAGTCCGAGCCTGCGCCGGTGGTCAAGCCGGTGCGTAAAGTCCCGGTCTTCAACACCGGTCCGCGCAAGAAGAAGCCTTGAAGCGCAGTGCGCATTCAACGCGGACGGAGCGCTCATTGCTATACACAAGTTCGTTTTTGATTCTGGCCGGAGGCCGTAGGAGCGAACTTGTTCGCGAAGGGGCCCGTATAATCGCCGAAAATGCATCGATTGAAACACCCTCTTCGCGAACAAGCGAAGCGTCGCCCGGTTCGCTCCCACGGCCTTCGGGCAGAATCAAAAGCGGACTTTTACATAACAATAAGCGCGGAGCGTGGCGACGATCATGATCAGCGCGATTGCAGCCACTCGACCATCCCCAACCCCGCAGCGCGGCCGCTGGCGAAGCAGGCGGTCAGCAGGTAGCCGCCGGTCGGCGCTTCCCAGTCGATCATTTCACCGGCGCAGAATACGCCGGGCAGTTGCCTGAGCATCAGGCGCTCGTCCATGGCCTCGAAGGTAACGCCCCCTGCGGTGCTAATGGCCTCATCAATGGGGCGCGGTTTGATCAGGGGCAGTGGCAGCGCCTTGATGGCCTCGCTCAACAGCTGCGGATCGGCAAACGCTTCACGAGGCGCCAGCTCGCGCAGCAGCGCTGCCTTCGCGCCGTCCAGCCCCAATTGGCTGTGCAGATGCTTAGACATCGAGCGAGAGCCGCGGGGTTTGCTCAGGGCTTTTTGAATGTCTGTCAGCGCTTTGCCGGGCAGCAGATCGATATCCACAACCGCTGAGCCGTAGAGGTTGATCTGTTCACGAATCTGCGCCGACAGCGCATACACCAGGCTACCTTCCACGCCCGTCGCGGTCAGCACACATTCGCCCAGACGCAGGGCATGGCCATGCAGGCCCATCGCGATATTTTTCAGTGGCGCACCGGCAAACTTGTCACGCAGCAGGTCGCTCCAGGCGCTCACCTCGAAACCACAATTGGCGGCCTGCAAAGGCGCAACCTCGACCTGCCTTGCCTGCAGCCATGGCAGCCAGGCCCCGTCAGACCCCAGCCGCGCCCAACTGGCGCCGCCCAGCGCCAGCAACGTGGCTGCAGGTTTGATCGCCAGTTCACCGTCAGCATTCGTGATACGCAGGCTGCCATCGGCGTTCCAGCCCGACCAGCGATGCCGCGTGTGAATCGTGACACCCGCGTCACGCAACCGCTTGAGCCAGGCGCGTAGCAGGGGGGCGGCTTTCATGTCTGTGGGAAACACGCGCCCCGAGCTGCCGACAAAGGTCTCGATGCCCAGTACATGAATCCACTGGCACAGCGCATCAGCGTCAAAGCCGCGCAACAGCGGTGCGATCATCGGCGACCGTTCGGCATAGCGCGCCAGAAAAGCCGGGTAGGGCTCGGAGTGGGTTATGTTCATACCGCCCACCCCGGCGAGCAGAAACTTGCGCCCAACCGACGGCATGCCGTCGTACAGGTCGACCCTCAGTCCGGCCTGGCTCAACACTTCTGCTGCCATCAGCCCCGCAGGGCCGCCTCCGATGATGGCGACGGTTCGGGCAGTGGAGGGGGCGAGGTCGGTCATGGTCAACGAAATATCGATAGCAGAGGGGTGGGGCATTCTACCCGAGCGCTCTTTCAAGGTGTGGCGCACGTCATGCGCTGCGACTGAGGCGAAGTACCGCGCAGGGTCACAGGCCCATGTCGTTCCAGACCCGTTGCGCACTGTGATGGAGGATCCCGTGGCGCCTTGCCAGTGCCTGGCGGTCCTTGCTGTAGCCACCGCCGATCACGCCCATGACCGGAATGTCGCGGCCCAGGCAATGACGCAGCACCGCTTCGTCGCGATTGGCCAGCCCCTGGTCGCTGAGCTGCAGATAGCCCAGCGCATCATCCTTGTGGACATCCACACCTGCGTCGTACAGCACCAGGTCAGGCTTGTAGAACGGCAGCAGGTAGTTGAGCAGGTCGTCGACCACATTGAGGTAATCGGCGTCGCCCATGCCCATTGGCAGCGGGATATCCCAGTCGCTCTGCGCTTTGCGTGCCGGGAAGTTCTTTTCGCAGTGCAGCGAGACGGTAATGGCGTCCTCGGTATCGGCCAGAATGCGCGCCGTGCCGTCACCCTGATGCACATCGCAGTCAAAGATCAGGACCTTGTCCACGCGGCCGCTTTGCAGCAGGTACTGACTGATCACCGCCAGGTCATTGAAAATGCAGAAACCCGCCGGGTAGTCATAGTGCGCATGGTGGGTGCCGCCCGCCAGATGACAGGCCAGGCCATGCGTGAGGGCCTGTTCGGCCGTCAGCAGTGAGCCGCCTACCGCACGGATGGTCCGGCGTGCCAGAGCCTCGCTCCACGGCAGTCCGAGACGCCGCTGGTCTTCGCGCGACAGATCGCCGCTAAGGTAGCGGCTGATGTAGGAAGGATCGTGAGCCAGCGCCAGAATGTCCGCCGGGCACAACTCGGGACGCATTAATTGAACGTCACTGGTCAGGCCGCTGTCGATCAAGTAATCGCGCAACAAACGAAACTTGTCCATCGGGAAGCGATGATCCGCCGGGAAGTCCGGGCTGTAGTCTTCGTGGTAGATAAGCGGTAGGGACATTTTGCGTCCGTTGAGGGGCCGAAGCCCGATAGTGCCAGTAAAGTATTCGCACGCCCAGTTGTGTGGCGCAGTGGATACCCGCACTGACGCCCATTCATGTCTCGTTACACGGGGGAATCGATGGAACCGATACTCAAGCTTGATAGCGCCCGGCTGCGGATGCGGCAGTGGCGTGACGATGACTTGCCGGCGTTCGCCCGGATGAGTGCGGACCCTCGCGTCATGCGCTATTTTCCGAAGCCCCTGAGCCACCTTGAAAGTGCTGCCATGATCGGGCGGCTGCGGGGTCATTTTGCCGAACTGGGTTTCGGGCTCTGGGCGCTGGAGCGCAAGGACACCGGCGAGTTCATCGGTTTTACCGGGCTGCATGTGGTGGGTTTCAAGGCGCCTTTCACCCCGGCCGTGGAGATCGGCTGGCGCCTGGCTTATGACCACTGGGGCCTGGGCTTTGCCAGCGAGGCGGCCTGGACCGCGCTGGGCTGTGGTTTCGAGCGCCTGGAGCTGAAGGAGATCGTGTCGTTCACGGCGGTCAATAATCAGCCGTCACAAAAGGTGATGCAGGCAATCGGTATGCAGCAGGATGAGTCCGGCAGTTTCGATCACCCGAACCTTGAGGACGGTCACCCGCTCAAGCCGCACGTGCTGTACCGGATCAGCCATGAGCAGTGGCTCAAGACGCTGAAGCCTTGATCAGGGTGCAGATTGAATTAAGCCAACCATCTTAAGTCTGTATCATTCCGTTCCAGTGGGATGGGCCCGAGGCCTGTCGGAAAATGCAGCGACTGCTGTTGCCGTACCAGTGCAAAGTCGATGTACGAGAGGAATGAGAATGAGCCAAGTGCTGGATGATCTGGTTGAGTTGCTGACGCTGGAAGCCATTGAAGAAAACCTGTTCCGCGGGCATAGCCAGGATTTGGGCTTTCGCCAATTGTTTGGTGGTCAGGTGCTGGGTCAGTCGTTGTCCGCCGCCAGTCAGACGGTCGAAGAGGACCGTCATGTTCACTCGTTGCACGGCTACTTCCTGCGTCCCGGCGATGCCGGTTTGCCGGTGGTCTATCAGGTGGACCGCGTACGTGACGGCGGCAGTTTCAGCACGCGCCACGTCACTGCCATCCAGAAGGGCAAGCCAATCTTCACCTGCAGTGCTTCGTTTCAGTACGACGAAGAGGGCTTCGAGCACCAGGCGACGATGCCGCAGATTGTCGGCCCGGAAGACCTGCCGTCCGAGCTGGAGTTGCTGACCCGCCGCGCGCACCTGATTCCTGAAGCGATGCACGACAAGTTTCTGCGCCCCAAACCGATCCAGTTCCGCCCGGTGACTTCCGAGGATCCCTACGACCCCAAGCCCGGCGAGCCCGTGAAATACGTGTGGTTCCGCGCCGATGGCAGCCTCTCGGATGTGCAGGCGCTGCATCGTTACATGCTCGCCTATGCCTCCGACTTCAACTTGCTGACCACATCATTGCTGCCGCACGGCAAGACGGTCTGGCAGCGCGACATGCAGGTTGCCAGCCTTGACCACTCGCTGTGGTTCCACAACGACCTGCGCACCGATGACTGGCTGCTCTACGCGATGGACAGCCCGTGGGCAGGCAACTCGCGCGGCTTCTCGCGCGGCAGTATCTTCAACCGCGCCGGGCAACTGGTCGCATCGGTCAGTCAGGAAGGGCTGATCCGCCATCGTAAGGATTGGGCATGACACTCGAAGGTATACGGCACTGGGTGTTCGACATGGACGGTACCTTGACCGTCCCTATCCACGACTTCCCGGCCATCAAACGTGAATTGGGCATCCCCCAGGACGACGACATTCTTGGGCATCTTGCTGCGTTGCCCGCTGAGGAATCGGCGGCCAAGCACGCCTGGCTGCTGGAGCATGAACGCGAGCTGGCACTGGCTTCGCAGCCTGCCGAGGGCGCGGTCGAACTGGTTCGCGAGTTGTCGGCGCGCGGTTATCAACTGGGCATACTCACCCGTAACGCTCAGGAGCTGGCGTATATCACCTTGAAGGCTATCGGCCTGGATGACTGCTTTGCCGTCGAGGATGTGCTGGGCCGCGACGAGGCGACTCCCAAACCGGACCCGGCAGGTTTGCTGCAGCTGGCCACTCGCTGGAGTGTCGAGCCGGAGCAGATGGTCATGATCGGCGACTATATGCATGACCTGAACTGCGGCCGTGCGGCGGGCGCCAAGACCGTTCTGGTCAACCTGAAGGACAACCCATGGCCAGAGCTGACTGACTGGCACGCGGTGGATTGCACAGTGCTGCGCGGGATGCTGGGGTGATCTGAGCTGCTTATTGTGCCAATGCGGAGCGCTCATCGTTATCCACAAGTCTTTGTGGGAGCGACCGGGGCGGCGATCCGCATTGCTCGCGAAGACGGTATTTCAGTCGATGCATTTTCGACGATTATGTTGACCCTTTCGCGAACAAGTTCGCTCCCACGGCCTCCGGCCAGAATCAAAAGCGGACTTGTATGTAGCGTTGAACGCGGAGCGTGGGGACGATAGTTATATCCATATCACTCAAAACGGCTTGAACAGCACCGCCTGGCCTTGCGGTGAGGTGAAGATCCCGTCGCCGTTGTGGCCGACTTTCGGCACGATCACCAGGCGCTGGTTCAACCCTTCCGGGTGACGCTTCTGCAGATAGTTGAAGTAGTTCTGCCCGCGAATCAGGCGGTAGGCGCCTTGCGCTTCGGCGGCACAGGTCTTGTCCAGCGCCGGGTGGTTGCGGTCGGTGTCCAGCTCGCCCATCAGGTAAGTGATGTCGCGCTTCACGTAATTCTTCTCGATGTCAGCCGGCTTTTCCTTGCCCGAGTAGAACGGCATCTTGTTGAGGCCGTATTTCCAGTCGTTGAAGTTCGGGCAGCTTTGCGCGGTTACCGGTTCAGGCCGTTCCGCGTCGAAGTAAGCGTAGGACGACGGATTGGCGATCACGTAGCGCAGCTTCACCCCTTCACGTTGCAGCAGGGCGTCTTCCTTGCCGCCGATCATTGCGTAGCGCTGCACCACCTGGGCACCACCGGAGTGCCCGGCAATGACGATTTCCTTCAGGTTGGGAAACAGCTTGCTGTCGCTCAGGCGCTTGAGGATGTGGTCCAGCACCAGGAACGAGCTGACCGGCTTGGGATCGGTGGAAGTCGCGCCTTCCATCCAGCTGTTCTGGCGCCAGCGCAGGATCGAGTCAGGCAAGTGGTGCGCAACGATATCCCTTTCATCCAGAAATTGCGGGGCGATCAGCAAGGTCTTGCCGCGCTCTCTGGACTGGTTGGCCGCGCGTTCTATGCTGCGCAGGTAGGTTTGCGCATTGCGCAGGCGACCGTGCAGGACGATCACCACGCGTTCGATCTTCGGCTTGGGGTGTACCCACTCCTGGCTCAGCCCGAGGGTCGCCTCTGCGCCATTGATGGCGAGGCGATCCGGGCTGATGGAATTGACCGCTTGATCCTCGGCATGCGCCCCGAGGCTCACGAAGGCAGTGCTCAACAACAGGACCAGAAGCGGTTTAATCATGTGCTCAGAGACTCTTGGCGGCGAATGTATCGCATTGATTGATTTGACCTTGGGCAAAGCCTGCCTTGAACCAGCGTACACGCTGTGCAGACGTGCCGTGAGTGAAGGAGTCTGGGGCGACTCGACCACTGCTTTGCTGTTGCAAGCGATCATCGCCGATAGCGTTGGCCGCGTTCAATGCTTCTTCAATATCACCCGGCTCGAGCCAGTTCAAACGATTTTGTGCGTTGTAGGCCCAAACACCGGCAAAGCAGTCCGCTTGCAGCTCCTGGCGGACCAGTAAACCGTTGGCACCTTCCATTTTCTGTCCGGCTTGGCGAGCCTTGTCGACCTTGGCGGAAATGCCCAGCAGGGTCTGCACATGGTGCCCGACTTCGTGGGCGATCACGTAAGCCTGAGCGAAGTCGCCAGCGGCGGAAAAGCGCTGGGCCATTTCACGGAAGAACTCCATGTCCAGATAGACCTGCTGGTCAGCCGGGCAATAGAACGGACCTGTTGCCGACGTGGCGCGACCGCAGGCGGAGTTGACCTGGCCGCTGAACAGCACCAGCGTAGGGTCCTTGTATTCGCGACCGTTCTGGGCGAATACGGCGCGCCAGGTGTCTTCGGTATCGCCAAGGATGCTGCGCACGAATTCGGCCTGCTGGTCGTTGGCCGGCGGCGCTTCACGCGTTTGCGCGCTGGGCGGGGCACTTTGCTCGGTCACTTGGCCGGTCAACTGGCCAAGAATCTGCATCGGGTCCTGGCCGGTCAGCAGGCCGATGGCGACGATGATCACGATGCCGCCGATACCCAGCCCTTTGCCGCCGATGCGCATGCCACCGCCGCCGCCACCACTGCTGCCGCCATCGCGCGCATCGACTACGTTGTCGCTGCGTCGGCCTTTTTTCCAGAGCATGTCGGATCCCTCTTCTTTTCGTGCAATGAGTGTCGCTGCTGATACGCGAATACGCCAGTCCGGCGTTCCGGCCAGCGTCGTGTGCAGAATGCGAGGGTATAGAGGTGTAACGGGGCTGATTGGTTCGCGCAAGCTGTGCCGCGGCTGTGTTTTGCTGAAACCTGCCGCTGTCAGGCCTGTTTCACGGGCTGCGCGTTGAGTACATCCGACGGCGAGGCGTCGGCAAAACGGTCGACCTGGCGCAACGATTTGAAGCCCGTCATCCAGGCGCCGACCACGCCCAGCGTGCAGACACCCCCCATAATTGCGGCAGGAATTGCGCCGACCAGCGAGGCGCTGGTGCCTGCACGGAACTCGCCCAGCTCGTTGGAGGAGCCAATAAACAGCATGTTCACCGCATTGACCCGGCCGCGCATGTTGTCCGGCGTCGAGAACTGCACCAGCGCCGAACGGATGAACACGCTGACCATGTCGGCCGCGCCCGCGATCAGCAGGGCCAGGCACGACAGCCAGAACAGGGTAGACAGTGCAAACACCAGATTCGCTACGCCGAACAGGCCGACGGCGAGAAACATGGTCATGCCGACGTTGCGCTGCAACGGGCGGATGCTCAGGTAAATGCCCACGCCCAGTTCTCCCAGGCTCATCGACGCCCGCAGCATGCCCAGCCCTTGCGGCCCGAGGTGCAGCACTTCATGGGCGTAGATCGGCAGCAGCGCCACCACGCCGCCGAGCAGCACGGCGAACAGGTCCAGCGAAATGGTGCCAAGTATGATCGGCCGCGAGCGAATGAAAGCAATGCCTGCGGTGAACCGGCCCCAGGCGCTGGAGCCCAGTTCCACCGGCTTGCCGGCAAAGGGCGTTGCCACGGGGGCCAGAAACAGGATGCCGGCTATGAATGCTGCGACGCAGACCGAATAGGTCAACTCTGCGCCGCCCAGCCAGTAAAGATAGCCACCGATCAGCGGGCCACCGACGGTCGAACAGCGCATGATCACGCTGTTGGTGGCGATGGCCGAGGCAAGCTGGTCGCGCGGGACAATCTGCGGCAACAGACTTTGCAGCGCCGGACCGGTAAAGGCGCGGGCGCAGCCGTACAGCATCAGCGCGCCGTAGATCAGCCGCAGGTCTTGCAGCTTCAGCGCCGAGAACACCAGCAGAATGACGCCACAGATCGCCTGCACACCCCAACTGAGCATCAGGATGACCTTGCGGTTGTAGCGGTCAATCAGATCCCCGGCAGGCATCAACAGCAGCAACATGGGAATGAACTGAGCAAGACCCACATAGGCCAGCGCCATCGGCTCGCGGGTCATGTCATAGACCTGCCAGGCAACGACCACCGCCTGAATCTGCATGGCAAACACGGCCATCAGGCGCGAGAGGATAAAACTGACGAAACCGGGCTGGCTGGACAACTTGACCGGTACAGAAGGCGCGGAAGACTCGGAGCTCAAGAAAAAGGATCCCATCGAAGCAGCTGATTCAGGTTTTGGTTTATACCCCAGCGTATCGATAGGAAGCTAATAAATATTCTGACAGTTTCGCGGTGATGAGCATGAACAGATGCACCCTTGCTCCTTATGCAGAGTGCTCACGCGGCGAACTTTTCTCTTGCAGGCGGCAGGCCAAGCATTCGACGCCACCAGACCACCGTAATGTGACGTGCAGGCGGTGTGAATTCGCTACGTAGCGTCGGAATTACTTCGCTGCTGAGCCATAGGCGCAATGCGCGGTTTTCCGGTACGTAGTGATGCACCAATAGCGCGTAAATGCCTGAATCGCTGATCATCAGGCATTTTTGCCATTCGCCATGACTGTGCAGCCACACATGGCGGTGTTGATCGCTGTCCAGTTTACGGGTCGAGCGCTCGTCCAGCGCCTTGCCCATCAGCCGAGCCATGTCCTGCAGGGAAAACCAGCATTGATACCCCAGGCGTACCGCACGCAGCGCACGGTGATGGCGGATGAATATCAGGGGTTCTACACAGTCGGTGCAAAGGATAAGTTTCGGGTCGGTCTTCATGGGGCACTCAGTCTTTGATGTTGAGTCACCAGCTGTCGTCGCTAAACAACAGGGTGGCGACTGTGCGCAGGTTAGCGAACCGGCCATCAAAGAAACCGGCAGACCCGAAGGCCTCCCACACACAGTCACCATAACAAGCACTCACGCATTGTAATGCGTGAGGCCGATTGCGGTGCACTGATGCTTTTGATGGTTCGGATCGCTAAATCCGGCCGCTGATTCAGCAGCGACGGCACGTAGACTAGAGTGGGGTTGGCGTGTGGACAAGTAGTCAACCGCGGGATCAGATTAGTCCTACATGTTGTAGCTGCTTATTCCCACAAATGAGGCTCAACGATGTCCAGCCAGAGGCACAGCGCTCGAAGGACATTTGAGCAAGTTGGCGCGTTGTAAGAACTTTCCGAATTTCACGGGTTTGATGTGCAGCCCCAAAACTCTTGCATGCCTTCTGGTAGGTTCCATTGGCAATGGGCTGTATCAAGAGTTGTCAGGGAGACACTGAATGTTGTTTTTCCACATGCTGCCTTCGTGGAGTGAGCTGCGACAAAGGCTGAACCACGACATGGGGTATCAGCCAGGCGGCCACTTTCGCAATCAACGTAACGAACCTGCACCTTCGCGATCGCTGATCATTCGTCGTTTTGATTGCGTAAGAAGGGCATTCGTCCTCGCTGAATGGGAGGCTGGTCGCATATTGGTACAGCGTTTTTCGGACCTCGACATCGCCAGCATCATCAAGGATTTGATCAATGTTGTTGCCCAGACGGCCATGATTGTAGTGGGCAGTGCCTTAACCGGAGGCTTGATAGGCGCAGGGGTTGGCTCAGCTTTCTTCGGGGTAGGTGCTTATCCCGGTGGCGCTCTCGGCACTGCGCTGGGATTACAGACCAGTACCTTCATTTTGGGAGTGCTGGGTCTGAAGTCCATCGCCGAGTACGTGGTCGATGGATTCCCGCGCATCGTCGGCTATTACTTGAGCGGCATCAAAACAGCATGGCAAGGGCCTCGCGAACAAGGGCTAAACCCGTTCATGAGCGACGATCCTTACGCCCAGAACAGCGCCACTCAAGACATCGCAAAAGGGCACGTGGAAGTCGTGCTGCTGTTGTTGGGCGCAATGGTTGAATACCTGACACGTGGCCGAGGCGACGCACGCCTTCTCGCGCAGGAAATGCGAGCCAGCCCCAGAGGCGAACGACTGGGGCAGTGGATGCTGAAGCATGAGGATGCACTGAAGAAGCGACCTGATTTGCAGAGGCCGGGGTCGAGCAAGAGTACGCTGGATGCTCAAGACGCTTTTACCCCCGTACCGTACTCTAACCGTGAAGGCGAAAAGAACCTAGAAAATGCAAAAGGCATAATCAAAGCGAGTGAAACTATTGGTCAGCCTGTAGAGGCTGTGATAAACGGACGCAAACGGCTGTTACGCGTTGATATCGAACCCAATGGTAAGCTTCAAATACAATCGGGTGGAGGAAAAGACTCCATCGTGGATTTCAGGCCCGATCTTTCCAAGCCGCTGGCCCCTCAGATCGATAAAGCCTTTAAACGCCTGCCTCAGTCCGTAAGAGATGAGTTGATCCGGAATGCGGAGAAAGGTCTGAAACGCTTGCAGGAAACGGGGAATATGTAATGACTGATAAATACGCTGTTGCTTTGGAATCGGGTGGCGTGTTGCCCGAAAGAGAAAATTTGATCCTCCAGGCATGGGGCGATGTACCGGTCTCGTATGTTCAAGATGAAGAATTTTTAAGTGCCTGCAGTTTTCTAGATTTGAAGATAAATAAATGGGAGGTCAATAAGCAATGGAGTACTCAGCAAGAAAGTGAACCTTGGATCAGGATGGAAATACTCAGAGGTCAGGCGCTTGAGGACTATTTTCAACACGATGGCAAAACCCTGCGTAATGCGGGTCAGTACAAAGCGCTGCTCATACTCGAACTGGACGAGGGGGGCGTGGAAGTTGATGGTTTCTTGTTCATGCGCCTAATCTCAGTCTTTAGTGAAAGTTTTAAGGTTTACCGTTTTTGCGATGGTGTTCAGGAAGTTGATGAAAAGGCCCTTGCTTCTATATCGGCACGAAATACTGTTATGGAGCGATTGGTTGGGTGCTGGTAACTATAGAGATTAAGAATCTCCAGGTAAATATCGAGGGTCGCTTGGGGCGCGGCTGAGCTGCCACTATATTTATTTTTCTGGTGCTAGATAGGAAGCGAGAAACGATAGGACGCGAAGCGTCCAGAACTACATACCGACGCGTAGCATCGGCACGATAGTCCGTCAGAGGAGGCTCAGCGCCTAACCAGCAGCACGCCTGATTCCATGTGGTGGGTGTACGGAAACTGATCGAACAGTGCGCAGCGCTCGACCCGGTGGGTGTCGTGCAGTTGGGCGATGTTGGCGGCCAGGGTTTCCGGGTTGCAGGATATGTACAGAATGCGCTCGAAGCGCCGGGTCAGTTCGCAGGTGTCCGGGTCCATGCCGGCGCGGGGCGGGTCGACGAACACGCTGCCGAAATCGTAGCTCTTCAAGTCCACACCGTGCAGACGGCGGAACGGGCGCACTTCATTCAGGGCTTCGGTCAGTTCTTCGGCGGACAGGCGCACCAGCGTGACGTTGTCCACGCCATTGTCATCCAGGTTGCTTAGCGCCGCATTGACCGAGGTCTTGCTGATTTCGGTCGCCAGCACCTTGCGCACGCGGGTGGCCAGCGGCAGGGTGAAGTTGCCATTGCCGCAATACAGCTCCAGCAGGTCGTCCTGCCGCTCGCCCAGGGCGTCGAAGGCCCAGTTGAGCATCTTGCCGTTCACCGTGCCGTTGGGCTGGGTGAAAGCGCCTTCCGGTTGCCGGTAGCTGAAGGTGCGGCCAGCCACGTCGAGCTTCTCGGTCACGTAATCATGGCCGATGACCAGCTTCTGACCCTTGGAACGGCCAATCAGGCTGACGTCCAGCTCGGCGGCCAGTTGCTCGGCTGCGGCCTGCCATTCGGCGTCCAGCGGGCGGTGATAGCACAGGGTGATCATCGCGTCGCCTGCCAGCGTGGTCAGGAAGTCCACCTGAAACAGCTTGTGGTTCAACGTCGGGCTGGCTTCCCAGCGCTCGCGCAGCACCGGCATCAGCGCGTTGATGCGCTCGCTGGCGATTGGCAGGCCTTCGAGCAGGATCGGCGTCCTGTTGTCGCCCGGCGCGAACATCGCGTAGTAGCGCTTCTGGTCTTCGCGCCACAGGCGGAACTCGGCGCGCAGCCGATAGTGTTCGCGTGGCGAGTCGAACACCTGCGGTTCGGGTGCATCGAACGGCGCCAGCAACTCGCGCAGGCGAACGGCTTTTTCTTCGAGCTGACGGTCGTAGCTCGCAGGATCGAAGGGAACACTCATGCGTTGAACCAGCCCAGCTTGATCACGAACAGGATCGACAGGATCACCAACGCCGAATTCAGCTCGCGCCAGCGTCCCGACAGCAGCTTGATCGCTGTCCAGGAAATGAAGCCAAAGGCAATGCCGTTGGCGATGGAGTAGGTGAATGGCATGGCCAGGGCCGTGATGACTACTGGCGCTGCGACCGTGATGTCATCCCAGTCGATTTCCGCCATGCCGGACGCCATCAACACGGCGACGAACAGCAGCGCGGGTGCGGTCGCGAAGGCGGGCACGCTGCCGGCCAGTGGAGCGAAGAACAGCGCCAGCAGAAACAGCACGGCGACCACCACGGCAGTCAGACCTGTGCGGCCACCGGCACTCACGCCTGCCGCCGACTCGATGTAGCTGGTAGTGGTCGAGGTGCCCAGCAGGGAGCCGGCCATCGCGGCAGTACTGTCGGCGATCAGCGCACGGCCCATCTTCGGCATGTGCCCGTCCTTGCCCATCAGCCCGGCGCGTTTGGCCACGCCGATCAGGGTGCCGGAGTTGTCGAAGATGTCGACGAACAGGAAGGCGAAGATGATGCTGACCAGACCGACGTCCAGCGCACCCATGATGTCCAGTTGCATGAAGGTCGGTGCCAGCGAAGGCGGCATCGACACCACACCGCCAAACGGCGAGAAGCCCAGGGCGATGGACACCAGGGTCACCGCTAGGATGCCGATCAGCACGGCGCCGCGCACCTTGAGGTAGTCCAGGGCCACGATCAGAAAGAAGCCCAGCGTCGCCAGTACCGGGGCGGGCTGCTTGAGATCGCCCATGCCGACCATGGTCGCCGGGTTGCTGACCACGATACCGGCGTTATGCAGGGCGATCAGCGCCAGGAACAGGCCGATACCGGCCGCAATCGCCGACCGCAGGGGCAGGGGAATGCTGTTGATGATCCATTCACGGATGCGGAAGATCGACAGGATGAAGAACATCACCGCTGAAATGAACACCGCGCCCAGCGCTACCTGCCAGCTGTGGCCCATGTGCAGGACCACGGTGTAGGTAAAGAAGGCGTTCAGGCCCATGCCCGGTGCCAGAGCAATCGGGTAGTTGGCGATCAGGCCCATCACCGTCGAGCCGATGGCCGCTGCCAGGCAGGTGGCAACGAATACCGCGCCCTTGTCCATGCCGGTCTCGCCGAGGATGCTCGGGTTGACGAACAGGATGTAAGCCATCGCCAGGAAAGTCGTGACGCCCGCAAGAATCTCGGTTCGCACGTTGGTGTTGTGTGCCTTGAGTTGAAACAGCCTTTCCAGCATGTCTGGCTCTCCGTGACGCGGCGCGCGTCGTGAATGATCGACTCCAACAGCAATGCACAGACTGCAGGGCAGCCCGTTTGATTTTTGCGGGTCGGAAAAAGCCGCGCATCATACCAGCAGCTTGGCGGGATGGCTGCCTGTGGATGACGGCCTTTCGATGACAAGTACGCTCATCAAGAAAGCCTGAACGTTGCAAACCTCGCGAAGTCCCACCCCTTAAGACGCATAAAAAGTGCGCTAAGTGACCGCCTACCGTGAGGTTTCCATGAGTGCAACGACCCCGAACCCCCAGGACTTCGCCACCCACGCGATCTCCCTGACCCTGAACGGACAGCTCCGCCAACTGGATGTGCTGCCCTGGACCACCTTGCTCGACCTGCTGCGCGATCAGCTCGATCTGGTCGGCACCAAGAAAGGCTGCGACCACGGTCAGTGCGGTGCGTGTACCGTACTGCGCGACGGCACGCGCATCAATGCCTGCCTGACGCTGGCGATCATGTGTGACGGCGCCGAGCTGACCACCATTGAAGGCCTGGCCGATGGCGACCAGTTGCACCCCATGCAGCAGGCGTTCATCAAGAACGATGCGTTTCAGTGCGGCTACTGCACGCCCGGGCAAATCTGCTCGGCAGTCGGGCTTGCCAATGAGGGGCGCGCCAGCACGCGTGCCGAGATCCAGGAACTGATGAGCGGTAACCTGTGCCGCTGCGGTGCCTACAGCAATATCCTCGCCGCCGTCGAAGAGGCGCTGCCGCAGTTCCACAATGCAGCGCCGAAGCCGGAGGTGAACGCATGAATCCGTTTACCTACAGCAAGCCGACCGACATCACCGCAGCGGTCAACCTGAGCGGACCGGCCACGCGTTTCATTGCAGGCGGCACCAATCTGCTCGACCTGATGAAAGAAAATGTCGCCACGCCCGAGCACCTGATCGACATCACCGGCCTGCCTTTAAGGGATGTCAGTGAAACCGCCTCGGGCGGTCTGATGATCGGTGCGTTGGTCAGCAACGCCGACCTGGCCTACCACCCGCTGATCGAAGCGCGTTACCCGCTGCTGAGCAAAGCCGTGCTGGCCGGTGCTTCGCCGCAGCTGCGCAACATGGCCAGTACCGGCGGCAACCTGCTGCAACGCACTCGCTGCTATTACTTCTACGACACCGGCGTGCCGTGCAACAAGCGCGAACCCGGCAGTGGCTGCCCGGCGCGCACGGGCCTGAATCGCATTCACGCGATCCTCGGTGCCAGCGAAGATTGCGTCGCGACTCACCCGTCCGACATGTGCGTGGCCCTGGCTGCGCTGGAAGCTGTGGTGCATGTTCAAGGACGTGCCGGTCGCCGCACCATCGAGTTCGCGGATTTCCATCGCCTGCCGGGTGATGCGCCGCAGCGTGACAATCAGTTGGCCGACGATGAGTTGATCGTCGCCGTCGAGCTGCCTGCAAACGGCTTTGTCAGCCACAACGCTTACCTGAAGATCCGCGACCGTGCGTCCTACGCGTTTGCCCTGATATCGGTGGCTGCCGCCATCGATCTGGACGGCGACGTGATTCGCGACGTGCGTCTGGCATTGGGCGGCGTCGCGCATAAACCGTGGCGCGACAAGGCCGTCGAGGCACTGTTGGTCGGCAAGCCGGTCACCCGCGAGAACTTCGCCGCTGCCGCAGACGCCATGCTGGAAGATGCCCAGCCTCTGGAGCACAACGGTTTCAAAGTCAGACTGGCCCGCCGCGCGATCATCCGTGCCTTGAGCGATGCCGCAACAGGAGGGAGCGCCCAATGAACCAGCCATTTTCGCCAATGGGCAAGCCTGTGGACCGCGTCGACGGCCGATTGAAAGTGACCGGTGGCGCACGTTACGCCGGCGAATACCCTGAAGAAGGGTTGCTGTATGGCAGCGTGGTCTCCAGCACCATCGCCAACGGTCGCGTCGCCAGCATCGATACAAGCGAGGCAATGAAGGTTCCGGGTGTGGTCGCTGTCATCGACCACACCAATCGTCCGTGGCTGGCCAGTTACGACGAAAACTATGAGGACGCCGATTCGGCCGACGGTTCTCCGTTTCGTCCTTTTTACAACGACAACGTGATGTACAGCGGCCAACCGCTGGCGCTGGTCGTTGCCGATACGCTGGAACTGGCCCGCCATGCAGGCTCGCTGGTGCGCATCGAATATGAGCAGCAGGAGCACCAGACCGATCTGCAGGCCATGCTCGACACCGCTTATGACGCGCCTGCCGAGTTGCCGCCGCCGCGTGGCAACTTCGAAGGTGAACTGGCCAGCTCGGCGTTGAGCGTGGACGTGACTTACAGCACGCCCAGCGAATACCACAACCCGATGGAACCGCATGCGTCGACCGTCCTGTATCAGGCCGACGGCAGCTTGCAGATTCACGACAAGACCCAGGGCACGCAAAACTGTCAGGACTACCTGCACAAGGTCTTCGGCCTGGAAAAAGACAAGATCCGTGTACTGGCCGCCTTTGTCGGTGGTGCTTTCGGTTCTGGCCTGCGCCCGCAATATCAGTTGCCGCTGGCGGTGATGGCTGCACTGCACCTCAAGCGCTCCGTGCGTCTGACGCTGACCCGGCAGCAGATGTTCACCTTCGGTTATCGCCCGCGCACCATTCAGCGTCTGCGTCTGGGCGCGGCTGCCAACGGCCGTTTGCTGGCGGTCGGTCATGAGGCGATCGGGCAGACTTCGCGTTTCGAGGACTTCAGCGAGCACGTCGTGGAGTGGAGCGGCATGCTCTACCACTGCGACAACGTGCAGTTGACCTACAAATTGGTCCCGCTGGACGTCTTTACACCGCTCGATATGCGTGCGCCAGGTGCTGCCCTGGGCATGATCGGCCTGGAATGCGCCATGGACGAGCTGGCTTACGCCTTGGCCATCGACCCGGTGCGCCTGCGCCTGACCAACTACGCCGAGCGCAACGGTAACGAAGACAAGCCGTATTCGAGCAAGGAATTGCGCGAATGCTACGCCCAGGGTGCCGAACGCTTTGGCTGGTCCAGCCGCAACCCTGAGCCACGCAGCATGCGCCAAGGCCGCCAGCTGGTTGGCTGGGGCATGGCGGGTGGTGTCTGGGAGGCTATGCAGATGAAAGCCAGCGCCAAGGCGCGTCTTGAGGCGGATGGCACTTTGGTGGTCAGCAGTGCCACGACTGACATCGGCACGGGAACGTACACCGTGATGACGCAGATCGCTGCTGAAGCCTCGGGCATTGATGTGGAGAATGTCACCTTTCTGCTGGGTGACTCTTCGTTGCCGACCGCGCCTTTGCAGGGCGGCTCGTTTACCGTGTCTTCAGTGGGTACAGCGGTGCAGCAGGCGTGTCAGGCCTTGCAGCGTCAGGTGCTGGAAGTGGCCAAGGGGCTTCATCCGCAGTTCGCATCTGCCACGCCGGATGAGGTGCGTTTTGAAGCAGGCAAGCTGTACGTCGGCGAGCAGGCGCTGTCGATGGCTGAACTGGCCGCGTCTCAGGCCCACGGTGTCATCGAGGTGCAAGTCGACGCCGAGCCGGACAAGAAGCGCGAAGCCTATGCGGCAGCCACGCACTCGGCGGTATTCGTCGAAGTGCTGGTCGACGAGGATCTGGGCACTATCAAGGTCAATCGTGTGGTCAGTGCCGTCGCAGCGGGCAGGGTCGTGAACCCGAAAATGGCGCGCAGCCAGATTCTGGGGGGCGTTGTATGGGGCATGGGCATGGCGCTTCAGGAAGAGGCGATGCTTGACCACGACCTGGGCCGTCCGATGAACCACAGCCTGGCCGAGTACCACATCCCGGTGAACGCTGACATTGGTGATATCGACGTGCTGTTTGTCGAAGAGCACGACGACATCGTCAACGCGCTGGGTTCCAAGGGCGTCGGCGAAATCGGCATCGTGGGTGTGCCGGCAGCGATTGCCAACGCTATCTATCACGCCACCGGCAAACGGATCCGCGAGTTTCCGATCACGCTGGATAAACTGTTGTAACAGCGAACGTAAATCCAACGGCCCATCGTGCCAATGCTTTGCATTGGCACACGGCTAGTGAGGATGGGCGGTGCGGCGCAGATGTGACGCGGGGCGTCACGAACGGCATTCCCACGCGGAGCGTGAGGAACGATAGGTGCTCGCAAGGACTCCGCTTCTGCACTCGCTCTGCAGGTGAGACAACCCGCCACGCGACAATAGACCACACGACTACACTGGCTGAACAGGACTACTCTTTGATGGTCGATTGATCTGCGTCATTGCATTCAGGCAATGATCAGTGCATCGATCAGCGTTTTCGCCATTGGAAACGCCAGAATAAAGAAACATTAGCACTCATTACCGTGGGGGCAATCGCTGTTGGCTTGTGGCCGGCAGCACGTTTCATCTGAGAGAGGAACATCTTATGTTCGGTTTAGAGGCTATAGATCTCGCCCGGATTCAGTTCGCATTCACGATTTCGTTCCACATCCTGTTTCCTGCCATCACCATCGGTCTGGCAAGTTACCTGGCTGTGCTCGAAGGTCTGTGGCTGAAGACCCGCGATGACGTCTACCGTGACCTGTACCACTTCTGGTCGAAGATTTTTGCAGTCAACTTCGGCATGGGCGTGGTTTCCGGGCTTGTCATGGCCTACCAGTTCGGTACCAACTGGAGCCGCTTCTCCGACTTCGCAGGTGCCGTGACCGGGCCGCTGCTGACCTACGAGGTGCTGACCGCGTTCTTCCTCGAAGCGGGCTTCCTCGGGGTCATGCTGTTCGGCTGGAATCGTGTCGGCCGCAGACTGCACTTCTTCTCCACGGTAATGGTTGCCATCGGCACGCTGATCTCCACCTTCTGGATTCTGTCGTCCAACAGCTGGATGCAGACACCGCAAGGGTTCGAGATCATCGACGGTCGGATTATTCCCACTGACTGGTTCGCCGTGATCTTCAACCCGTCGTTCCCTTATCGCCTGACGCACATGGCCATTGCCGCGTTCGTGGCGACGGCGTTCTTCGTCGGTTCGTCGGCCGCCTGGCACTTGTTGCGGGGCCGCGACACACCTGCGGTGCGCAAGATGCTCTCGATGGCCATGTGGATGGCCCTGCTGGTGGCGCCTGTCCAGGCTGTCGTTGGTGACTTCCACGGTCTGAACACGCTCAAGCATCAGCCTGCGAAGATTGCTGCCATTGAAGGTCACTGGGAGAACGTCGGTGACGAACCGACCCCGCTGATCCTGTTCGGCATTCCCGACATGAAGGAAGAACGAACCAAGTACGCGGTGGAAATTCCGTACCTGGGCAGCCTGATCCTGACCCACAGTCTCGACAAGCAAGTGCCTGCGCTCAAGGAATTCAAGCCCGAGGATCGCCCTAATTCGACGATCGTGTTCTGGTCGTTCCGGGTCATGGTCGCCCTTGGCATGCTGATGATCTTCACCGGTCTGTGGAGCCTGTGGCTGCGCAAGCGCGGCACGCTGTATAACTCGCGTCCGTTCCTGTACCTGGCGTTGTGGATGGGGCCGTCTGGCCTGATCGCGATTCTCGCCGGCTGGTTCACCACCGAAATCGGTCGTCAGCCGTGGGTCGTGTACGGCCTGATGCGTACCGCGGATGCTTCGTCCGGGCACAGCGTGGCGCAGATGAGCATCACCCTGGTGTTGTTCGTGGTCGTCTACTTCGTGCTCTTCGGCACAGGCCTTGGCTACATGATGCGTCTGGTTCGCAAAGGGCCGAAAGCCTATGTCGAACATGTGCCTCACGGTGGTCCCGGCCAGCAACGCACACCGGCCCGTCCGCTCTCCGCCGCTGTTGAAGGCGAAGAAGATGGCGACAATCTTGACCGTCACGGCAAGGGGATTTAAGCCATGGGTATCGATCTTCCGCTGATCTGGGCCATCATCATCGTCTTCGGCATCATGATGTACGTGGTGATGGACGGCTTCGATCTGGGTATCGGGATTCTCTTCCCGTTCATGAAGGACAGTTCCGACCGCGACGTGATGATGAATACCGTCGCGCCGGTCTGGGACGGCAACGAAACCTGGCTGGTGCTGGGCGGTGCGGCGCTGTTCGGCGCATTCCCGCTGGCTTACTCGGTGGTCCTGTCTGCGCTGTACCTGCCGCTGATGTTCATGCTCATGGGCCTGATCTTCCGTGGCGTGGCGTTCGAGTTCCGCTTCAAGGCGACCGAGCTGAAGCGTCACTGGTGGGACAAGGCGTTCATTGGCGGCTCGCTGGCTGCGACCTTCTTCCAGGGCGTGGCGCTGGGTGCCTACATTGAAGGCATCCCGGTGGTCGATCGCCAGTTTGCCGGGGGCTCGCTGGACTGGCTCTCGCCGTTCCCGATGTTCTGCGGGCTGGCCTTGATCGTCGCCTATGCGCTGCTGGGCTGCACCTGGCTGATCATGAAAACCGAAGGCTCGCTGCAGAAGGCGATGCATGATCTGGCACGTCCGCTAGCCCTTGCGGTGCTCGCGGTCATGGGCGTGGTCAGCCTGTGGACGCCGCTGGCCCACGCGGATATCGCGCATCGCTGGTTCAGCATGCCGAACCTGTTCTGGTTCATGCCGGTACCGATTCTGGTGCTGGTGACCATGTACGGTCTGTTCAAGGCGGTGGCCCGCAATGCCCACTACACGCCGTTTCTGCTGACCCTGTTGCTGATCTTCCTGGGTTACAGCGGTCTGGGCATCAGCCTGTGGCCAAACATCATTCCGCCTTCGGTATCGATCTGGGCAGCCGCCGCGCCGCCGCAGAGCCAGGGCTTCATGCTGGTGGGCACGCTGTTCATCATTCCGTTCATCCTGGGCTACACCTTCTGGAGCTACTACGTGTTCCGCGGCAAGGTGACGGCTGCAGACGGTTATCACTAGTCCGAACCGAGGAGAATGACGATGTCTGGTAAAAATTCCATGCACGATCCTGATCCGGCGCTGAGCAAGCCGCTCTGGCAACGACTGGCCTGGCTGGTCGGAATCTGGGCGGGCAGCGTATTCGCGCTGTTCATCGTGGCCAGCCTGATGCGCATGTTCATGAGCGCAGCGGGCCTGACGACACACTGATACTGAATTCCCGTTCGTGTCTGCGGACACGTTTTGCGACCCTCTTGCCACTCGCGTGGCAAGAGGGTCTTTTTTTGTGCCGTGGGCGTGGGTTATTTGCGGGCTTTCAGGATCACGAATTTCGGCGTAGCGGCGACCTGTTCGACGCCGCGGAACAGGCGCGACAGCTTGGTGTGATAACCCAGATGGCGATTGCCGACAATGTACAGCGCCCCGCCGGTCACCAACGCTGCGCGCGCTTGAAGAAACATCCGCCAGGCAAGAAAGTCGCCGACCACTTGTTGCTGATGGAAGGGTGGGTTGCACAGCACCACATCCAGCGAATCAGGCTCCTGCATTTCCAGACCGTCGCCTGCGCGAACCTGTACGTCGCGATCACCCAGCGTCGCTTGCCAGTTCTCGGCTGCCGATTGCACGGCCATGAACGACTCGTCGACCAGTGTGTAGTGCGCCTGCGGGTTGTCCAGCGCACTGGCAATGGCCAGCACGCCATTACCGCAGCCCAGGTCTGCGACCCTTGCCGTGCCAAGGTTTTTCGGCAGATGAGGCAGGAAGGCCCGAGTGCCGATGTCCAGCCCGTCGCGGCAGAACACATTGGCGTGGTTGAGCAGTTCGATGGCCGGCTCATCCAGTCGGTAGCGCGTCGGGTAGGGCGAGGTCCGCACTTCCATGGGCTGTGGCGTGGCAAACAACAGCCTGGCTTTTTTCACTGCCAGCGAGGCCTGCACCGGTCCGACATATTCCTCCAGCAAGTCGCCCGCCGAACGCGGCAAATGCTTGACCATTGCCGCGGCGATAACCCGAGCACCGGGGGCCAGCTGGCCTTGCAGGCGTATCAGTTGCTCCTCCAGCAGCGCCAGGGTCTTGGGCACCCGGATCAGCACCCAGTCGAAGGGTCCCTGCAACGCTTCGCTGGCCGGAATGTGCGGTACTGCGTCGTAGCTCATGCCGTTGCGCGCCAGATTCTTTTCCAGCGCCTGCGCCGCCAGAAACGAGTCGGTACTGCTGATCACCGTGGCATGCGGCGCGAGACTTGCCGCCAGCGCGCCGAAACTGTCATTGAGCACCAGAACCCGGCTTGGCAGGCTCAGCCCTGTTTGTGCAACATGATTGAGCAGGTACTCGTCAGCGGCATCGAAGGCCTGCAGGGGCTCATCCTGTTGCTCGGGTTGGCGAATGAGATCAAGTTCAGCGAAGGGACTGATGAGCAGGGGCATTGGCGGGAGAACTCTGTGCAATCGAAGGTATGTCAGCGAGCCCGATGACAGGTGGGCTCGCTGAGGCAGACGATTTTACGTATTTTTTCGTTTCGATACCTGTCTGATTACGCGGTGATTGCCCGTTTTGTCAGAACATCCCGCTGAGTGCGGCTTGTACGGCGGCAGCCGTCTTGTTGCAAACGCCCATTTTTTGAATGGCGCTGGCAATGTGGAAGTGAATGGTGCGCTCCTTCAGGCAGAGGATCATTGCGATGTCGCCAGCTGTTTTGCCTTCAGCGGACCATTTGAGGACTTCGATTTCTCTCTGAGTCAGGTTTTTTGCTGGCGAGGACTGTGAGAAATTTATGTCCATTGTGTTCATGTAGCCTCCTTGCAGTACGTGTACAGACCTTGCTGGGTGTTTATCCAGTCTAGGAACAAATAGACCGCAATCCGTCGGGCTGCGGATTGGCCGGACGGATGGGCTGATGGCACTTGGCAGCGTGTTCTGTGGCGGTCGGCTGAAACCCCCGCGCGAGAAGGGTCGGGGTAATCGGCTCTGTGGATGTTCGACCCGGCAAGGGCTGATCCAAGAACCAAATACTCTAAGCGGCAGAGCCCGTTGCCGGGTAATCCATCACAAACAGCCGGTGTTTATCGAGCCTGCTTTGCGGGACACTGGGCTCTGCTTTCCATATTCAGGAGTTCAAAGCGCACCATGACCGTCAGTGACGACAAATTCACCCGACAGACACTGCAGCGTGTCACGCCGCTGACCGCGAACCTGTTTACCCTGCGCACCACGCGTGATCCCGGTTTTCGCTTTCGTGCCGGACAGTTTGCGCGTCTCGGGGTGACCAAGGCCGACGGCTCGGTGGTATGGCGTGCCTATTCGATGGTTTCTTCTCCGCACGATGAGTTTCTGGAGTTCTTTTCCATCGTGGTGCCGGATGGCGAGTTCACCAGCGAGTTGAGCCGCTTGCGTGAGGGCGACAGTCTGTTGGTGGAAAAGCAGGCGTTTGGTTATCTGACCCTGGATCGCTTTGTCGATGGGCGCGATCTCTGGCTGTTATCCACAGGCACGGGTGTCGCGCCGTTTCTGTCGATCCTTCAGGATTTCGAGGTCTGGGAGAAGTTCGAGCGGGTGATTCTGGTGTACAGCGTTCGTGAGTCGCGTGAGCTGGCTTATCAGCAGTTGATTGCCGAATTGATGCAGCGTGAGTACCTGGCTGAATACGCGGACAAGTTTCTGTTTCTGCCTACGGTGACCCGCGAGCAGCATCCGGGCGCGTTGAATGGGCGTATCACGCAGTTGATCGAAAACGGAGAGCTTGAGCGCGCGGCGGGCATTGCTCTCACGCCGGAGCATTCGCGGGTGATGTTGTGCGGCAATCCGCAGATGATCGATGACACTCGGGCGATTCTCAAGCAGCGCGAGATGCGCTTGAGCCTGTCGCGCAAGCCGGGGCAGGTGGCGGTGGAGACGTATTGGTGAGGGTTGGCGGCTAACTCGGCGTCCTGCCGAGTTGCCCCCGGATCAGCGCCAGGACTCAGCCATCACTTACGTCGCAATTTGCGTCGTCAGTGCCATCGTGGTTAGGGCCGATGGCCTGCAGGTGCAGGCCTTGCTCAATCAAAGCGTACGCGCAGGATCCACGGTAATGGGCGCTGCCGGTTTGCTCTGCTCTTTGAGCAGGTCGCGAATCTCGCCCAGCAGGACTTCTTCTTTGGAGGGTGTTGGCGGCAGGGTAGGGGCTTTGGCTTCTTCGCGTTTCAGGCGGTTGATGGCCTTGACGCCCATGAAGATCGCGAACGCGACGATGATGAAGTCGAGGACGGTCTGGATGAACTTGCCGTACGCCAGCAGTACCGCAGGTGCAGTCCCTTGCGCGGGGCGCAGGGTGACGGCCAGGTCGCTGAAGTCGACGCCACCAATCAGCAGGCCCAGCGGCGGCATGATGACATCGCCGACGAACGAAGAAACGATCTTGCCGAATGCCGCGCCGATGATAATACCGACGGCCATATCAACTACGTTGCCTTTGACCGCGAATGCCTTGAATTCCTTAAGCACGCTCATGGGGTAATTCCTTGTAGCAGATAAATTTGATCCGGATGAGTGTAGCCCAGACGTACTGTTGCCGCCCGTGCCACATTCAATCGACCGGAGTCGTCCGCGTAAGTTTTATCCGGTTTTCAAAAGCAGTCGTCGCCCAGCGACTGGCAGGTGTTGCAACCTGCGTTATCATGGGCGTTTTCTAACGACTGGGGTTGTCATGGCCAAGGCCAAACGCTTGTACGGCTGCACCGAGTGCGGCGCGACATTTCCCAAGTGGGCGGGCCAGTGCAGCGAATGCGGTGCCTGGAACACACTGGTCGAAACCATGATTGAAAGCGGTGCCGCCGCGCCGCCTACCGGGCGCACCGGCTGGACCGGTTCCCAGGCGCAGATCAGGACCCTGGCGGAGGTCAGCGTCGAAGAAATCCCGCGCTTCTCCACCAACTCCACCGAGCTGGACAGGGTACTCGGCGGCGGTCTGGTTGACGGTTCGGTGGTGCTGATTGGCGGCGACCCCGGCATCGGCAAGTCCACGATCCTCTTGCAGACGCTGTGCAACATCGCCCAGCGCATGCCCGCGCTGTATGTCACCGGTGAGGAATCCCAACAGCAGGTTGCCATGCGTGCCCGGCGCCTGGGTCTGCCGCAGGACAAGCTGCGGGTCATGACCGAAACCTGCATCGAGACCATCATTGCCACTGCCAAGGTCGAGAAGCCCAAGGTGATGGTGATCGATTCGATCCAGACGATTTTCACCGAACAGCTGCAGTCGGCCCCTGGCGGCGTGTCGCAGGTTCGTGAAAGCGCCGCCTTGCTGGTGCGTTACGCCAAGCAGAGCGGCACGGCGATCTTCCTGGTCGGCCACGTCACCAAGGAAGGCGCCCTGGCCGGTCCGCGTGTGCTTGAGCACATGGTCGACACCGTGCTGTATTTCGAGGGCGAGTCGGATGGTCGCCTGCGCCTGTTACGAGCGGTGAAGAACCGCTTTGGCGCGGTCAATGAGCTGGGCGTGTTCGGCATGACCGACAAGGGCCTGAAAGAAGTCTCCAACCCGTCGGCGATCTTTCTCACTCGTGCGCAGGAAGAGGTGCCGGGCAGTGTGGTCATGGCCACCTGGGAAGGCACGCGGCCGATGCTGGTGGAAGTGCAGGCGCTGGTGGACGACAGTCACATGTCCAACCCGCGCCGCGTGACGTTGGGGCTGGATCAGAATCGTCTGGCCATGCTGCTGGCAGTCCTGCATCGCCATGGCGGCATTCCCACTCACGATCAGGACGTGTTCCTCAACGTGGTAGGCGGCGTGAAAGTGCTGGAAACCGCCTCCGACCTGGCCTTGATGGCCGCGGTCATGTCCAGCCTGCGCAATCGTCCGCTGCCGCATGACTTGCTTGTGTTCGGTGAGGTAGGGCTGTCGGGTGAAGTCAGGCCGGTGCCCAGCGGCCAGGAGCGCCTCAAGGAGGCCGCCAAACACGGTTTCAAACGCGCCATCGTGCCCAAGGGCAACGCGCCGAAAGAAGCGCCGCCCGGCTTGCAGATCATTGCCGTTACGCGACTTGAACAGGCCCTGGATGCGCTGTTCGAGTAACCTCGCCCTGAGGATTATTCCTGCAGTTCGATCAAGGCTGCCAGTTCCCGATCCAGTTCCTCGGGGTCTCCGAGGTTCAATTCGACCAGCCGCCTAAGGTGGCTGATTGACTCCAGCCCAATGTGCCTGCAAACGAATCCCAGTTGCCGGTTGTTGTCATGGGTGATTTCGACATCCATTTTCACATGGGCATCGTTGCTTAGAATGATGTCGACTTCAAAGGGCTGCGTCTGATCACCGTTCCACGGATCAGGCCGGTCGATCAGCAACCCTTTGAGAGAAAGGTCGACCAGTTTCACTTTCCAGCTTTTGTCGCCTTGCTTCAGATCGGTCTTGGCATCAAAGGCAATACGTTTGAAACGACGGCGATCTGCAGGTGAGTCGGTCATCGAATGAACTCTCTTGTTGACCGCCACCGGAGTCAGCGCGCAGGTCGTTATCTGATCTATTCTGTTGCCCATGCACGATAGACCGGAAAGCAATTGCAGAACAGTTCCGCATCGCGGTTTTGTGATCGGAACGCCATCTGTCGAGGCCATTCCAGCCCTCTATGCCGGGTATCTGCCGCAATTGATCAAATTTCGACCTAGACCTTGGTTGGGGGTGGTCTTTCGCTGATCCGGCGCTAAACTCGCATGGCTTGCCTTCTAGTCAACTCTGCTGGAATAAAAAAAATGAAAAATAATAATAGTCTGATGCGCCATGTTCCCTGGCTCATCGTCGCAATTGTCGGGGCATGTGCCCTTGGGGTCGTGGCCTTGCGTCGCGGAGAGGCGATCAACGCTTTGTGGATCGTGGTCGCTGCGGTAGCTATCTATCTGGTTGCCTATCGTTACTACAGTCTTTTCATCGCCACTCACGTCATGCAGATCGATCCGCTGCGTGCGACACCGGCGGTGGTCAACAACGACGGTCTGGACTATGTGCCGACCAACAAACACATCCTCTTCGGTCACCACTTTGCAGCCATCGCCGGCGCAGGCCCGCTGGTAGGCCCGGTACTGGCAGCGCAAATGGGCTATCTGCCCGGTACGCTCTGGCTGATTGCCGGCGTGGTGCTGGCCGGTGCTGTGCAGGACTTCATGATCCTGTTCCTTTCGACGCGCCGTGACGGACGCTCGCTGGGCGACATGGTCCGCGAGGAGATGGGCCGTATTCCCGGCACCATTGCACTGTTCGGCTGTTTCCTGATCATGATCATCATCCTGGCGGTGCTGGCGCTGATCGTGGTCAAGGCCCTGGCCGAGAGCCCGTGGGGCATGTTCACGGTCATGGCGACGATCCCGATCGCGATGTTCATGGGCATTTATATGCGCTACATCCGTCCGGGGCGCATTGGTGAAATCTCCATCGTCGGCGTCATTCTGTTGCTCGGCTCCATCTGGGTCGGCGGCATGGTTGCGGCGGATCCGACCTGGGGGCCGATGTTCACGTTTACCGGCGTGCAGATCACCTGGATGCTGGTCGGTTACGGTTTTGTAGCGGCCATGCTGCCGGTCTGGCTGCTGCTTGCGCCCCGTGACTACCTGTCGACCTTCCTGAAAATCGGCACCATTCTGGCACTCGCGATCGGCATCCTGATTCTGGCGCCCGAGCTGAAAATGCCGGCACTGACCCAGTTCACCAACGGCACAGGCCCGGTCTGGAAGGGCGCACTGTTCCCGTTCCTGTTCATCACCATCGCTTGCGGTGCGGTGTCGGGTTTCCACGCGCTGATCTCGTCGGGCACCACGCCCAAGCTGCTGGATAACGAGAAGAACGCCCGTTACATCGGTTACGGCGGCATGCTGATGGAGTCCTTCGTGGCCATCATGGCGATGGTTGCCGCGTCGGTGATCGAGCCGGGTGTGTACTTCGCCATGAACAGCCCGGCTGCCGTGGTCGGCAGTGACGTGGTGACCGTCGCGCAGACCGTGTCCAGTTGGGGCTTTGCCATCACGCCTGAGCAACTGACCGCTGTCGCAAAAGACATCGGTGAAAACACTGTGCTGGCCCGTGCCGGTGGTGCTCCGACGCTGGCCGTCGGTATCGCGCAGATCCTTCATCAGGTGCTGCCGGGTGAAAACACCATGGCGTTCTGGTACCACTTCGCGATTCTGTTCGAGGCGCTGTTCATCCTGACCGCAGTCGACGCCGGTACACGTGCCGGACGCTTCATGCTGCAGGACTTGCTGGGCAGCTTCGTTCCGGCCCTGAAGCGCACCGAGTCGTGGACGGCCAACGCCATCGGCACCGGCGGTTGCGTGGCGCTGTGGGGTTATCTGCTCTATCAGGGCGTGATCGACCCGCTGGGCGGCATCAATACCCTGTGGCCGCTGTTCGGTATCTCCAACCAGATGCTCGCCGGTATCGCCCTGATGCTGGCCAGCGTGGTGCTGATCAAGATGAAGCGTCAGCGCTATGTCTGGGTGACCATGCTGCCTGCCACCTGGCTGCTGATCTGCACCGTGACCGCTGGTTTGATCAAGCTGTTCGACGCCAACCCTGCGGTAGGTTTCCTGGCTCTGGCCAAGAAATACAGCGCGGCGGCCGATGCCGGTCAGATTCTGGCCCCGGCCAAGACCATGGACCAGATGCAGCACGTTATCTTCAACGCTTACACCAACGCCGGGCTGACCATATTGTTCCTGTTCGTGGTGGTCAGCATCCTGTTCTACGCCATTAAAGTCGGCCGTGCGGCCTGGAGCACCAAGGAGCGCACCGACAAGGAAGCTCCGTTCCAGGCCATGCCGCCAGCGTCACAGGTGTGATGATGGATACCCACAGAGGATTTGCCCATGTTCAATGACCTGAGTCGCCTCGGCAAATACCTCGGTCAGGCCGCGCGCCTGATGGTGGGCATGCCGGACTACGACACCTATGTCGAACACATGCAGAACACTCATCCGGACAAGCCGGTGATGACCTACGAGCAGTTCTTTCGGGAGCGGCAAGAGGCCCGTTACGGCGGCAAGGGCGGTCCGAAGTGCTGTTGATCCGCTGATCTGCGTTATGGTTTGATCCGACGCGCCGCAGGCCATCACCTGTGGCGCGTTTTCATTTCAGCTGAATGCCTCACGCCAGGAGCCTTATGACTGAGTTGCAACCCATCCCCGTGACCGTGCTGACCGGTTTTCTGGGGGCCGGCAAGACCACCTTGCTGCGCCACCTGCTCAAGGCCGAACACGGCCTGAAAATCGCCGTGATCGAAAACGAATTCAGTGATGCAGGCATCGACAGCCAGTTGCTCGGCACCGACCCTGTGCAGATCATGACCCTGTCCAACGGTTGCGTGTGCTGCACCATCCACACTGACCTGACCAAGGCGCTCTACCTGTTGCTGGAGCGTCTGGACAGCGGCGAGATCGCGTTCGACCGACTGGTGATCGAATGCACCGGGCTGGCCGATCCCGCGCCGGTCGCGCAGACTTTTTTCATCGATGAAGAGCTGCGCGAGCGTTACATCCTCGACGGCATCATCACCCTGGTCGACGCCGCGCACGCCGATACCCACCTGGCGCAAACCATCGCTCAGGCGCAGATCGGCTTCGCCGACCGGTTGCTGGTCAGCAAGCGTGATCTGGTTGACGACGCAGCCTTCGAAGCCCTCAGTGCACGCCTGACCCGCATCAACCGCCGTGCGCCGGTCCGTATCGTCGAGCACGGCAAAATCGACCTCGCCGAACTGCTTGACGTGCGCGGCTTCAACCTCAATGCCGACCTCGGCGGCGGCATGATCCTGCGCCCGCTGGCCCCGGTCGGCAACTCCGCTGACCGCATCAGCAGCTTGGTCCTGCGCAGCGAAAAACCGCTGAACCTGGACCGCCTCAGCGAGTTCATGAACGAACTGCTGGAAGACCACGGCAAACAACTGCTGCGTTACAAGGGCGTGCTCAACATCGAAGACGAACCACGCAAGATGGTGTTTCAGGGCGTGCTCAAACTGTATGGCTTCGACTGGGACACCGAGTGGGCCGAAGGCGAAAAACGCGAGAGCGTGATTGTGTTCATTGCCGATGAGTTGCCGGAGGAGAAGATGCGGGCGGGGTTCGAGAGGGTATGTGGGTGAGGGGACGAATAGCGGCTGAGCTTCTGCCCGTACCGTGAACCGCCCAACAAAAAGCCCCGGCTCTCACGAGTCGGGGCTTTTTGGTACTGCGTTTAAGCCAGGCTTATCAAGCGCCGTAAACCGGCAGCTTGGCGCAGATGGCCTTGACCTTCTCGCGAACCGCGTCGATCACGGCTTCGTTGTTCAGGTCAGCCAGGATGTCGCAGATCCAGCCGGCCAGTTCCTTGCACTCAGCTTCCTTGAAGCCGCGAGTGGTCACTGCCGGGGTGCCGAAGCGCAGGCCGGAGGTGACGAACGGGGAGCGTGGGTCGTTTGGTACGGAGTTCTTGTTGACGGTGATGAAGGCACGACCCAGAGCAGCGTCAGCGTCTTTGCCGGAGATGTCTTGCTTGATCAGCGACAGCAGGAACAGGTGATTCTCGGTACCGCCCGACACGACGTCGAAGCCACGCTCGATGAACACGCCGGCCATTGCCTTGGCGTTCTTCACCACTTGCTGCTGGTAGGTCTTGAACTCAGGCTGCAGCGCTTCCTTGAAGCACACGGCCTTGGCTGCGATGACGTGCTCCAGCGGACCGCCCTGGGAGCCAGGGAATACTGCAGAGTTCAGCTTCTTCTCGATCTCGGCGTTGGCGCGCGCCAGGATCAGGCCGCCACGTGGACCGCGCAGGGTCTTGTGCGTGGTGGTGGTCACGACGTCGGCGAATGGCACCGGGTTCGGGTAGACGCCTGCGGCGACCAGACCGGCTACGTGAGCCATGTCGACGAACAGGTAGGCACCGACCTTGTCAGCGATTGCACGGAAGCGCGGGAAGTCGAGGATCTGCGAGTAGGCAGAAAAACCGGCGACGATCATTTTTGGCTTGTGCTCGACAGCCAGTCGCTCGACTTCGTCGTAGTCGATCATGCCGTTGGCATCGATACCGTACTGAACGGCGTTGTACAGCTTGCCCGAGGACGAAACACTGGCGCCGTGGGTCAGGTGACCACCGTGAGCCAGGCTCATGCCCAGAATAGTGTCGCCGCCTTGCAGCAGGGCCAGGTAAACCGCCGAGTTGGCTTGCGAACCGGCGTGCGGCTGAACGTTGGCGTAATCAGCGCCGAACAGCTCCTTGGCGCGGTCGATGGCCAGTTGCTCGATAATGTCGACGTACTCGCAACCACCGTAGTAGCGCTTGCCTGGATAGCCTTCGGCGTACTTGTTGGTCAGGGCAGAGCCCTGAGCTTCCATGACGGCCGGACTGGTGTAGTTTTCCGAGGCAATCAGCTCGATGTGTTCTTCCTGACGCAGAGCTTCTTGCTCCATGGCGGCAAACAGATCGGCGTCGTACTTGGCGATAGTCAAATCACGGCTGAACATGGCAGTCCTCAAGGGGGCATGGCGGAAAAGGCGGCTATTCTACCCCATCGGGTTTTATCTGGCATATGAAAGGCAGTCATCTTGAACAGTGAAGAGGTTCACGCAGCACAGTAAAATGCGCGGCATCCTCGGTTCTGTTGGCTTCTGCAGGCAAGACCACGCCGGTGGCCTGGCCTGCGTCGCTGGCAAAAATCCCTTTGCATCAACCCGTATAAGCGCTCAAAGGCGGCCTGCGTGCGGCCCACGGCTGGGCGCGTTCCAGTTGCCCGGCGAGGCTCAGCAAGGTCAGTTCGTCGCCAAACCGCGCGGCGAAGTGAGAGCCCAGCGGCAGCGAATCGGCTGTCCAGTAGAGGGGCACGGACATGGCTGGCTGGCCAGTCGCGTTGAAGATCGCCGTGTAGGGCGAGTAGCTGTGTGAAAGCGCGATGAAGTCCTGCAGGGACCGGCTGTCGTCGTCGAAGGCCAGTTCTCCCAGGCGCGGCGGCGCGCGGTTGAGCGTCGGGGTGAGGACAATGTCGTACTCTTCGAAGAAGCCGGCCATCGCCCGGCCCAATGCATGCATCGCTTCGACCGCGGAAATGTAGCGTGTCGCCGGCAGTTGCCCGCGTTCGCGCAGAATCACACGGGTGCGCGGCTCCAGTTCGTCCATAGAGACCGGGAAACCGCGCATTTTGCCCAGCAGATCGAGGTAGCCCTGGGTGTGTGAGCCGATGATGTCGAACGTCGCGTCGAGGAATTCAGGCAGCCGGACCGGCAACGTCGCCGGCACCACGTAATGGCCGAGCGTCTCCAGCAAGGCCGCCGTGTGCTGCAGTGCTGCCAGGGCTTCCGGTTCGGCGGGCCAGGGTGATATTGCCGAGATCAGGGCGATTTTCAGGCGCCTGGGATCGCGTCCTGCGGCGTGTGCAAACGGCGTCGCCGGCACGGGCGCCGCATAGGGAGCCCCCAGGTCACTCCCTGCAGTGGCGTCGAGCAGGGCGGCGCTGTCGCCTACCGACAGGGTGATCGCATGGGCCGTGCTCAGGCCTGCCCAGCCCTCGCCGACCATCGGGCCGGACGGCAGCAGACCGCGCGATGGCTTGAAGCCGAATACGCCGCAGCAGGAAGCCGGCACGCGAAGCGAGCCGCCGCCATCGTTGCCATGGGCGAAAGGGATGGCGCGCGCCGCAACCAGCGCCGCTGCGCCCCCGCTGGAACCGCCCGCGCTGTGCTGCAGATTCCACGGATTGCGGGTCGCGCCGAAGCGTTGCGATTCGGTGCTGTAGGACACGCCGAATTCAGGCGCGGTGGTCGTGCCGATCAGTTGGCAGCCTGCCTGACGCAGGCGGCTGACGATTTCGCAGTCGATGTCTGAGCGAAACTCGCCCAGCGCATGCGAGCCACTGGTCATGCGAGCCCCGGTCATCGGCGTGAACATGTCTTTCACCAGGGTCGGTACGCCTGCCATGACGCCCTGTCTGACACTGCTCCCGCTCGCCTGGCTGCGCGCCTGATCGTAAAGCCTTTCGCTGACGGCGTTCAGGCCGGGCTCGACCTGCTCGACCCGCTCAATAGCGGTTTCCAGCAGCTCGCCGGGGGTGACCTCGCCGTTGCGTACCAGTGTTGCCAGGCCTCGGCCGTCCAGCGTATTGAATAATTCGTGCAGGTCTTTCATTGATCGTCTCCAGGATTGAAAGCGTGTCGTCGCGTTGCGCACGCCACTTAAAAGCTGATGCCGGTACGCAGCGCTACGGTGTAGCCCTCGGCACGGTTGTGGGCGTCGAACTCCTTGTAGGCGTGCAACCAGATGGGCGGCAGACCGGAGTCGGGTTTGAAGTAACTCACTGCAGGGCCTGCGGCGATTACCCGGGCGCGGTTGCCGCGGGTCAGCGCCGGCGCGTCGTCGTCCGACAGCTGCCGGTAGTAGTAGCCGCCAATGCCGATAGTCCAGTCGCCCACATGCTGGCCCACTGCAAACTCATGTCGGTACTCAACACCACTGCGGTAATTGGTGTCGGGGTTGCGCGCGTTTATATCGATCTGGAAACTCGAGGAAACCTCGAAGCCTCCGGGTGAAATGTAGGTCGCGTTCAACAGCGGAGAAACCGTCCAGTGGTTGGTGCCAGGGCTGACCAGACGGTTTTTGTCATAGTCCCCGGTGGGCGCCTGAAACATCAGTTGGGCATTGATGCCCAGCCCCGGCCCGAGCTTCCAGTCCAGGATGATCGGCACCACTTGCAGGTCCGCCTGACGAAACAGCGATGCACTGTCGTTGAATACCCGCTGCCCTCCGGCGTTCACGCCCAGGTCTGCATCCATCTTGAAAAAGATCGGCACCACCGCGAAACCATAGCGGGCCCCCAAAAACTCCTGCTCGGTCATTCGCAAGTAGGCGAGGCCGATCGCCAGGACGTTGATCTGGAAGTCGTTGGGGCTGTCATTGCCGTGGCTGTCTTTGATGACATCCGCGTGGTAGTTGCTGATGCGCATGCCGACGGTGCCATTGGGGGTGGTGGGCGGCATGAAACCTGCGCCAAAGTCAAAAACGCCAGCGGCTGTCGTGGGCGCCGCATTCTCGGTGGCGCACGCTGTGGACGATAACCACAGGATCGCCATGGCGAGCCCGGAAGCGCTAAGGAAGTGGTTTTTTAATGACATGGGTAAGTGCCTTGTTATTTTTATGGGCGAGCACGGCCCTCCCTTGCGGGGTGGCAGTTATTGGAAAAACCGGAAATGGGGTAGAACGCGTTGGCGTCAGCCGTCAGTCAAATGCAGTAACTGAGCGATCTGCGCTTTACGGGTGACACCGAGCTTGTTGTAGATCTTTCTCAAGTGGTGCCGGACGGTGCAGGGGGACATACCGATATTGCGTGCGACTTCCTTGTACGTCTGTCCGACCGCAAAGCCTCGGGCGACCTGAAGTTCGCGCGTGCTCAACAGTTCCAGACTGCTGCGTCGGCGCGCCGTCAATAGAACGAGGTCGCCCACCGGCTGCGACGTGATGTGCAGGTTATGACTCGAATAGCCCGCTTGAGGGTTGCACTGTCGGGGCAGACGATTGGACGGCCTGTCAGGCCATTCCGAGCCGAGCATCGACGAGAACGCAGGCTCCATGGAAAGCAGCACGCCGTAACGATCGCTCACTGCCATGGCGGTCTCATCGTAGGCGCCCTGAGTCTCGCGCAGGGTCGTGAGCGTGCGCAGATAACTGGCCTGTTCAGCGGCGATCAGATGCGGCATCAGCCACTCGATCAGGCGTTTGTCCAAGGGCGAAAAGGGCGTGTGGTCGGCCGAGCGAAACAGCGTCAAATGCACGCCCTGCTGGGTGTGCGGGTCGGTCAGGACAATGCCCAGCGCGAAGCACAGATCGTACTGGCGTCCGAGTTCGGCAAGCGCGGGAGGCGCATCCGCTGCCGTGCAGTGAATGACCTGACAGACGCCCTGGGTCTGATGCATTTTGCCGACACTGGCATCCGAGGTCTTGAGTTGCTCCCACTCGGCGGCGTAACCGGTGGGCAGGCCGAGCAAAAAGGAACTGTGCTCGACGGGCCAGTTGTCACGCCAGGTGGATCTTCCCCACCAGGCCTTGTCGAACTGCACCAGCGCGCGCACCCGCTCAAGCGCCTGTTGATGAAACGTAGCGATCGACGCGCTGCTGACCTCGGTCTGAAGCTCGAGAATCACCTTGTTCAAGGCTTCAACGACCTGACAGGAAACACTGTCCAGGGATGTGGTATCGCTGATCATGCTACCCCCTTGTGTTCTTTGTTATGGGTAGAGCGCTCGCTGTCATTGACGCGGTGCGAGGCAGTGGCTCAAGTCTACTCATATTCAAGGGTTCGGCTATCGTTCAAATGGACGATGGCGACGTTGCGAGAACTGGCCCTTAATCCAGCATGAACAATGCGTCATTACTGAATTGCGCTTCGAACTGCGCGGGGGGCATCGGGCGGCCGAACAGGTAGCCCTGGACTTCGTCGCAGTCGTGTTCGCGAAGAAACTCCAGTTGCTCATGGGTCTCCACGCCCTCGGCGATCACCGACAGATTGAGGCTGTGGGCCATGGCGATGATGGCGCGGGCGATCTGGGCGTCCTGCTCGCCGGATGGCAGGCCGTCGACGAAGGTGCGGTCGATCTTCAGCACGTCGATGGGGAACTGTTTGAGGTAGTTCAGCGACGAGTAGCCGGTGCCGAAGTCATCGACGGCGATGCTCAGGCCAAGGTTCTTGAGACCATCGAGTATCTGCATGGCCTCGGTGACCTCGCGCATCAGGATGCTTTCGGTCAGTTCCAGCTCCAGGCAGGCGGGTGACAGGCCGGTCTGTTCGAGTATGCGGGCGATACGCTTGCCGAGCTGACCGTCCGAGAACTGCCGTGCCGAGATGTTGACCGACACCTTGGGCACGCGAACCCTGGCCTGATGCCAGTGTTTGAGTTGGCGGCAGGCCTCGGCCAGAACCCAATCGCCGACTTCCACGACCAGCCCGAGCTCTTCGAGCACCGGGATGAAGTCGTTGGGCGGCACCAGCCCGCGGCGCGGATGGCGCCAGCGCAGCAGCGCTTCTGCGCCCGTCAGGCGTTTGCCGTCGCCGCTGAACTGCGGTTGATAGAAGAGGGTGAATTCCTTCTGCTCCAGGGCATGGCGCAAGTCGCTTTCCAGCTCCAGACGCTCCAGAGCGGTGGCGTTCATGTCTGCCTGATAGAACTGGAAGTTGTTCTTGCCGCGCTCTTTGGCGTGATACATCGCCGTGTCGGCGTTCTTCATCAACTGACTCAGTTCTTTGCCGTCCTGCGGGCTGAGGGCGATGCCGATACTGGCGGTCACAAAGAACTCGCGGCCTTCGAGCACGAACGGCGTAATCAGGCTGGTCAGAATGCGTTCGGCAACGTGAATCGCGCGGCTTAGCGCGGCTTCACGGGTTTCATCCGGTTCCAGCAGCAGGGTGAATTCATCCCCGCCCATGCGGGCCACGGTGTCATCCACCGACACACAGGCAAGCAGCCGTGTGGCCATTTCCTGCAGCATCCGGTCGCCAGCGGCATGGCCCAGGGAGTCGTTGATCGGTTTGAAACGGTCGAGGTCGAGGAACATCAGCACGACCCAGGCCTGCTGGCGCTCGGCGTGCTGCAGCGCCGAATGCAGGCGATCCTGGAACAGGGTGCGGTTGGGCAGATGAGTCAGCGCATCGTAGTAGGCCAGACGGTGGATACGGTCCTCGCTGGCCTTGCGTTCGCTGATGTCGCTGAAGAAGCACACGTAGCTGGCCAGATCGCCTTCATCGTCGAGGACGGCGGTAATGCCGACCCAGGCTGGGTAGTGTTCGCCGTTACGCCGTTTGAGCCGGATTTCACCTTCCCACGTGCCTTGTCCGTTCAACTGCCTGAGGATGTGGCGCAGGCGGGTTTCCTGTTCGGATTCCACGGTGAGCATGCCCGGCAGCTGATCGAGCACCTGAGCCACTTCATAGCCACTGACGCGCGTAAAGGCCTCGTTGGCCTGCACGATATAGCCGGCCGGGTCGGTAATCAGGATGGCGGATGTCGAATGCTCGAACACAGTGGCAGCCATGCGCAGGTCTTTCTCGGCCCGACGCTGCTGGCTGATGTCCCGGCCCACGCCGAAGATGCCCTCGAAATTGCCGTGTTCGCCCCACACCAGCACCACGCGCAGTTCCACCGGGATCTTGCGACCGTCGGCACGCAGGCAGTCGAACAGAAACATTCGGGTGGTGACTTCTTCGCGCAGCCGGGCGAGTTCCTGAGGTTTGTCGAGGACCTTGTCGATGCGGCCCATGAGCGCATCAAAACCGACTGTTTGCTGGGGGTTGGCAATGGCGGCGGACCAGCCGTTCTGCAGGATCCACTCGGCGCTGTAGCCCAGCGCACGTTCTACCGAAGGGCTGACGTAGTTGACTGCCAGCCGGCCATCGGTGGAGAAAATCACATCACTGATGCTTTCGGCGAGCATGCGGTAACGCTGCTCGCTGTCACGCAGCGACTGGCTGGACGCGACCTGCTCGGTAATGTCCTTGGCAATGCCGATGATCCGGGTGACCCGGTCCTCTGCATCCCAGGCCAGCGCCTGTTCGCGAATATCGAAGCTCCGCCAGTTGCTCTCGCGGTCCCGAAAGCGCAGCACGCGTTGCAGTAATTCATTATGCCCGTGGTGACGCTGGCGCAGGCGCATGTCCTGATAGTTACGGGCGTCGTCGGGGTGCAGCAGGACTTCCCAGAAAAACTCGCCCATGGCGTGCAGTTCTGACTTGTTGTAACCCAACGTATAGCCGAAGTGATGGTTGCTGTAGATCACCCGCTGGCTGAGTACGTCCTGAACGTACAAATGGTCCGGTACGGTGCGTACCACGTCGGACCAGAAGCTCTCGCGGTCCAGCAAAGACAGCTCGACCTGTTTACGGCTGGTGATGTCGCCAATGCTGAGAATCACCGCATCGAAGTCGCTGCGTGTCTCGGGCAGGCGCATGACCAGCCACAGGTGCTGATCCTCACCGTCTGCGCGGCTCAGGCAGATTTCCAGTTCCAGTCGCGGCTGTCCGGCGAGCACCGCCTGAATGATCGGAATGCCGACGCCCGGACGCGAGCGTGATTCGCCCTCGATCAACGGTTGCCATGCCTGTTCGCGGTGCTTGATGTCCAGCAGGCCCAGAGCGACTTCGTTGAGTTCGCTGATGCGCAATTGCTGCAACAGGCGTTTCAGCGAGGCTGGCTGGCTTTTGACCAGCCGCTCGAAGTCCTCGCCGGTCCTGACCTCGAGTGCTTCGAGTTGCTCCTGAAGGCCGGACATGTCCATGACACAGATTGCGACGCCCGCGCCCTCGAAGATATCCCGGTAGCGGCGCCGGCTCTGCAGCAGTTGACGCTGGCGTCTGCGCAGGCTCATCAGCGCGATCAGCGGCAGGATCGAAATCATCAGGCCGATCAGGCACTTGCCGATCAGTGGCGCAAGCAGTTCGCTGCGGGCCTTGTAAGTGTCGAACAGCCCCCGCAGTTGCCAGTCACTGTTGCTCAGCGGCTGAAGCAGAATGGTGTCGGACAGGCCACTTTCCGCTTCGTTGGCAGGGACCGGTTCATGGAGAATGACACGCTGCGTCTTGCGCTGTTCAAGACGCCACAGGTGCTGAAAGTTCTGCGCTGGCTGGCTGGCCAGTTCCTTCAAGGCGTCGGGCGCTACACGCACTGCCCAGTAATCGCCGCTCACGCCGTTGCCCAGGCGAATCAGTATATAAATCTGGTTGCCGTCTTCCGAGCCGGTATAAAAGTAGGGGCGACCTCGCGCCTGTTTCATGGCCTGTTCGAGAAACTCGCCATCGCGGGAGGCCTCGGCGCTGTCACCGACAATCTCACCCTCCCGGTTCAGGCGAGCGACGCTGCGCAGGGCGGGCAGGGCAGTGCGCAGATTAACCAGCGTCGTCGGCTGCTCCAGCCGCTCCCCGGAGGATAGCGCCTCGTCCAGCAGGTTCATGGCGATCTGCGCCTTGAGCGCCATGTTCAGACTCATCCGGTCGGACAGCTGCACGCTGTACTCCAGGCTGCGCTGACGCTGGCGCTCCTGAGTCTGATGAAATTGCTCGATCAATTGCCAGAGCAACAGGGCAAGCACCACCAGAACCAGGCCTGCCAGTATGCCTTTCACTGACCCACGCAGAGGCCTGGTCGCACTGTCTGTAGCGACACTGGATGACGACAGAGGCGTTGAAATGGGCAAATCGCTGTTCCTGACTGCTGGACTGAAGCAGTGGTGCTTTAGGTAAAATAGGCGGGTCGCCCAAAGAGGGCGGCTAGCATGCCTTTAGTTGTGGCAAAGTGCCAGTCCCGTTGGGCCGTATCGTTTGCCCTGCACGCAGCATTCGGGTAGCTTTGCGCAACGCGTGGTATCCACCGACTCCTGCATGAGTGACTCCACTTTTTGCAATATCGATCAGGCTTTATATTTGCCAGCACTGCCCGGCAGGTTTCCAACTGAGTTTATTCAAGGCTCGGAATGGTCTCGCGGCAAGTCTCAAGGACAAATAAAAGCTTTTTTCCGGCCGGAGCTTTAAGCTCGTTACCCAAATCGGTCCTCATTACAGACGCTAGGTTTTCATTTCATGGCTCAATACGTCTACACCATGCATCGGCTGAGCAAAGTTGTGCCGCCGAAGCGTGAAATCCTGAAAAACATCTCTCTGTCTTTCTTTCCCGGTGCCAAGATCGGCGTGCTGGGCCTCAACGGTTCGGGTAAATCCACGCTGTTGAAAATCATGGCGGGTGTCGACACCGAGTTTGATGGTGAAGCGCGTCCGATGCCGGAGCTCAATGTGGGTTATCTGCCGCAGGAGCCACAACTTGACCCGAACAAGACGGTCCGTGAGGTCGTGGAAGAGGCGGTCAGCGTGATCAAGGACGCCCAGGCGCGTCTCGATCAGGTATACGCCGAGTACGCCGAGCCGGACGCTGATTTCGACAAGCTGGCTGCCGAGCAGGCCAAGCTCGAATCCATCCTGCAGGCCAGCGATGGCCATAATCTGGAGCGTCAGCTGGAAGTCGCCGCCGACGCGCTGCGCCTGCCGGCCTGGGATGCGAAGGTTTCGGTCCTTTCCGGTGGCGAAAAGCGCCGTGTCGCGCTGTGCCGCCTGCTGCTCTCCGCACCGGACATGCTGCTCCTCGACGAACCGACCAACCACCTGGATGCCGACTCTGTCGCCTGGCTGGAGCATTTCCTCCACGACTTCCCGGGAACTGTGGTCGCGATCACGCACGACCGTTACTTCCTGGACAACGTGGCTGGCTGGATTCTGGAACTCGACCGCGGCGCGGGCATCCCTTACGAGGGCAACTATTCCGGCTGGCTCGAAGCCAAGTCGGACCGCCTGGCGCAGGAATCCAAGCAGCAGACCGCTCACGAAAAAGCCATGAAAGACGAGCTGGAATGGGTCCGCAAGGGTGCCAAGGCGCGTCAGTCCAAATCCAAGGCGCGTCTGCAACGCTTCGAAGAGATGCAGTCGCAGGAATTCCAGAAGCGCAGCGAGACCAACGAGATCTACATCCCGGCCGGTCCGCGTCTGGGCGACAAGGTTATCGAGTTCAAGAACGTCACCAAGGGCTATGGCGACCGCGTGCTGATCGACAACCTGTCGTTCTCCATGCCTAAAGGCGCCATCGTTGGCGTGATCGGCGGTAACGGTGCCGGTAAGTCGACATTGTTCCGCATGCTGATGGGCAAGGAACAGCCGGATTCGGGCAGCATCGAAGTCGGTGAAACCGTGCAGCTGGCCTGCGTGGACCAGAGCCGTGATGACCTGGACGGCAGCAAATCGGTGTTCCAGGCCGTGTCCGACGGTTCCGACGTGATCCGTATCGGTAACTATGAGATCCCGTCGCGTACCTACGTCGGTCGCTTCAATTTCAAGGGCGGCGATCAGCAGAAGTTCGTCAAGGACCTCTCCGGTGGTGAGCGTGGTCGTCTGCACCTGGCGCTGACCCTGAAAGAGGGCGGCAACGTGCTGCTGCTCGACGAACCGTCCAACGACCTCGACGTGGAAACCCTGCGTTCACTGGAGGAAGCGCTGCTGGACTTCCCGGGCGCTGCCATTGTGATCTCTCACGATCGGTGGTTCCTTGACCGTGTAGCCACGCACATCCTGGCGTATGAAGACGATTCGCAAGCGATCTTCTTCGAAGGCAACTACACCGAGTATGAAGCCGATCGCAAGAAGCGTCTGGGCGAAGCGGCTGCCCAGCCGCATCGTGTGCGTCACAAAAAGCTGGCCTGATCAGCGTTCAGGCACGCGCCGCTCCCTGCAAGGAGCGGCGCTGCCGTCGGCTGGCCAGGCTCACGCGTCAGGTTCGATCAACAGCACTTCAATCGACTGATCGCCCGCCGGGCGCTGCCACAACACTTCATCGCCTTTCTGCGCGCCGATCAGGGCGCGGCCCAGTGGCGACCCCCAATTGATCTGTCCATTGGCTGCATCGGCCTGATCCTCTCCGACCAGATGCACGCGCTGCTGGTTGTCCTGTTCATCCGCGAACGTCACCCAACTGCCGATCTGCACTTTTTCGGTCGACACGGCCGGTGCGACGACCTGCGCGCTTTGCAGGCGCTGGTTGAAGTAGCGCAGGTCGCGTTCCAGGTCGGCCAGTCGCTGCTTGTCCGCCGCTTCGCCCAACGCGGTTTGCGTGCTGTGCTGCGCCTGCAGGCTGCTGACGTGTTTCTTCAACAAGGTCAGGCCTTCGGCCGTGACGTAGTTGATCTGTGTGCTGACCAGCCGCTCGACCGGTTGTTCGGCCTCGGCGGCAGCGTTGTCTTCGTTTACGAATGCGCGGCTCATGAAATGTCCTCCCTAATAGGCTTTGGGCCACAGCAGGACATCATTGGTTTCGTCGATTTTCCACGCTTTGCGGGTCAGTTCGGACGATAGGCCTTGGCGGCACTGCGGGTCTTTTCCTGCTCCCAGGCGCGGTCACGCTCATTGAAGACCTGGCCGGGATCGAGCCGGTCGCGATTGTCCTGCGAGGTCTCGCACTGGCGAAAGCCATCGGTCCAGCCCTGGGCGTAGAGCTTGTCTTTCAGGTAACGGGGCACGTTTTTGCGGAATTGGCCGGTCGTGGCGCCTGCTGCGTCCCTGCCGCTGCTGCAACCGTCCTGATAGCCGTCTGCAAAACCCGGCGGATAACCCTCGGCCAGCATCTGGTCACGGGTGGACTGACAACCCGCCAGCACGATGGCCAGCGACAACAACAGCCAATACCGCTTCATGGTGATTCCCTCTGCTTATGAGAGGAGTCTAGAAGGTAATTTGTGAGTTATTCGTAAAAGCGATGTAGGGAACGTGTAATGGCAGTGTGCTTTTATTTTCGACGCACACTGCCGGCGATTCACTACTGACCCGGTCAGTAGTGATACCACTTCACCTCGAGCATCACCTCGTTCTGCGGCGAGCTCATCTGGCTGAATTCGCGCTGGGCACTCAGGCGCAGGCCGAGGTTGCGCGACAGCTCCCATTGCTGATTGAGGCTGACGCTGCGGCGCACTTCGCCATTGGTGAAATAGTCGCCCTTGGCTTCCAGGCTCAGGTTGCCCAGCGGGTTGCGCCACAGCACGCCGGTGTTGAAGCCTGCGGCGGGGGAAATGAATTCGGCGAAATCGTTGTTGTGCTCGACCCGCACGGTGCCCAGTGCAAAGCCGAGCATGTCGTCGGTCAGTTGCCAGGTGCCGCCGCCCCCACCGTTGACATGGCTGACGAGGTTTTCGTCGCCGTGCTTGCCGAGAACCCGCTCCAGACCCCCGGTGACTTGCCATGACCAGGGTTTCAGCAGCTCGGTACGCGGGGTCAGTGAGCGAATGGTCGCCAGGTCCAGTTGTTGCACCTGCCAGTCATTGCCTTCGTATTGACGCACCTTGAGCTGAAGAATCTCGATCTGCGCACCCAGCGGGAAGCCATAAGCGTTGTCGTTCAGGTCGTGATAGGCCATGCGCAGGCCATATTCGGCAAACGCCTTGTCACCGCGTGTGCCCGCTCCCAACTGCCAGGTGCGTGATTCATGGCCTTCTTCCGGCAGGCCGGGGCGCGGGATGTCCAGTTGTGGCGGCGGGTTCTGATTGATCGCCTGCAACAGCTCGAAGCTGCGTTGTGAGCGTTGTGTATCGCGCTCAAGGCCGTTGGCGCGGTAGCGTTCCAGACGGTAGGCGGCGTCCTGAATCAATGCGCGGCGTTCTTTGGGCTGCGCAAGGTACTCGCTATTCTGCAGCTGTTTCTGATCGGCGCTGACCTTCAATACCCACTGTTGCTCATCTGCATCGAGCGGCGCGGCGCGGCTCAGCAGTTCGCGTTCGCGTGACGGGCGATAGTCGATCTTCTCCACCAGCCCGGCGGCCTTGATTGCCTTGACCGTATCGGTCGGGATCGCGGTCAGGCCGAACTGATCGGTAAGCTTCAGGCCCGGGCGGGCGACCTGCAGCAATTCCAGCAGCCGGTACGAGCAGTTTTCGTCGAAGAAGAAATAACTGAAACGGATCTGTTTCAGCTCCCAGACGTGCTCGACCATGCGCCCGGTTTCTTCCGCAGTCAGGTTCAGGCGGTATTCCCACAGGTCACGGTTTTCCAGGCTGCGGTATTCCGACAGTTTTTCCTGATAGGGCACCAGCGCGAACAACCCGGGATAGCCGCCTGCCAGACCTTTCCACGCGTACAGAATGCTGTTGTCCATGCCTTCGATGTAGGCACCGAAGTTGATCGCGTAGCTCAGTAAGGTGGTGTTGTTGGTTTTCGCGCTGGCCGGATCGATGCGCAGCAGCGTATGGCCAAACATCGACGAGGGACTGTTGAGGTACGCGGCCGGGAAAATCAGCACGGTGCTGTCCGGCGCCACATCCTTGTACCAGGCCTTGAATTCCTTGCAGTCCGGCGTCGGCAGGCCCGTCAGGTGCAACTGGTCACGCAGCCAGCGGGTGCGTGCCGGGTACACGCACTGGGCGTGGGTCTGTTCGTTACTGACGGGTGCGTAAATAGCGTCGAGTGTTGCGCTCAGCTCCGCCTGCGGGTCGTGTGCACCGTTGGCGGCGAGAAAGAATTTGGGGTCTGTGACATAGCTGCGCCAGCCACCAAGCTTGCCGGCTTCGTAGTGACCCAGGGAAATCCAGAACGGCTCATTGGCCAACTGCTGCAAACGGTCAGCGCTGGCATGAGGTGCCGCGGACAAAAAAGGGGCACAGACGAACAGCGCCAGCGATACAAGACGTTTGAGCATAGAGGGCAACTAGTCAGAAAAGGGGATCCCGCCCTTTGCGAAGAAAGGGCGGGCGAACGACTTTAAGCCTGGGTAGCGTACTTGGCCAGAGTCGGATCGTTTTTCAGAACATTGACGGTGTTGGTGTGGACGTCTTCGGCAGTGGCGTCGGCCTTGCTGAAGATTTGCGAGAAGTGCTCGTGGGTGACGGCGGCGAAGTGCTCGCGGTCTTCTGGTGCAACGCCCAGTACCACAGCGTAGGTTGTCAGTGCTTCGCCCTGACCCATGGCCATGTCCTTGGAGAGTTCATCCATCATGCCGTTCATGGCAAGCCAGGATTTACCGCCATAGGTCAGTGCGCCGTTGGTGGAGCAGCCGTTGGTCCCGGAGGTCATGCCGAAGGTGGCGTTACCCGAAGTACCGTTGGTGGTCGAAGCCAGGAAGTGAGCTGGAGTACCGCGTTGACCTTCAAACAGCATGTTGCCCCAACCGCAGTCAGGGCCGCCTGGTGCTTGAGCCATAGCGTTGATCGATACAGCGGCGAAGAGCGTTCCAAGAAGAATCCGTTTCATAGCTTTTTCTCTTTTTAGTTCAGCCAAGGGTCGAGTTTCTTGAGTCGTTACATCAAGACAGACGGCCAGCCAGCAACCACCTGTTCAGTTTGGAGTTTAGGCACGTTCCAAGGGTTCCGTGAGTGATTACAGATTATTACCTGAAAACGGCTTTTTTCAGGACGCGGCTCGTGGCGCTGCACACGCAAATGCTTTTCGGCTCTTTCCTGCCTTGCAAGTCGTGTACAGCGAGCGCCAGAATGCCGACATCTGCCCCGCCTGATGTAAGGATTACTGATGCCCGATTCTGTCGCAGCCAACCTACGCCTGGCGCCCAACGCGCTGACCCGTCCGTTTTCCGCTGAGCAGTTCAGCTTTGCGACCACCCACGAGCTCGAACCCTTTCGCGGTGTCCTTGGCCAGGAGAGAGCCGTAGAGGCCCTGCAGTTCGGCGTTGCCATGCCGCGCCCCGGTTACAACGTGTTTGTCATGGGCGAGCCCGGCACCGGGCGCTTTTCGTTCGTCAAACGCTACCTCAAGGCCGAAGGCAAACGGATGCAGACGCCGTCGGACTGGGTCTACGTCAATAACTTCGACGAGCCCCGCGAGCCCAAGGCGCTGGAGCTGCCACCGGGCTCCGCTCATGAATTCACCGCCGACATAGGCGGCCTGATCGACAACCTGCTGGTGACCTTCCCGGCGGTTTTCGAGCACCCGTCGTATCAGCAGAAGAAAAGCTCGATCGACCGCGCGTTCAATCAGCGCTACGACCGTGCACTTGATGTCATCGAGCGCCTGTCGCTGGAAAAGGACATCGCGCTGTATCGCGACAGCTCCAACATCGCGTTCACGCCGATGGCCGACGGCAAGGCGCTGGACGAGGCCGAGTTTTCGCAGTTGCCCGAAGCGGATCGCGAGCGTTTTCACGAAGAGATCTCCGCGCTCGAGGAGCGTCTCAACGAAGAGCTGGCCAGCCTGCCGCAGTGGAAGCGCGAGTCCAACAATCAGCTGCGTCAGTTGAATGAAGAAACCATCACCCTGACCCTGCAACCCTTGCTGGCACCTCTCTCGGAAAAATACGCCGAGAACGCTGCGGTCTGCGCCTACCTGCAGGCCATGCAGGTGTACCTGCTCAAGACGCTGGTCGAGCAACTGGTCGATGACGCCAAGACCGACGCCCAGGCGCGCAAGCTGCTGGAAGAGCAGTACAGCCCGAGCCTGGTGGTCGGGAATACCCGTGACGGCGGTGCGCCGGTGGTTTTCGAACAGCACCCCACCTATGACAACCTGTTCGGGCGCATCGAATACAGCACCGATCAGGGCGCGCTGTACACCACGTATCGGCAACTGCGCCCCGGCGCGCTGCATCGCGCCAACGGCGGTTTCCTGATTCTGGAAGCCGAGAAGATGCTGGGCGAGCCGTTCGTCTGGGATGCGCTCAAGCGTACCCTGCAATCGCGCAAGCTGAAGATGGAGTCGCCGCTGGGCGAGCTTGGCCGCGTTGCCACCGTGAGCCTGACGCCGCAGGTGATCCCGTGGAACGTCAAAATCATCATCATCGGTTCGCGTTCGCTGTACTACACCCTGCAAGACCTTGATCCTGACTTCCAGGAGATGTTCCGGGTGCTGGTCGACTTCGATGAAGAGATTCCGATGGTCGACGAGACGCTCGAGCAATTCGCTCAACTGCTCAAGACCCGGACCTCGGAAGAGGGCATGGCGCCGCTGACCGCCGACGCGGTGGCACGACTGGCGACTTACAGCGCCCGTTTGGCCGAGCATCAGGGGCGTTTGTCGGCGCGTATCGGTGACCTGTTCCAGCTGGTCAGCGAGGCCGATTTCATCCGCCAGCTGGCCAACGACGACAAGACCGACGCCGGGCATATCGAGCGTGCGCTCAAGGCCAAGGCCACCCGTACCGGGCGGGTTTCGGCACGGATTCTCGATGACATGATGGCTGGCGTGATCCTGATCGACACTGACGGTGCGGCGGTCGGCAAATGCAACGGCCTGACGGTACTGGAGGTCGGCGACTCGGCCTTCGGCGTCCCCGCGCGCATTTCCGCCACGGTTTACCCGGGCGGCAGCGGGATCGTCGACATCGAGCGAGAGGTCAACCTTGGCCAGCCGATTCACTCCAAGGGCGTGATGATCCTTACCGGCTACCTCGGCAGTCGTTATGCCCAGGAATTCCCGCTGGCGATTTCCGCGAGCATCGCGCTCGAGCAGTCCTATGGTTACGTGGACGGCGACAGTGCGTCGCTGGGTGAGGTCTGCACGCTGATCTCGGCACTGTCGCGCACTCCACTCAAGCAGTGCTTCGCGATTACCGGCTCCATCAACCAGTTTGGTGAGGTTCAGGCGGTGGGCGGGGTCAATGAAAAGATCGAGGGCTTCTTCCGCCTCTGCGAAGCCCGTGGGCTGACCGGCGAGCAGGGCGCGATCATTCCGCACGCCAACGTCACCACGCTGATGCTGGATGAACGTGTGGTGCAGGCTGTACGTGCCGGGCAATTCCACATCTACGCGGTGCGTCAGGCCGATGAGGCGCTGAGCCTGCTGGTGGGCGAACCTGCCGGTGCGCCTGACGAGCACGGCGAGTTCCCTGATGGCAGCGTCAATGCGCGCGTGGTGGAGCGTTTGCGCGATATCGCAGAGATGCTCAGCGACGAAGACCTCAAGGAGGAGCTGGAAAAGGAGCCTGCGCAGTTGCAGCCGGAACTCAAGGTCTGACAGCGCAGGAGCCGGGCGGTGAGGGCCGCCCGGTGCTCCGTTCATCAGGGATAGTTTCTCGCAGGGTGGTTTTCTTCTAGTCTTGAGGTGATCGCAGTGGCCAAAGAGATTGGCGTGCATCCTGCTAAACGAGAAGGATGAATACTGTTGCTGATCAGGAGCGCATCATGCAGCGTAGCCTTTGCCTTACCCGAGAATGCATGGGGCTGATGACCCGTATCGAGTGTGTCGTCCGGCCTCTGCGCAGTGACAGCGGACAGTGGATGGTACTTTTCGCCGCCGGCATGGCCGAAGAACAGCCGTCCGCAATCAAGTCCCAAGGGCCTTTCAAAGGCCTGCCCGCAGCGCAAACGGTGCTCACCAGCGTTATCGAAAGCCTGTCGTTGCATGGTTATCAATGTGCCGATGACGTTCCTATCTGGACGCTGCACATTCAGGCTGAACTGCGCCGTATTGATAGCGACAGGATGGTTTGTCAAAGCTCGTCGCTGTTCTAGGCTCTGTACGAAAAGTGGCTGCGCTCGGTGATGCTTCGTTAAAAACAGGCTCGGATGCGAGTCCAATCGGAATGCTCATTTACAACACGTAGAGTCGAACGCGACCCCGGCCGTTCCTCGCCTGTTTTTGCCTCGCCTGACCTTCGCTCGCCGACTTTTCGTACAGAGCCTAGGCTTCAATTCGGTTCCTCAGCAGCGCGCTAACGGCCGCTGTGCGATATTTTGTCGCACGCTCAGAGCTGCGCATTACCGCTGATATACTCGCCCGCTCCTTTAAAACACCTTGCGAGTATCAATGGAACGTTTTTTTGAAAATGCCATGTACGCATCGCGCTGGCTGCTGGCGCCGATCTATTTCGGCCTGTCCCTTGGCCTGCTGGCGTTGTGTCTGAAGTTTTTCCAGGAAATCTTTCACGTCATCCCCAACATCTTCTCGCTGGCCGAAGCTGACCTGATTCTGGTGCTGCTGTCGCTGATCGACATGGCGCTGGTAGGTGGCTTGCTGGTGATGGTGATGATCTCCGGCTACGAGAACTTCGTGTCGCAGCTGGACATCGACGAGGACAAGGAAAAGCTCAACTGGCTGGGCACTATGGATTCGTCTTCGCTGAAGATGAAAGTTGCAGCATCGATTGTGGCGATTTCTTCCATCCACCTGTTGCGGGTGTTCATGGACGCCACCAACATCAAGCCCGAATACCTGATGTGGTACGTGATTATCCACATGACGTTCGTGATATCGGCGTTTGCGATGGGCTATCTGGACAAGGTCACCAAGCACTGAGACAACGCTGAATGACAGGGACGGGCGTTATCGTTTCTGGCATGTCGGCGCTGTGTGTTGTAAAACGTCCGTTCCGATGCATCAGGCGTTTGCGCAGGAGGTTCGATCATGAATTATCAGGAATTTATCGGCCACGCCCAGGCCGGGCGGGTCGATGAGCTGAACCTGATCTCCATCGAAGGCGGCATCTACCTGCTGGATGTGCGCATGAATGGCACTTCGGTGATGCTCAAGGACCCGGCGGGCAAGACCCTGCATCTTCGCTCGGTAGAGCATGCCCGGGATTTGCTCAAGGACATACCGGTGGTGCCTTTTTACCTGGTCCATTGCGTGGTCCATGACGAGCTGTGCGGCATGCCGGTCAATGACCGCTCTGAAATGCGCCTGCCGATCTCGTTTCATTCTTCATGGTCCTGATCGCCAACTGCGGATTGCGGCTGCGGTAGGGGCTGCAGCGGCAATTGTGCTAGGCTGCTCGGCCTTTTGGTTCGGGGCGCATCAGCGTATAGCGTGATTGCCGTTCAGGTTTTGCGTGATACCGACTGCGTGCCCCTCTACGGAGCAGTGTCATGTCCGAAGTCAATCTGTCCACCGACGAAACCCGCGTCAGCTACGGCATTGGCCGTCAGTTGGGCGATCAGTTGCGCGACAACCCGCCACCGGGCGTCGATCTGGAAGCCATCGTCGCAGGCCTGCGCGATGCGTTTGGCGGTCAGCCAAGCCGTGTCGGTCAGGAAGAGATGTCCGCCAGCTTCAAGGTCATCCGCGAAATCATGCAGGCTGAAGCAGCCGCCAAGGCTGAACAGGCTGCGGGCGCCGGCAAGGCCTACCTGGCTGAAAACGCCAAGCGCGAAGGCGTGACCACGCTGGCCTCGGGTCTGCAATTCGAAGTCGTGACCGCTGGCACTGGCGCCAAGCCAACCCGTGAAGATCAGGTACGCGTTCACTACCACGGCACGTTGATCGACGGTAATGTCTTCGACAGCTCCTACGATCGTGGCGAGCCGGCCGAATTTCCGGTCAGCGGCGTAATTGCCGGCTGGACCGAGGCGCTGCAACTGATGAACGCCGGCAGCAAATGGCGTCTGCACGTGCCGAGCGAGCTGGCTTACGGCGCTCAGGGCGTAGGCAGCATCGCACCGCACAGCGTGCTGGTGTTTGACGTGGAACTGCTGGACGTTCTGTAAGCGACCCGGTCGATGCAGATAGTCGCTGAACGGATCGCGCCGATTCGTTCAGCGACGCAGTTGTGCTGATGCTTCATGCTCAGTGCAACTCACCCATGGGGCGCAACGCCCGCGCGTAGCAGAACAGAAACAGGTTTCTCACCAGTTCCTTGAGCACCAATGGCTCGCTGGAGCTCAAGCTGCACACATCCAGATCGCCCTGATCGCGTAATTCCTCCAGCGCTTCCTCTTCCAGTACGGCACACACTTCCCCCGTCTCGCGATGGAGAATTCTCAGGTAAGGGTGGGGTCTGTCCAGCCATGCATCGATCAAATAGGTCATGTCTCATCTCCTGTGCAAGTCAGATGAGAATAATTCTTATTGGGATAATAGCAAGGCTCTATTGAGATTAATTCTCATTTTGCGCTGAATGGTTGATCCAGATCAGCGAATGCCGGTCGAGAGAGGACGCGGAGCGTCCAGAACTGCATGCCGACGCGGAGCATCGGCACGATAGTTGGAGAGCTATCGTTCCTCACGCTCAGCGTGGGAATGCCGTTCGTGACGCTCTGCGTCACAAATCTGCGCCACGCCGCAAGTCTAGGACAGGACGCGGAGCGTCCAGAACTGCATGCCGACGCGGAGCATCGGCACGATAGGTGTTCTCTCGGACGCTAATCATTCCTCACGCCTGACGCAGGGCATCGGCACGATAGTTACAGAACTATCGTTCCTCACGCTCCAGCGTGGGAACGCCGTTCGTGACGCTCTGCGTCACACAGCGATGCCATCAGCCGGTCAGTGGTGCTCGCGGGTAGCGCGGAATTTCACGTCGGGCCAGCGTTCTTCCATCAGCGCCAGGTTCACGCGGGTAGGGGCGAGGTAGGTCAGATGACCGCCGCCGTCTACTGCCAGGTTTTCCACCGCCTTGTTCTCAAACTCTTCGAGCTTCTTCTTGTCGTCGCAGTCGATCCAGCGGGCTGACCACACAGTGATCGGCTCGTAGGCGCATTCGACCTTGTATTCTTCCTTGAGACGGCTGGCGACCACATCGAACTGCAGCACACCGACGGCGCCGAGGATGATGTCGTTGCTGCGCTGCGGGAAGAACACCTGCGTGGCGCCTTCTTCGGCCAGCTGTTGCAGACCCTGACGCAGTTGCTTGGACTTGAGCGGGTCCTTCAGGCGTACGCGACGGAACAGCTCCGGGGCGAAGTGCGGGATACCTGTGAAGCCCAGCGCTTCGCCTTCGGTGAAGGTATCGCCGATCTGGATGGTGCCGTGGTTGTGCAAGCCGATGATGTCGCCGGCGTAGGCTTCTTCCAGCTGCTCGCGTTCCGACGAGAAGAACGTCAGTGCGTCGCCGATCCGTACGTCCTTGCCCAGGCGCACATGGCGCATTTTCATGCCCTTGTCGTAACGGCCCGAGCAGATACGCATGAAGGCGATGCGGTCGCGGTGCTTGGGGTCCATGTTCGCCTGGATCTTGAACACGAAACCGCTGAATTTCTCTTCCGCCGGCTCGACGGTGCGCTCGTTGGCCACACGTGCCAGCGGCTTGGGCGCCCAGTTCACCACGGCATCGAGTACATGATCGACGCCGAAGTTGCCCAGCGCGGTACCGAAGAACACCGGGGTCAGCTGACCGTCGATGAATTCCTGCTGGTTGAATTCGTGGCAGGCACCCTGCACCAGCTCCAGTTGCTCGACGAAGCGCTCGTATTCATCGCCCAGGTGGGCGCGGGCTTCGTCCGAATCGAGCTTCTCGATGATTTTGGTTTCGGTGCGCTCGTGGCCGTGACCTGCGGTGTAGACAATGATGTAGTCATCGGCCAGGTGATAGACACCCTTGAAGTCCCGGTAGCAACCGATCGGCCAGGTGATCGGTGCCGCCTTGATCTTGAGGACCGCTTCGATTTCATCGAGCAGCTCGATCGGGTCGCGGATATCGCGGTCGAGCTTGTTGATGAAACTGACGATGGGCGTGTCACGCAGACGGCAGACATCCATCAGCGCGATGGTGCGCGGCTCGACGCCTTTACCGCCGTCGAGGACCATCAAAGCCGAGTCGACCGCCGTCAGGGTGCGGTAGGTGTCTTCGGAGAAGTCTTCGTGGCCCGGGGTGTCGAGCAGGTTGATCATGTGGTCGCGATACGGAAACTGCATCACGGACGTGGTAATGGAAATACCGCGCTGTTTCTCCATTTCCATCCAGTCGGAGGTGGCGTGACGGTCGGATTTACGCGACTTGACCGTACCGGCGACGGAAATGGCCTTGCCCATCAGCAGGAGTTTTTCCGTGATGGTGGTTTTACCCGCATCCGGGTGGGAAATAATGGCGAAAGTGCGGCGTTTCGCGACTTCGGCGGCCTGTTGGGTCATGGGAAATCGCCTGGGATGGGATTGAAAAAGGGCGCAGATTATAGCTCAACTCGCGGCAATAACCGAACCGTTCAGACAATAAACGATGGCCAGATAATGTCTCGTGTGGGAACCTTTCAGGTCGTGGAGACGTCCACTCCCCCGTCAAGGCTCGCAACGAAGCCAACGCAAGGGGCTGATTCATCAGCATGTTGGTTTGACGAAGCTGCGCTTATGGCTTGTGTTTTCGCCGAGGTTAAACCCTTACCGGCGACCCACCCGCTGCTCTTCGCGAACGTTATTGCCGGCGTCCTCTCGGACGTCCAGGTCAACGCGTTCGCCGACTGAAATAAGGAGTCCGCCTGTGGCAAATCGCTATGGCAAGGGGCTATTGGGAGGTGCGGTTGCGATCGCACTCCTGGCCCTGCTGATCCACTGGATCGGCGTTAGTACTATCAAGCAATACCAGGATGACCTGCTGTTCTATCTTCAGGCTCACCTGATTCTGGTTGTGGTTTCAATGTTGGCGGCCCTGGTGGTCGGCATCCCTGCGGGCATTGCCCTCAGCCGACCGAGTATGGTTGGACGCGCCGAACGCTTCATGCAGATATTCAACATTGGCAACACCGTTCCTCCTCTTGCCGTTCTGGCCATTGCCCTCGGGATTCTCGGGATCGGCAGTGGGCCGGCGATCTTCGCGCTGTTCCTCGCCTCGCTGTTGCCGATCGTGCGCAACACCTACGAGGGCTTGAAAAACGTTCAGGGTTCACTCAAGGAAGCTGCTGTCGGTATTGGTATGACTCCGCGCCAGGTGCTGTGGCGTGTCGAGCTGCCCAACGCTGTACCGATCATTATCGGTGGCGTGCGGGTCGCGCTGGCGATCAATGTCGGGACTGCGCCCCTGGCGTTTCTCATCGGTGCCAACAGCCTTGGCAGTCTGATTTTCCCGGGCATTGCCTTGAACAACCAGCCGCAACTGGTGCTGGGTGCGGCGTGTACTGCTCTCCTCGCGCTGCTGCTCGATGGTCTGGTGATACTGGCCAGTCGTCTTTGGCTGGAACGCGGACTGGCTCGCTGAGCGAAGGAAATCTCATGAAAAGAATATGCTTGTTTTTAGGCTTTGCCTTGTTGTTTCCGGCATTGGCCCAAGCGGCTGATAAACCGCTGCTGCGCGTTGGCGCGCGAGTTTTCACCGAGCAGACCATTTTGTCTGAACTCACTGCGCAATACCTGCGGACCAAAAATTACGACGTGCAAGTCACCGGCGGCCTGGGCAGCACCCTGGCGCGCAGTGCCCAGGAAAGCGGCCAGCTGGATCTGATCTGGGAGTACACCGGTGTATCGCTGGTCAATTACAACCACATCGATGAAAAGCTCGACAGCGCGCAGACCTATGCCCGGGTCAAGGAAGTCGACGCAAAAAAAGGTCTGGTCTGGCTTTCCCCGTCGAAGTTCAGCAACACCTATGCCTTGGCCTTGCCGCAGAAAGTCGCCGACAAGTACCCACAGGTCAACACCATGACCGATCTGACTAAAGTCCTCAAGGACGAAGCCAAAGAGGGTCATCTCGTAGCGCTGGACACCGAGTTCGCCAACCGTTCTGACGGATTGCTCGGCATGGTCAAGCATTACGACATGAATCTTGGTCGTGAGAACACGCGGCAGATGGACGCCGGGCTGGTCTACACCGCGTTGCGTAACAGCCAGGTGTTCGCCGGGCTGGTGTACACCACGGACGGCCGCTTGAACGCCTTCAAACTCAAGGTTCTGCAAGACGACAAAAGCTACTTCCCGGACTACACCGCTGCTCCGGTCATCCGTCAGGACTATCTGGACAAGCATCCGGACATCGCCGCATTGCTCAAGCCACTGGCCGACCTGCTGGACACCCAGACCATGATCGACCTCAACGCTCGCGTGGACGTCGGCCATGAAAGCCCAACCACGGTTGCTGCAGATTTTCTGCGCCAGCACCCATTGAATTAAGGAAGGAGACGATATGAGTTTCTTGAGCGCCTTCTCCCATCTGGACTGGGCACAGGTCCTGCACCTGACCTGGCAGCACATTACGCTGGTGGGCATCGCCGTGACCCTGGCGATTGTCGTCGGTGTGCCGTTGGGCGTGTTGATGACGCGTTTTCCAGTGCTGGCGGGCCCTTTGCAGGCCAGCGCCACGGTGTTGCTGACCGTGCCGTCGATCGCCCTGTTCGGTCTGCTGCTGCCGTTCTACTCCAAGTTCGGCCAGGGCCTTGGCCCGATGCCGGCGATTACCGCGGTGTTCCTTTACTCGCTGCTGCCGATCATGCGTAACACCTATCTGGCCCTCACAGGCGTAGAGCCGGGTATCCGCGAAGCCGCCAAAGGCATCGGTATGACCTTCGGCCAGCGTCTGCGCATGGTCGAGCTGCCCATCGCAGTGCCTGTGATCCTCGCCGGTGTGCGCACCGCCGTGGTGATGAATATCGGTGTCATGACCATCGCCGCGACCATCGGTGCCGGTGGTCTGGGTGTACTCATTCTTGCTTCTATCAGCCGCAGCGATATGTCGATGCTGATCGTCGGCGCGCTACTGGTCAGCATTCTGGCCATCATCGCCGACCTTCTCCTGCAATGGCTGCAACGCACGCTGACTCCAAAAGGATTACTGAAATGATCGAACTCCAGAACCTCTCCAAGACTTTCCAGAGCAACGGCAAAGAAGTGAAGGCTGTCGATTCGGTCAGCCTCACGGTCAACGAAGGCGAAATCTGCGTCTTCCTCGGCCCGTCGGGCTGCGGCAAGAGCACCACGCTGAAAATGATCAACCGCCTGATCATGCCGACCTCCGGCAAAGTGCTGATCAATGGCGAAGACACCACCGGTCTGGACGAAGTGACCCTGCGTCGCAACATCGGCTACGTGATTCAGCAGATCGGTCTGTTCCCGAACATGACCATCGAAGAGAACATCGTGGTCGTGCCCAAGCTGCTCGGCTGGGACAAGCAGCGTTGCCATGATCGTGCTCGCGAACTGATGAGCATGATCAAGCTGGAGCCCAAGCAGTACCTGCATCGCTACCCGCGTGAACTGTCCGGCGGCCAGCAACAGCGTATTGGTGTGATCCGTGCCCTGGCAGCCGACGCACCCTTGCTGTTGATGGACGAACCGTTCGGTGCGGTCGACCCGATCAACCGCGAGATGATCCAGAACGAGTTCTTCGAGATGCAGCGCGCGCTGAACAAGACCGTGATCATGGTCAGCCACGACATCGACGAAGCCATCAAGCTGGGCGACAAGATCGCTATCTTCCGTGGCGGCAAACTGCTGCAGATCGATCACCCGGACACCTTGCTCGCGCATCCGGCCGACGACTTCGTCAGCAGCTTCGTCGGCCAGGACAGCACCCTCAAGCGTCTGCTGTTGGTCAAGGCCGAAGACGCCGCCGACAACGCGCCGTCGGTCAGCCCGGAAACCCCGGTCGCCGACGCACTGGAAGTGATGGACGAAAACGACCGTCGCTATATCGTTGTCACCGACAGCGAGAACAAGGCGATGGGCTATGTGCGTCGTCGTGACCTGCACCGCCAGCAGGGCACCTGCGCGCAGTTTTTGCGTGAATTCAACGCCACTGCCGCTTACGACGAGCACTTGCGCATCCTGCTGTCGCGCATGTACGAGTTCAACCGCGCCTGGCTGCCGGTGCTGGATGCCGAGAACGTGTTCCTGGGTGAAGTGACGCAAGAGTCCATTGCGGCTTATCTGAGCTCGGGCCGTTCGCGTGGCATGAAGACCAGTATTGTCTCGCCAGCCGAGCAAGTGGCTTCCTGACCGGCTGCGTTGCCGCCAGCACCATGGCTGGCGGCAATGTTCACACCTGGAATTTCTCCAGGCCACATTGAGTGGCGTCGTTTTCCTGCAATGCAGACGCAGTCATGGCGTCTGCAGCGTCGCTCTCATACAACGTTGTCACGACCCCCTGATACTCGACGTTCACTTCACAGTGGTCATTACCCTCGAACTTCTCGCTGCTGGTCCAGACCCGGTTGGACACACTTGAATAGTAGGCTTTGCCTTGGGTGATCTCGGAGGCATAGAGGTCGTTGACGAAAAGCTTGTAGTTATGCTTTTTAAAGGTGTCGCCCTCGAAATACACCTCCAGCAGGTCATCTGTTCTGACGACCTTCGCAACTGTCAGTCGCAACAACATGCTCTGGGCAATGGCCAGATAAGAACGGTAGGACGCCCGGTTTGTCACGCTGATGAGCGGGTTGCCGTTGACGGTCATGTACAGGGCATCAACGCTTGCCTGATCGACGCCTGCTACCAGTTGGGTCATCGTGGAGTCCGTGAAGAGCTGGCGGACAGGCAGGGCGATTTTTGCCTGTTCGACGTTGCCGGAGAACAGGGTATAGGTTTTCCCGATGCCTCCAGCTGCCGTGATGGTCACCTCTTGATGGCCTACGCCGCCGGGGCGTATCCAGGTGTTTTCAACAAGTTCTGAGCCGTTGGGGTAGCCCTTCTCAAGCGTTGCATAAGGAGGGGCTCCAAAGATGATCGTGTAATCATGACTCTTGAAAGCCTCATCCTCGAACGTGACCTGAACAAGTCCTGAGCTGACGATCACGCTACTTATGGTTTTTTGCAGGAGCAACCGTTGTGCACGGTTCAATAGTCGGCCGTGTGGTTCATCGGTCTTTGCTTCCTCCAGATTGAAGAAAAGAACGTCCAGCCTTGGCTGGGTAATGCCGGGCCTGAGTTCAGCGCAACGGTCATCGGTAAACAATGCCTTGATATTGAACAGCAGGATGGGACGTGATGCGGTACTGGCCGCGGTATATAGCTTGCCTCCAGCAAACACCTTGACCGACGCCTCATCCCCTTCGGAGATGGGTGTGTCGGCTTCAACGTAGGCGACGCCTTCTTCGATACGGGCTTCACAACCCACGCATTCGCCATTGTCTGTCCATGCCACTAACGTTCCGTTGAGCATTATTTCGTAGCGGTATGGCGTGTACCATTGCTCGGCAACCGTAAACTTTATCCGGTCTTGAAAGGTAGCGTGCACGCTGGACAGGATATGGGCGAGCTCCGGGATATAAGTGGTCAGCGGCAGAGCGATTGAAATCGTCGTCTCAGCGTCATTTTCCCAAATGGCCTTTGTCAACGGGGGCAGATCTGCGATCTGGTTGAGGGTTTCAGGGTTTGGGTACAATCCCCAGCGATCGAAGAATTCCGCCAGGTTGAGGTGGCTCAGCAGCGAGGTTTCGACGATAAAGCGCTGCGCTTTATCATCGCTGACGGTGGGCGGGTTGTGCATGAGCCGATAGCGCTGGTGCAATTGCGGGTAGAACGACGTACCGAAGCTAAGACGCAATTGCCAGAGCATGACAAGCTTGTGTCCGGCCTCCTTGATGTTGTCGTACTCTCGCAGGCTACTGGCCAGGTACTCTTTCATGGGGAGGTAACTGGAGTCGGCGCCTGTAGCACGGTCAAGGAAAAACTCTTGGGCGGCCATCGAATAGAGATTGACCGTGACCTCTGTCATTCCGGTGCCGGTGCCCCATGTCATGGGGCTGAGTTGTCGTTGATGGCCGCTTTCGTGCCAAGGGCCCCAACCATCCTCAGGTGCGGTTGACAGCAATCGCGCCAGCGCAGCCGATCCGTTAAACCCCATATGACCGTCTGTAGCAAACATGTAAAGCCGATCCGCTTCCACGTAGAAATGTTTACTGGGATCGAGCGCCCATTCCGTCGTGCCGTAATCGATCAGGCCTGAAATCCCATCCTGCGCTCTAATGGCATCATCGAAATTGCCCATCAGCTTCACGGGATTGGTCAGGTAGAGCTGTGCGCTCTGATAGCGCACCACGACAATAGCCCTCGGGCTGGTAAGCAGCACGACAGGCGCTTGGCTGTAGTGCGCCATTTGCTGTTCCCATTCCAGATTGGTCATATCCATCCTGAAAAACGGCACATGGTTGTACTGTCCTGTTATGTCCAGAACCACGTGACCAAGCGGGTCCAGATTGGTAAAGCCCAGCAGGCCTGTGTTGGTAGCGACAAGAACGTTCAGGCCACGTTGCAGCGGGTAGGAGGTGGGGGTCTCCAGTTCCGGCACCCCGATCACTGCAGACACCAGATTCATGTACAGACTGGTTGCTGTTATTTCCAGCCGATCGCCTTTCGTTACATAAATGTTAGTCGGCTGAAAGTCGGTGTGCCCTCTGGCCCGGGCCTGCCGTTGGCGATGACTTTCGGCAGAGCCGAAGCCCAAGGCTTGCCACCGGGTTTGGGCTTGAACTGCACTGGGCGCAACGGAGCTTGCGGCGTGAGGGTGTCGGTCATCCATGATCGTTACCTGAAAGGGCGGTCTGAGCTGTTTATTGAGCGCGCGACCTCTGCATCCGTCTACTGACAGAACTGACAGAACTGACAGGCTGATTGGCTTTGCGTGCCGGTGAATAAGGTGATGCCCAGCGTGCTGCGAAAAGGCATTGGCGAAGGCGGTGGGGAACATCTGCCTGTCATGCAGGTCGGTTAAACAGGTCCTTGGGAAGGCAACTCAAGAGCCCTGTGCAAAAACGCGACATTTTTTGTTGATATCCGGTCCCTCAGGTCCTAAAGTTCGCGCCGAACGTCCATGCTGGAAACGATCCATCCGGCTCAAGTACTGACGACGAGACAGCAAGGCCAGGAAGGCAGCCCTTCAGGGCCTTTTTGCTTTCGGCGACATGCCTTGGGAAGTAGGCGAACCAAAGTGGGGATACGGAGGGCGTTCATTTGTACCCATTGACCAATACCGTTTGCCAATAGGAGTTCCAGCAGCATGCCGATCAATGTCGAAGACTACTACTCAGCCGAAACCTTCAAGAAAATGAAGGCGTTCGCTGACAAGCAAGAAACCCCGTTCGTGGTCATTGATACTGACATCATCAGCAAGGCATATGACGACCTGCGTGCGGGCTTCGAATTCGCCAAGGTTTATTATGCGGTCAAGGCCAACCCTGCCGTTGAAGTCATCAATCTGCTCAAGGAAAAGGGTTCGAGCTTCGACATCGCGTCGATCTACGAGCTGGACAAGGTTCTGAGCTGTGGTGTCGGCCCGGAGCGCATGAGCTACGGCAACACCATCAAGAAATCCAAGGACATTCGCTACTTCTACGAGAAGGGCGTGCGTCTGTTCGCCACCGACTCCGAAGCCGACCTGCGCAACATCGCCAAGGCTGCACCGGGCGCGAAAGTCTATGTGCGCATCCTGACCGAAGGTTCGACCACTGCCGACTGGCCTCTGTCGCGCAAATTCGGCTGCCAGACCGACATGGCCATGGACCTGCTGATTCTTGCCCGCGACCTGGGTCTGGTGCCTTACGGCATCTCGTTCCACGTCGGCTCGCAGCAGCGCGACATCAGCGTCTGGGATGCTGCCATCGCCAAGGTCAAAGTGATCTTCGAGCGTCTGAAAGAAGAAGACGGCATCGTTCTCAAGCTGATCAACATGGGTGGCGGCTTCCCGGCCAACTACATCACCCGCACCAACAGCCTGGAAACCTACGCTGAAGAGATCATCCGCTTCCTCAAGGAAGACTTCGGTGATGACCTGCCGGAAATCATTCTCGAGCCAGGCCGTTCGTTGATCTCCAACGCAGGCATCCTGGTCAGCGAAGTGGTACTGGTTGCCCGCAAGTCGCGTACCGCGGTCGAGCGTTGGGTATACACCGACGTGGGCAAGTTCTCCGGTCTGATCGAAACCATGGACGAAGCCATCAAGTTTCCGATCTGGACCGAGAAGAAAGGCGAAATGGAAGAAGTGGTCATCGCCGGTCCTACCTGCGACAGCGCCGACATCATGTACGAAAACTACAAGTACGGCCTGCCACTCAACCTGGCCATCGGTGATCGTATGTACTGGTTGTCCACCGGTGCCTACACCACCAGCTACAGCGCAGTGGAATTCAATGGCTTCCCGCCGCTGAAGTCGTTCTACCTGTAAGCACTGTCCCGATATGAAAACCCGCGAGTGATCGCGGGTTTTTTTTGCGCTTCATCCGGGGTCAGGCAGTCAGGTCCTGCCCAGTATCGAACCCTTTGGAAAGACGCTGGATTTCCCGCACGTTGACCAGTAGCAGTCCTGATTCCAGGCGGTAACGCGAAGGTTTGTCAGCTTTACGCACGCCGATAATACGGCCTACACAGGCCCAGAGCAGTTCCCACATTCGCGACAGGTAGGCACCCAGATTACTGGCGGCCGTGTAGGCGCGGGTGTACCACCCGGACGCGCGGTACACATAACCTTGTGCACGAAACAGTCGTTCTTGCGCATCGATCGCTTCCGGCGTACCGAATGACAGCGGCGGGGCGTTTGCCAGATTTTCCCGGAGAGGGTTGCCCGGCGTCAGTCCGAACGTGCGGCTATAGCTAGAGATGGCGTCGTTCAGGAAGTCGATAAGTCGCGGCAGGATGGTGCAGATACCCTGGGTCAGTTTCTGTACTGTCTGGTCCTCGTTATCGAACTCTTTCTCGAACGCCATCAGCCGACCGCCTGCGGAGCCCCTCAGGTGCACGGCCAACTCCTGGTGCTGCGTTGCACTTGCGGAAAACTGCGTGAGTTCTGCCGTCAGGGCGTCGAGTCGTCGGTGCATCGCCATCAGCCTGGGCAAAAGCGTCGACCAGACAGACAAGTCCTTGTCGGCCCTTTCAAGCACATGGCGTAGTTCGGGAATGGGGTAGGCGCTGCGTCTGGCCAACGGCACCTGATCAAGATGGACCTTGAAAGAGCGGGTCAATGCCGGAAGCCTCTGCAAGACCTGCAGGTAAGTGGTGAGGTCCTTGAAATCGCTTTGGTACAAGAGTTGTCCTGTCATGCTGGACCCTCGAGAATTGATGACTTTTTCGCTGCTGTCGAACGGCAGGTGCACAAATGCGGGTTGCAAGGGGCGTACAGGCCATTCCCCTTGCAACCCGGGTTTGGGTGCTATCAGCGAATGCGGTTCAAGTAGCTGATCAACTGTCGGCCCGATTCGATCAGGCGCATGCTGCGTTGGCTGTCATCGGATGTGCCCGTGGTGTTGATGTCCAGAAAGCTGTCCAGCGTGTTTTTGATCTTCTGGTATTGCTCGACATAAGCGGCACGCTGCTCGTCAAAAGCGTTGAAGCATTCAAGCAGTTCAATGCGCTGCGCGAACCCCATTTTGTCCTTGTCCAGGCTTGCCAATTGCTGGGAAAGGGCATTGATGCGCTCGCGAAAGCCATCACGGCGTTTGATCATCGCGATGAGGTTGATCCCCGCAGCACCCTTTTCCAGGGTCGCCTTCATTTGCTCGAGCGCTAGCATGATCACGGCGAGTTGCGGAGGCTGCATTCCCAGGCTGAGCACCTTCTCCGCAGTGATCAAGGTGTCCTTGGCAATACTCGCCAGCCCTTTGCTTTCCAGAGCGTCAATAGCGCTGCTCAGCACTTGACGCTCGTCTTTCAACTTCGCCAGGCTGGTGTGAGAAGCATCAAGTTCGATGCCGGTTTTTGCTATGTCACCTTCCAGACTCTGTACAAACTCGGCAGTCTGCTGTCGATCGATACCTTGGGTCATGCCACTCACAGCACTGGCCAGTTGGTCGGCCGTTGCAGTGACATTGCTCACAAGGCGCTGACACTGAGCTTCAATATCTTCCAGATCCTCAGCATCCATGGGAGTAGCGGAGGATTGAGCGTACTGCCTCAGCAGGGCGGTCTTCGACTCGATATCGATGAGCAGGCGTTCAGCGTGTTCTCCGAGGCGCTGCTGTTCAGTGACGGCCAGGATGTTCAGGCGCGTGAGCTTTTCATAAAGGTTGGGCAGGTACTGGGTCTTGGCAAACAGCAGGTCTGCCTTTACCAGACTGTTACGCATGAGTTGCAGACTGCGAGTCATGACAGCGCGGTCAGGTACTTGAGCCGAGAAGGCGGTGTCATTGAGCGTGAGCGTATTTTTCATTGTCGAGTTATCCATAAATCCGTTTATATTCTTCATCGGCTTCCTTGAACACATTAAGCAATGCGTCCGAGTCGTCTTCGATGGTCTTCCAGGGTTGAACGACTTGTCTGAAGTGATTCATAAATTGCCTTAAAGACAAGGCGTCGTTTATTTCGGACGCCGATCCCGCAGACGCCTCAATGAACAGAAACAGCTTGTTCCATACGGTAATCAGGTTTTTAGTGGCCACGTCGGCATCGACCACAATCGTCGCCAGGTTCTGCAAATTAAACTTTACCCTGCTCAATGAACCCAGAATATTGTTCTTGCCTTGCAAGGTGTCTATGTCGGTGGCTTGTTGCGCCATTAATTCATTGCGTGCGTGCCTGACATTTTCAGCCTCGACGCCAAAGTAAATGCCCAGTGCCAGGCCGGCAATGTTCAAGCCACTGACCGAATTCAACGATTGTTGTACCGTCGCCTTGTATTCCTTGTTTTTTTCATCAATGTCCTTTGCGCGCTGTTCGATATCCAGGGTCAGCTTCGCCACGTCGGCCGGCAGTGAGCTGTTGTCGATGGCAACCATCTTGCGCTGTATCTCAGGCCCGACATACAGCGACAGGTCCAGGCCAAACTGATCCAGTTCCTTCTTGATGGTTTGGGCATCGGCCAGATTGGCGATGATCAGGTCCAGTATATCGGTGAGGTGGTAGCCGATTTCCTTGGTGATCTCCTTATCGTTTTCATCCAGCACGATGCCCGGGAAGTCCTTGCCCAGTTCAAGGGTCAAGCGTTTAACATCCTCCAGTGTCTTGATCTGATAATGATCAACGATTTTCCCGGCCCTGATGTCGTCGTTGATTTCTTCCATGCTTTGGCCGTACACCAGCATCTTGCCTGCGAAAACTTTCAGTTTGCTGCCTATGCCCAGGAGGTCGGTGCGCAGAGGACTCCAGCGACGCGCATGCCGGTGAATAAGGTTGAAGCTTTTCAGGAAGTCTTCAGGCTCAAGCCCGGCACCGGCGCCTTTTGAATAGCCGAGATAAACAATGACGTCTTCCAGTTCAACGGGCAGGGCGAGGCCCGCCAATTCATATTTCTTGAGGTTGATAATCTGCTCTTTGGTCAGAATCAAACCGGGTGCACGGGTGACCTGCTTGTTATTGGCAGACGACATCGTACCGAACAGTTCGGCCGTTTTTATCGCTTCGTCCGCCTTGAGGTCACCGGATATAGGTTCTGCCTTCATGACGTCATAAAACATTGGGTTCATGGATATGTCCTTATTTCCACTGGGAGAACAGAAATTGGTCCCCTCCACGAGTTGATGTTCTCGTGCTGAAAAGATTAGAGTTTCAAGGGCGAGGGCGTCAAAGCAGAAACATGGTTTAAAGATGTAAGATAAATGACTCTTTACAGTCAGTCTGTCGTGGGCAACTGCCTTTTTAAATGAAGGTGGTATATGTGTAGATTTAATGTTCTTGATCGGGATGTTTTGTACTCGTCAGCGGCGCGGATGAACAGGGAAACCCGCGTTGCCTCGATTTAAAGATGAGAATGTGTCGCGGTTGGAGCATAATGCGCGCCGCAGCCCGCAGAGGGGGGAGCGTCGGCGTTGAAGAAAGTCCTGTTTCAACTGCACTGGTTCTTCGGGATCACGGCAGGTCTGGTGTTGACCCTCATGGGGATAACCGGTGCGTTGTATTCGTTCGAGGACGAAATTCTCGATGCGCTGAATCCGGATGTACTGTTGGTCGAGTCGCGTGGTGCCACGCTGCCACCTGTTGAACTGGTGCGCAGGCTGGAGGCCGCGACCGGCCTGACGGTCGCTATCCTGCGTGTCGAAACCACCGGCAATCGTGTCGCCCAGGTCTTCTTCACGCCCAAAGCGGGTGAGCGTCGAGGTCCCAAACGCAATTTCGACCCCTACACGGGGGAGCTGAAAGGCAATGCGGTGGGGGAGGGTTTTTTCGACTTTGTCCTTAAGCTGCACCGTTATCTGGTCATGGGCGAGGCGGGCAAGCAGGTTACGGCGGCGTGTACGCTGATTCTGGTGTTCTTTTGCCTGTCCGGGCTGTACCTGCGCTGGCCTCGCGCAGCGCGGAACTGGCGAGTCTGGCTGACGGTTGACTGGGCGAAGAAAGGCCGCAGTTTCAACTGGGACCTGCATTCGATCTTCGGCACCTGGTGCCTGTTGTTCTACCTGTTGTTCGCCCTAACGGGACTCACCTGGTCGTATGACTGGGTGAGCAGCGGCCTGAATAAACTCATCGGTGATTCGCCCCTCGAGGAAGGCGTCGCTGCGCCAGCCAAGGCTGCTGAAAGATTGCCGCTGGTGGTCGATTACGTGGCGGTCTGGGACAGTGTCCAGAAGACCGCGGGGCCGGACTTGCGCGCTTACAATCTGCGCCTGCCTGCTGCCGGCGGTCAGCCTGCCACGGTGTTTTACCTGCTCAAGGATTCTCCGCACCCGCGTGCGCTGAACACCATCACCCTTGATCCGGCCAATGGTCAGGTCAGCTCGGTCGTACGTTATGCCGAACGCAGTTTCGGTGCGCAATTGCTGGCCAGCAATTACGCGCTGCACGTCGGCAGCTACTTCGGGCTCGTCGGGCGAATCATCATGACCGGCGCATCGTTGCTGATGCCGCTGTTCTTCATTACTGGCTGGTTGCTGTACCTGGATCGACGTCGCAAGCAGCGTGATATCCAGCGTGCTCGCGGTGAGGTTCAGGGGGATGACCACGACGCTGACGCATCCTGGCTGGTCTGTTTCGCCAGTCAAAGCGGCTTCGCGGAACAATTGGCCTGGCAGACCGCTGGCCAGTTGCAGGCCTCAGGATTGTCGGTGCGCGTGAAGCGGCTGGGCGATCTGAGCGAAGAAGAGCTGTGCCAAAGCCGCAATGCCTTGTTCGTCGTCAGTACTTTTGGTGACGGAGAGGCGCCAGACAGTGCCCGACGTTTCGAGCGCAAGCTGCTGGGTGGTCCGCTTTCACTGAACCAGCTCGATTATGCCGTTCTGGCGCTGGGCGACCGGCAGTACCCGCATTTTTGCGGCTTTGCCCATCGTTTGCATGACTGGTTGACCGAGCGGGGCGCTCGCAGCGTGTTCCCGCCCGTTGAAGTGGACAGCGCCGATCCTGCGGCCCTGCAACACTGGCAGCAGCAATTGGGGACGTTGACCGGCTCCGTGCCGACAGCGCACTGGCAGATACCGGTTTTCGTGAACTGGACGCTGGCCCGGCGTGTGCTATTGAACGCTGGCAGCAGTGGTTCGAAGGTTTACCTGCTGGACCTGACGCCGCCAACCTCTGCGCACTGGCAGGCGGGGGATCTGGTCGAGGTGATGCCGCGCCACACGCTAGGGGTCATCGAGCCGTTTCTCGCCGGGTTGGGTGTCGATCCGGGCGCATCGGTCAGCGTGGATGGCTTGCAGGAGCCGCTCGCACAGGCGCTGGAAAGCCGTCAGTTACCGCAGAACCGTTCGCATCTGGTAGGGCTGCATGCGCAGGCGTTGATCGAGGCGCTGGTGCCGGTCTCCGTACGCGAATACTCGATTGCCTCGATTGCGCAGGACGGCTGCCTGCAGCTTATCGTACGTCAGGAAGTGCATGCCGACGGCAGCCTGGGGCTGGGCTCGGGATGGCTTACCGAACATTGTGCCGTTGGCGGTGCCGTCAGCCTGCGTTTGCGCCGCAACAGCAGCTTTCATCTGCCTGTCGAACCCGTCCCGATGATCCTGTTGGGTAATGGCACGGGGCTGGCCGGTTTGCGCAGCCTGCTCAAGGCGCGTATCGCTCAAGGGCAGGTGCGCAACTGGTTTTTGTTCGGCGAACGCAACCGTGCGCATGACTTTCATTGCGGCGCCGAATTGCAGGGCTGGCTGCAGGCTGGCCATCTGACCCGCCTGGACCTGGCCTTTTCCCGCGACCAAGCGGAAAAAATCTACGTGCAGGATCGCTTGCGCGAGGCGGCCGATGAGCTTCGTGTGTGGCTCGATGAGGGGGCAGCGATTTACATCTGTGGCAGCTTGCTGGGTATGGCGGCGGGTGTGGATCAGGTGTTGAACGAGGTGCTGGGCGAGCAGGCAGTCAGCGAACTGATCGAGGAAGGGCGTTATCGGCGAGACGTGTATTGACTAGCGAAGATCGGACGCAGAGCGTCCAGAACTGCGTGCCCACGCAGAGCGTGGGCACGATAGTCTTGTAGCTTGTAGCTTCCAGCTACGCCGCTACAAATTGCTCGGCGTAATGGCAAGCCACCTGGCGGTTATCCACCAGGCGCAGCTCTGGCACTTCGGCTGCACAACGCTCGGTCGCATAGGGGCAGCGCTTGTGGAAAGCGCAGCCGCTTGGCGGGTTGAGCGGGTTGGGCAGCTCGCCGACGATCTTGATCTTCGGCTTGAGCGGGTCCGGGTGGATGGTCGGGGTTGCCGACAGCAGCGCCTGGGTATACGGGTGCAGTGGACGGTTGTAGATCTCTTCCTTGGGACCCATTTCCGCAGGCCGGCCCAGGTACATCACCAATACCGTATCGGCGACATGACGCACCACCGACAGGTTGTGGGAGATGAACACGTAGGCGGTGTTGAATTCCTGCTGCAGGTCCATGAACAGGTTCAGTACCTGCGCCTGAATCGATACGTCCAGCGCTGAAGTCGGCTCGTCCGCTACCAGCACTTTGGGCTGAAGCATCATTGCACGGGCCAGCGCGATACGCTGACGCTGACCGCCGGAGAACATGTGCGGGTAGCGCTGATAGTGCTCAGGGCGCAAACCGACCTGGGCCATCATTGCCTGCACTTTCTCGCGGCGCTCGGCGGCTGACAGGCTGGTGTTGATCAGCAGCGGCTCGCCAAGCTGATCCCCGACTTTCTGCCTTGGGTTGAGCGAGGCATAAGGGCTCTGGAAGACCATCTGCACGTCCTTGCGCAACTGCTTGCGCTCGGCCTTGCTGGCCCCGGCAACTTCCTGGCCGGCGATTTTCAGCGAGCCCGATGACGGCTCTTCGATCAGCGTCAGCGCGCGCGCCAGTGTCGATTTGCCACAGCCGGACTCGCCGACCACAGCCAGGGTCTTGCCGGCTTCCAGTTCGAAGGACACGCCGTTAAGCGCACGCACCAGCGCTGTGCCCTTGAACAGGCCGCGGGAGACTTCGTAGTGACGGGTAAGGTCGCGGGCGGTCAGTACGACGCTCATTACGCCACCTCCTGATTCAAGGGATAGAAGCAGCGCGCCAGACTGTGCGCCTTGGGATCAAGGGCAGGGCGTTCGGTTCGGCAGTTGTCGCGCACGTACGGGCAGCGCGGTGACAGCAGGCAACCCTGTGGACGGTCATAGCGGCCCGGGACCATGCCCGGCAGCGTGGCGAGGCGCTCTGCGCCCATGCTGTGCTCGGGAATGGCGGCCAGCAAGGCTTCGCTGTACGGGTGGGCAGGGACATCGAACAGCCCCGGCACCTGACCGACTTCGACAGCCTGACCGGCGTACATCACGCAGACACGCTGGGCAGTTTCGGCCACCACAGCCAGGTCGTGAGTGATCAGCACCAGTGCCATGTCCTGCTCTTTTTGCAGGCTCAGCAGCAGTTCCATGATCTGCGCCTGAATGGTCACGTCCAGGGCGGTGGTCGGTTCGTCGGCGATCAGCAGTTTCGGTTCGCCGGCAATCGCCATGGCAATCGCCACACGCTGGCTCATGCCACCGGACAATTGGTGCGGGTAAGCATTCAGGCGCGCGGCGGCGCCAGGGATCTCGACCTTTTCCAGCAGTTCCAGTGCACGCTGGCGTGCGGCCTTGCCCGACATGTTCAGGTGCTGGCGCAGCACTTCCTCGATCTGGAAACCCACGGTGTAGCTGGGGTTCAGAGCGGTCATCGGGTCCTGAAAGACCATCGCCAGATCTTTGCCGATGATGCGTCGACGCTGCCGCGAGTTGAGCTTGAGCAGGTCGTTGCCGTCGAAATTGAGTGCGTCGGCGGTGATGATGCCGGGGGAATCGATCAACCCCATCAGCGCCATCATGGTCACCGATTTACCGGAACCCGATTCGCCGACGATGGCCAGTACTTCACCCCGGTCTACGCTCAGGGACAGGCCGTCCACAACAGGTACGGCCTTGGTGTCGCCGAAGCGGACGTTGAGATTCTTGATTTCAAGAAGTGACATGCGAATCTCCTCAGGCGGCGTTCTTGAGTTTCGGGTCCAGCGCATCGCGCAGACCGTCGCCCATCAGGTTGATTGCCAGCACGCTGAGCAAAATGGTCAGACCGGGCAGGCTCACGACCCACCAGGCACGTTCGATGTAGTCGCGCGCCGAGGCGAGCATGGTGCCCCACTCAGGCGTCGGTGGCTGTACGCCCAGACCCAGGAAGCCCAGCGCAGCGGCGTCGAGAATCGCCGACGAGAAGCTCAGGGTGGCCTGAACGATCAGCGGTGCCATGCAGTTGGGCAGCACGGTGATGAACATCAGGCGCGGCAGGGTGGCACCGGCCAGACGGGCAGCCGTCACGTAGTCGCGGTTCAGCTCGCCCATTACCGCAGCGCGGGTCAGACGAACATAGGAAGGCAGCGACACGATGGCGATGGCGATCACGGTGTTGATCAGGCCAGGGCCGAGAATCGCCACGATGGCCACAGCCAGCAGCAGCGAGGGCAGGGCCAGCATGATGTCCATCAGGCGCATGACCGAAGGGCCGAGCACGCGAGGGAAGAAGCCCGCCAGCAGACCCAGGAGAATGCCGGGTATCAGCGACATGACCACCGATGCCAGACCGATCAGCAGCGACAGGCGCGAACCCTGGATCAGGCGTGACAGCAGGTCGCGGCCCAGTTCGTCGGTGCCGAGGATGAATTGCCATTGACCGCCTTCGAGCCACACCGGCGGCGTCAGCAGGAAGTCGCGGTATTGCTCGCTCGGGTCATGGGGGGCAACCCACGGCGCGAAAAGGGCGCAGAACACGATCAGGGTCATGAACATCAGACCGGCAACCGCGCCTTTGTTTTTCGAGAAGGCTTGCCAGAATTCTTTGTACGGGGATGGGTAAAGCAGGCTTTGATCGACTGCTACCGCAGGAGTAGGGGTGCTCATATCGATGATCTCAGCGCTGGTGACGAATGCGTGGGTTGGCAAAGCCGTAGAGGATATCCACCACGAAATTGACCAGGATCACCAGACAGGCGATCAGCAGAATGCCGTTTTGCACGACCGGGTAGTCACGGGCGCCAATGGCCTCGATCAACCACTTGCCGATACCCGGCCAGGAGAAGATCGTTTCGGTCAGTACCGCACCGGCCAGCAGCGTACCGATTTGCAGACCGAACACGGTCAGTACCGGAATCAGCGCGTTGCGCAGGCCGTGAACGAAGACCACACGGGCAGGCGACAGGCCTTTGGCGCGAGCGGTACGCACGTAGTCTTCACGCAGCACTTCGAGCATCGACGAGCGGGTCATCCGGGCGATCACCGCCAGCGGGATGGTGCCCAGCACGATGGCCGGCAGAATCATGTGGTGCAGGGCATCGAGGAACGAACCCTGTTCGTCACTGAGCAGCGTGTCGATCAGCATGAAGCCGGTGACTGGCGGAATGTCGTACAGCAGGTCGATCCGCCCGGAAACCGGGGTCCAGCCCAGCGTTACCGAGAAGAACATGATGAGGATCAGGCCCCACCAGAAGATCGGCATGGAATAACCGGCGAGGGAAATCCCCATGACCCCATGGTCGAACAGGGACCCTCGCTTGAGGGCGGCGATCACCCCGGCCAGCAGGCCGAGAATACCCGCGAAAATCAGCGCCGCCAGCGACAACTCCAGGGTTGCCGGGAACAGCGAAGTGAATTCGGACCAGACACTGGTGCGCGTACGCAATGATTCACCGAGGTCGCCCTGGGCGAGCTTGCCGATGTAATCGATGTACTGGGCGTAGAGGGGTTTGTTCAGACCCAGACGTTCCATGGCCTGAGCGTGCATTTCCGGATCGACACGGCGCTCACCCATCATGACTTCGACCGGGTCGCCCGGAATCAGACGAATCAGGGCGAAGGTCAATAAGGTGATGCCGAAGAAAGTGGGTATCAGCAACCCCACTCGGCGGGCGATAAAACTAAACATCTTGGTGTGTACCTCATCAGCCGGTTAGGCGTGCTCCGGCGAGTCTCGGGTTATGAGCTCGCCGGATTATTTTTCTACTTCACCCTGGTAGTGGCGAAGTTGTTATTGGTCAGCGGGCTTATTTGAAAGCCTTCGACATCTTTGCGCATTGCCACGAACAGTTTCGGGTAAGCCAGGCTGATCCAGGGCTGTTCGTTATTGAACACTTGTTGAGCCTTCTTATAGAGGGCGGCACGTTCCGCCGGTTCGGTTATTTTCCGGGCTTGAGTGATTGCGTCCTCGAACGCCTCGTTGCACCAGCGGGCATAGTTCTCGCCATTTTTGGCCGCGTCACAGCTCAGGTTGGGCGTCAGGAAGTTATCCGGATCGCCATTGTCGCCAGCCCATCCGGCAAAAACCATGTCATGTTCGCCATTTTTGGCGCGCTTGAGCATTTCGCCCCATTCCATGATGCGAATGTCTATCTTGATCCCGACCTTGGCCATATCCGACTGAAGCATCTGTGCGCCTACCATCGGGTTCGGGTTGGTCACCGCGCCGCCATTTCGAGCAAACAGGGTGAACACCTGACCCTCAGGTACGCCGGCTTCCTTGAGCAGCGCACGGGCTTTGTCAGGATCGTATGCGGGGCTCTTGCTGTCGGTGTCGTAACCCATCATGGTCGGTGGATACGGGCCGACACCTTCAGTGGCCTTGCCTTCGCCAAACAGTGCCCTGATGTAGGACTTCTTGTCGAAGGCCAGATTGATCGCTTGCCGCACGCGCGCATCGCTCAGGTATTTGTGCGAGGTGTTCATGGCCACGTAGCTGGTCATCATGGACTCCATCTCGTCGATCTTGAGATTGGGGGCATCCTTGATGTTGGCAATATCGTCAGGTTTTGGGTAAAGCGCAACCTGACATTCATTCGCCTTGAGCTTCTGCAGGCGTGTGTTGTTGTCCAGAGTGATGGCAAAGATCAGCGCTTCACTCGGCACTTTGCCTTTCCAGTAATTCGGGTTGGCTTTATAGCGGACTTGGGCGTCCTTGGCATAGCGAGTCAGGATGAACGGGCCGGTGCCAATCGGTTTGCTGTTGAGTTCGGCGGTCTTGCTGCTCTTGAGCAACTGGTCGGCGTATTCGGCGGAATAGATCGAGGTGAACGGCATCGCCAGATCACGCAGGAATGGCGACTCGGGATGCGTAAGGGTGAACTTGACGGTGGAGTCGTCAACTTTTTCGACGTCCTTGAGCAAGTTCTGGAAGCCCATGCTTTCAAAATAGGGGTAGCCGACCAGCGAAAGTGCATGCCACGGATGCTTGGGGTCCAACTGGCGCTTGAAGCTCCAGACCACGTCATCGGCATTCATTTCGCGGGTGGGCTTGAAGTAGTCGGTGGTGTGGAATTTGACGCCCTTTCGCAGTTTGAAAGTGTACGTCAGACCGTCGGGGCTTATCTCCCAGCTTTCAGCCAGGCCCGGTACGGTATCAGTGGTGCCTGGGGTGAAAGCTACCAGGCGTTCAAGAATGGTTTCGGCCGAGGCATCTGCCGTGACGGCGGTCGTGTACTGCACTATGTCGAAACCTTCAGGGCTCGCCTCGGTGCAGACCACCAGCGGTTTGGCCGAAACGGTTGCGGCGGCGCTGAGCAGCGCAATGGCAATCGACGCGCGGAGCGATAGCAGTTTCAATAGAAGCCTCCTTGTTAATCGAATAAGCCGTGACTGACCCTGTGTCAGTCACGGCTACGGGACCACTTAAAGAATGTTGAACGGAACGGTGGTCACCAGACGGAATTCGTTGATGTTGCCATCAGCCTGATTCTCGCTGGCGCGGTGCGTGGTGTAGGTGGCGCGGATGGCAGTGGCCTTGAGCGGGCCGGACTGCACGGAGTACGACGAACCAATGCCGTATTCGTAGTGAGTCTCGCCGTCCATTGCCAGTACGTCGGTGTAGCCGGTGCCTTTGTAGTGCGTACCGTCGATGTCCCAGCCACGTGCCTGGTAGATGTTGAATTTCAGGCCCGGCACGCCGTATTCGGCCATGTTCAGTACGTAGGCGACCTGCAGGGATTTCTCGTTCGGGCCGTTGAAGTCCGAGAGCAGGGAGTTGGCCAGGAAGATCGCGTTGGTGTCGTGGGCGTAGTCGAAATATTCGTTGCCGTTAACTTCCTGGTACGCAACGCTGATGCTGTGCGCGTTATGTGTACCGGTGAAGGACAGGCTGTAGGTATCGTTATCGATCGCGCCCAGCTTGCTCTGACCTGCATCCTTGGTCTTGTAGTAGTTCAGGTTGGTGCTGAGGGCGAACACCTTGCTGTCACCCAGTTCGTGGGTGAAGCCGAAGTAGTACTGGTGCCAGAAGTCTTCGAGATTGGATGCGTAGAAGCTGGCGGTCAGGCTGTCGGTCGGCTTGTAGTCACCACCAAACATGTCCAGACGGTCGGCGGTCTTGCTGCGATCACCGTACTCGGAGCGGAACTTGTCCAGGCTCTGTTCCATACGTGGCGATACGCGGTCGAAGCTGCCGCCCTGCAGGGACAGGTTGTTGAACTCGTCGCTCTGGATTGCAAAACCCTGGAAGCTGGACGGCAGTGCGCGGTTGCCGATGAAGGCGATGACCGGGGTGTTCACCGATTGGCGACCCATGGTCAGGACGGTGTTGGAAACCCGCGCCTTGACGTTGCCCAGGCCCATCTTGCTCCACTGACCGACTGCATCGCCGTCGCTGTGTGCCAGGGTGCGGTTGGAGTTGCCGGCAAAGTCGTCGGTGTCACGGTCCAGCGCAATGGCGTTGTACAGCGCCAGTTCGGTGGAGAAACCTACAACGCCCTGCGTATAACCGGAGGTGTAGTTGACGATCGTGCCCTGCTGCCAGTTGATGCGACGCGAGGTCTGCTCGGCAACGCCATTGTCGTTGTAGCGGAATACTTCGCCGCGACGCTTGAGTTCATTGGCGTACCAGTTACGGGTCGTGCCGGTCAGGTGTTGGTCTTCGATAAAGCCGTTGGCGTCGGCCTGTGCATTCTTTGAACTCAGCTCGGTCGGTACGAACGTCTGGCTTGCCGGTTCAGCCTGAACCAGTGCGCCGAACGACGAGAGAGACAATGCCAATAACGCAGTGCTAGTTGTTTTCACGATGTGCAGCTCCCTTTATCACTTTTTTATATGCCAGTTCTTTGAGCCTGGCTTTTGGTGGTGCAGGACTTTGGGTCCTGCGTTGTTATAGGTATCGACGCGCAAGTGCCCGCTCTCGCCGCGACACAAGACGGCGAGGGCGTGCGGGGTTTTCGATCAATCGACGATGCTGACGCCTGAGAAGTTGTTGCGACCGAACGGGCTGACGTGGAAGTCCCTGACCTCGGCGCGCAATGGCTGATTGACGGTCGAGTGGGCAATCGGTGTGATCGGCACCTGCTCCTTCAGGTAGCGCTGCGCCTGTTGGTACAGGTCGGTACGCTTCGCGCGGTCAGTGGTCGCAACGGCGGCCTTGACCAGATGGTCGTATTTTTCGTCGCACCACATCGAGTAGTTGTTGCCGCCAATCGCCGCGCAGCTGTAAAGCGTGCCCAGCCAGTTGTCCGGGTCACCGTTGTCGCCGGTCCAGCCGATCAGCGAGATATCGTGCTCGCCATTTTTGGTGCGTTTGAGGTATTCACCCCATTCGAAACTGACGATCTTGACCTTGATGCCGACCTTGGCCCAGTCGGCCTGAAGCATTTCGGCCATCAGCTTGGCGTTGGGGTTGTAGGGACGCTGAACCGGCATGGCCCATAGTGTCAGCTCGGTGCCTTCCTTGACGCCGGCAGCACGCAGCAGGGTCTTGGCTTTTTCCGGGTCGTAGGGCGCGTCCTTGATGCTGCTGTCATAGGACCACTGGGTCGGTGGCATGGCGTTGACTGCCAGTTGCCCCGCGCCCTGGTAAACCGCGTTGATGATCGCCTTCTTGTTGACGGCCATGTCCAGCGCCTGACGCACTTCCAGCTTGCCCAACGGTTCGTGGCGCACGTTGTAGGAAATGTAGCCGAGGTTGAAGCCAGGCTTCTCGATGATCTGCAGGCTTTTGTCTGCCTTGAGGCTGGCGAGGTCCGCCGGACGCGGGTTGACCGAGACCTGGCATTCGTTGGCCTTGAGCTTTTGCATGCGCGCAGAGGCGTCGGTCACGATGGCGAAGATCAACTGGTCGATTTTCACCCGGCTCGGGTCCCAGAACTCCTTGTTGCCCTTGTAGCGAATCTGCGAATCCTTCTGATAGCGCTGAAACACGAACGGCCCTGTGCCGATCGGCTGCTGGTTGATGTCGCGAACGTCACCCTTGGCCATCAGCTGTTCGGCGTACTCGGCGGAGAGAATGCCGGCGAAGTTCATCGCGATGTTCTGGATGAAGGCCGCATCGACGGTATTAAGGGTGAATACGACGGTCAGCGGGTCGGTCTTCTCGACGGACTTGATCTTCTTGTTCAGGCCCATACTGGTGAAGTAGGGGAACTCGGTCGGGTAAGCGACCCGGAACGGATGATCGGGCTTGAGCATGCGATTGAAGGTGAACAGCACGTCGTCGGCGTTGAAGTTACGGCTGGGCTTGAAGTTCTTATTGCTGTGGAACTTCACACCCTCGCGCAGATGAAACGTGTAGACCAGACCGTCTTCCGAGATGTCCCAGGAAGTCGCCAGCGCTGGAACCACGGTGGTATCGCCTTGCTTGAATTCGGTGAGTCGATTGTAGATCGGCTCGGATGCATCGTTATCGGTGGAGGAGGTGTATTGCGCACCGTCGAAGCCGGCCGGGCTCGCTTCGGAGCAAAACACCAGATTGCTTGCCGCCTGGGCAAACGGGGCCAGTGCCAACAGTCCCAGGCACGACGTCATCGCAAGAGTTTTACGCATGATGATCCCTATCCTCGAAGGATGAGCCGAGGCTCGAATGTCTAACTGGCCCAAAGGCGTCGCCCCACGCAACTTCGCACGACATGCCCGGTGCACCTGGACACGAAGCGACTGGCTTCCTGCCATTGCCGCTGCCCTTCGACGGTAAGTCGTCAGAGGTCCGCGGTATATAGGCTCGAAGGCTGCAAAGCTCGTAGGAAATATCTTAGTGATAGTAGAAGAGTGCCGTTATCGGCACGTTTTCAACCCATCGCTCGGGGCTTATATTCAAGTAGAGCGGTTTGCTGCGCCGGGTGAGCGGCGCAGCAAGCTGTCACTTTTACTTGGCGCTCACGCTCACACCGTAAAAGGAGTTCAAGCCAAACGGGCTGATCTTGAAGTCCTGTACTTTGGAGCTCATGGGTTGATAGACCGTCGAGTGCGCAATAGGCGTCATTGGCACGGCGTCTTTCAGGAGGTGTTGCGCCTGTTTGTACAGCTCGGTGCGCTTGGCCTGATCGGACGTTTCCTTGGCCTGATGGATCAGCGTGTCGAACGGCTTGTCGCACCATTTGGCAAAGTTGTTGCCATTCAGGGCGTCGCAGCCGAACAGGGTGCCGAGCCAGTTGTCCGGGTCACCATTGTCACCGCTCCAGCCAATCAGCATGGCGCCGTTTTCGCCATTCTTGGCGCGCTTGATGTACTCGCCCCATTCATAGCTGACGATCTTGGCGTTGATACCGATCTTCTTCCAGTCGGACTGGAGCATCTCGGCCATCAGTTTGGCGTTGGGGTTGTAAGGACGCTGAACCGGCATCGCCCACAGGGTGATTTCGGTGCCTTCCTTGATGCCGGCTTCCTTGAGCAGCTGGCGAGCCTTCTCGGGATCGTACTTGGCGTCCTTGATGGTGGTGTCATAGGACCACTGGGTCGGCGGCATGGCGTTGACCGCCAATTGACCTGCACCCTGATAAACCGAGTCGATGATCTGCTGCTTGTTGACCGCCATGTCCAGTGCCTGACGCACTTTCAATTGAGCCAACGGGTTTGGATGGTCTTCGCCCTTGATCTCAGGCATCACGTTGTAGGCGATGTAACCCAGGTTGAAGCCCGCCTGATCAGGCATCTTCAGGTTTTTGTCGGCCTTGAGCGGTTCGAGGTCGGCAGGACGCGGGTAAGCGGTGATCTGGCATTCGTTTTTCTTGAGCTTCTGTATGCGTACCGAGGGGTCGGTGGTGATGGCGAAGATCAGGTTGTCGACCTTGACGTCCTCAGGCTTCCAGTAGTCCTTGTTGCCGGTGTAGCGAATGTTGGAATCTTTCTGATAGCTCTTGAACACGAACGGGCCAGTGCCGATCGGCTGCTGGTTGATCAGCTCCGGCTTGCCTTCCTTGAGCAGCTTGGCGGCGTACTCTGCAGACTGGATGGACGCGAAGCTCATCGCCATGTTCTGGATGAACGCGGCGTCGACCTTGCCCAGAATGAACTTGACGGTGTGGTCGTCGATCTTCTCGATTTTGGTGATGTTGGTGTCCATCGCCATATCGGTGAAGTACGGGAATTCGGTCGGATACGCTTTGCGGTAAGGCATGTCCTTGTCGATCATGCGATTGAACGTGAACAGCACGTCATCGGCATTGAATTCACGGGTCGGCTTGAAGTACGGCGTGGTGTGGAACTTGACGCCTTCGCGAAGGTGGAAGGTGTACGTCAGGCCGTCGTCGGAGATGTCCCATTTGGTTGCCAGGCCCGGCACTACGGCGGTGCCGCCGCGCTCAAACTGGCTCAGGCGGTTGAAGATGGTCTCTGCCGAGGCGTCGAAGTCAGTACCTGTGGTGTATTGACCTGGATCGAAGCCGGCAGGGCTGCCTTCGGAACAGAACACCAGATTCGATGCAGCGTGAGCGAAAGGTGCGCTGGCGAGCAAGCTGGCGCCGACCAGAAACGGAATGACCGCGTGTTTGAGCATGGTTGCCTCAGTTGTTGTCATTTTTGATTAGAGGGAACGACCTCGTGAGCCGATCCGTCCGATACTTATGCAGGGGCCATACCCAAAGCAAGACAGTGAGGCGAAAGAAGCGACAAAGAGTGGCACGATCGTACAGGAATGTCGCGAAAGTGTAACTTTCTTGAGAGTTGATCGTTTGCGCGATGCTTTTTCGATTGTTTCGCGCACCATTGAGGTGCAACCGGGTGAGAAAAATGCACCCGGTTGGCGCTGTGTTGTTACTTCACTGTTCCCAGGCTGACACCATAAAAGGGTGTCAGGCCGAAGGGACTGATCTTGAAGTCCTGCACTCCCTGACGCATTGGCTGAAACACCTTGGAGTTGGCAATCGGGGTGATCGGCACCTGCTGCTTGAGAATGTGCTGAGCCTGCTTGTAGAGCTTGATGCGCTCATCGCGGTTGCTGGTCAGCTTGGCCTGCTGCACCAGCTTGTCGTAAGCCGGGTCGCACCATTTGGCGTAGTTGCTGCCTTTGACGGCCGCGCAGCTGTAAAGCACGCCGAGCCAGTTGTCGGGGTCGCCGTTGTCACCGGTCCAGCCGTAGATCATTGCGTCATGCTCGCCGGCCTTGGCGCGCTTGATGTATTCGCCCCACTCATAACTGACGATGTTGGCCTTGATACCGATCTTCTCCCAGTCGGACTGGATCATCTGTGCCGACATGCGTGCATTGGGGTTCGACGCGCGCTGGACGGTCATGGCCCACAGATCGATTTTGGTGCCCGGCGCCACACCTGCTTCCTTGAGCAGTTGTCTGGCTTTGGTCAGGTCGTGCGGAGCATCCTTGATGGTCGGATCGAAGCTCCACTGACCCGGCGGCAGGGCATTTTCAGCCAACTGGCCTGCGCTCTGATAAACCGCCTTGATGATCGCCGGCTTGTCGATGGCCATGTCCAGCGCCTGACGCACCTTGAGCTGGTCCAGCGGCGGATGCGTGACGTTGTAGGCCAGGAAGCCGAGGTTGAAGCCCGGCTGACTGAGAACCTTGATTTCCGGGTCCTTTTTCATCTCCTCGATGTCCTGCGGACGCGGATAGCCGCTGACCTGGCATTCGTTGGCCTTGAGCTTCTGCAGACGCACGGCGGCATCGCTGCTGATCGAGAAGATCAGGTTGTCGATCTTCACATCCTCCGGTTTCCAGTACTCGGTATTGCCGACGTAACGGATCTGCGAATCCTTCTGATAGCGCTTGAAGACGAACGGGCCAGTGCCGATGGGCTTCTGGTTCAAGTCCTCGGCCTTGCCTTCCTTGAGCAGTTTGTCTGCGTACTCGGCAGACTGGATGGAGGCGAAGCTCATGGCCAGGTTCTGCACGAAGGCCGCATCGATGTTGTTCAGGGTGAACTTGACGGTCAGCGGGTCGACTTTCTCGACGCTCTTGATCGTCGTATTCAGGCCCATGTCGGTGAAATAGGGCGACTCGGACGGATACGCCTTGCGGAACGGGTGGTTGGCATCGAGCAGGCGGTTGAACGTGAACAGCACGTCATCGGCGTTGAACGTGCGAGTCGGGGTGAAATAATCCGTGGTATGGAATTTCACGCCGTCGCGCAGGTGAAAGGTGTAGGTCAGGCCATCCGGCGAAACGTCCCAGCGCGTGGCCAGGCCTGGCTCCACTTCCGTACCGCCACGCTTGAACTGAGTCAGGCGGTTGAAAACGGTTTCGGCCGAGGCATCGAAGTCGGTACCGCTGGTGTACTGGCTGGGGTCGAAACCGGCCGGGCTGGCTTCAGAGCAGTACACCAGCGTGCTTGCCGCTTGGGCCAAAGGTGCGCAGGCCAGCAGCGCGGTGGTCAACAGCAGCGGTTTGAAAAGTGTGTGTCCCATGGATCCCTCGCGTGGTACGGCAGTAACCGTGCTTGAAAGTCGACAATCAGATAGACAACGGATAGTGCCGTACTTGGTCGGGGTCGGACAATACGCTTACTTGCCGGTAATCCTCGCCCAAAGGTCTGCCAGCGAAACACTTTCGAAAAACACGTCCAGAAAATCGCTGCCGTCCTGGCTGAAACGCTGCAAGTCCTTTTGCGCGCTGCGCTGCAATTGAATTCTGGACTGGTCCAGCTCACTCTTGAGCGTCGCCCGCTCGACCTGTTCGGGATTGGCCTCGGCCCATTCCCGGACAATCGAGTCCTGCCAGTCGCAGTCCATGGGGTGAGTGAAGAACCGCGTAGCTACCTGGACCGGATGTTCGGCACCTTCCTTGCCATGCCATTGGCCCAGCACGGCCTGACCTACTTGCAGCACGGCTTTTCGCGCGAGGGTTGCGGCAAGCACATGCAGCGGGTGCTGCGCATGATCCTTGGCCAGTTGCGAATGTGACGGATCGGTCGAACCGCTGCTATTGGGGTCTTCATCGAGCAGGGTTTGCAGGTCGTCGACGCTGTTGCCGAGCCAGATGGCCAGACTTTGCATGACGACGCCGAATGCATTGCCAAGCAATCGCCCTGGCGTACCGATGAAAGCGTAGAACTGTTCGACCTGTTCGGAGTAAGGCTGGCTGGCCCATTGGTCCCGCGCTTCGAGAAAGGCCTCGTAACCCGCGAGCAGTCGCGGGTCAGGGTGCTCGCCCAGAACGATCTGAATAATCTGGTCGCGCTCGTAACGTTCTCCAGCCTTGATCGCTTCGAACGGCTTTTCGTCTGTCGAGAACAGAATCCTGCCAAGCGGCTCGGCGAGGCTGGCGATGATATCGCTGCCGCCGAACGTACCGGTTACCAGCGGCAGACGGTGCTTGCAGTCTGCTGCGGACGTCCAGGGCAGAATGCGCTCATGGCCGAGCTTGATCAGGCTGAGTTCGGCGAAGTTGGAGTGGGCGAAGAAGTCTTCGAGAATGTGCAACGCCGCGCCCATGTCACGCAGACCGTCGGTAGACCCTGGGCCGCCATTGACCGCCGATTCCAGCCCCGCAGCCATCACTTCCACCGAGCGCTGAATGTAGCGCTTCATCGAGGTGTCAGGGTCGACCTTCAATAGCGGATCGTCAGGCAGCACCCAGGCGTCGAAGTCGGCGTCGCGCTCTTTTGGATTGGCCGGCTTGGGGTCAAGGGTTCTGGGGTTGTCGATGTGTTCGGCAGGGCGATAGACGCCGAGTCGCGCTGCGGTCACGACGAAGCGCGAGCGGTCTATCTTCATCAGATCGGTGAATTCCTTGACTGCCAGCACGTCCACGATGCGCGTCAGTGCGTCACGGGAAAGCAGGTCAGGGAAGCTTTTCGGCATGCTTGTCGCCCTGACGATTTTCGGATCGAGCAATTGCGAATAGTCGCGCAGCCAGTTGCCGAAATAGATCGCGCGGATTTCCTCGGGTCTGAAGCCGGCAGACTCGAGAACACTCTCGATAGCACCGTGGGTATGTTTGTGTTTGTCGCCTTCACCGGCTTCGAATCTTAAGGGGGTTGGAAGCGGCTCGCTGTGGGTAGCCATGTTCTGATCAATGACAGCAGCAGGGTTGCGGGAGGCGTTATGCGGGGGATTCATCCTTGATTCCTTGATGGTAAGCGCGTTGGCCGGGTCGCTTAGCCAGGGCGATAGTGTTCGAAAGTGAGACGGCAAGTTTCGCCAGCCGCGAGGTCACCGACAATCAGGCAGCGCGTCAACAAACGTAGGAGATTGCCGAGGAAGAAGGGGAGAAAGGAGGAGGGGAGCGTGGAAAAGGGCGGTAGTCGACACTACCGCCCTGTCATTCAAGGAATCGCGACTTCGATCACGCCATCCGCCGCGACGCTGACCTGGCTGGTGCCAGCCTCGACGTCGGGTGTCGGGGCTGCGTCTTCACGCGAGGACTTGGCCATCATCATGACCGGCGCGCGCAGATACGGCTGCGGGTAGCCCGAGGTGTTCAGGTTCAGGTTGACCAGCTTGTAGCCTGTACCGCCCAGCGCCTCGGTGACCAGTTGCGCACGAGCCTTGAACGCCGTCACGGCGTCCTTGAGCAGGGCGTCTTCGCTGGTCTTGCGCGTCGATGGCGAAATCGAGAAGTCCATGCCGCCCATTTTCAGGTCGGTCAGCAGCTCGCCGGTCAGCTTGGACAGCACGGCAAAGTCTGCGCTTTCCAGGCGCAGTTCGGCGCGTTCACGCCAGCCGGTGATCTTCTGGCCTTTATCGTCGTAGACCGGGTAGCTGTTGCGGCTGCCCTGGCGAATCTTCACGTCCTTGACCTGGCGCGCCTGCCCCAGCGCCTTGTTCAGCGTCTCGGTGATCTGCGCAGCCAGTTTGGCCGGATCGCTGTCCTGCGCTTCGGTGTACAGCGTGACGAGCATCAGGTCGCGCTGCACCTCCTGATTGACCTCGGCGCGCAATGAAATCTGGTTGTAACGGGCTTCTTCAGCCATGGCGGGCAGGCTGGACAAAGCAGCAGCCAGCGCGACGAGGGTGGCGGCAGGGCGAAGGTTGAACATGAGAGCTCCTTGTTATCAAACGGCCTCCGACGGTGGTCGGGCGGCGCAAAGTGTTCTGACTGTAGCGCTTTGGTCCGGTTCCTGCGATGACCGAGTACTCTGGCGTGCGGTGCGTTGACGCACTTTTTCAGTTTTGCCTCCCGCTTGGTTATACTCGCTGCGATCCGCCTGGAGCACTCATCAGGAGAGCTCATGCTCGCCCCCGTTCAAATGCTTTCAGCCACACGGCAAAACCTGTGGCGCCTGACATTCATCCGTATTCTGGTGCTGGCCGCGCAGGCTGGCTCGGTCGGTATGGCCTGGCTGTTCGACTTTCTGCCGCTGCCGTGGCTGCAGCTATCGATCACTCTGGGCTGCTCGCTGGTGCTCTGCGGGCTGACGGTCATTCGTCTGCGCACCTCGCTGCCGCTCACCGAGCTTGAATATGCGCTGCAACTGGCGCTGGACCTGCTGATTCACAGCGCGCTGCTGTATTACTCGGGCGGCTCGGCCAACCCGTTCGTTTCCTATTATCTGGTGCCGCTGACCATTGCCGCCGCCACGCTGCCATGGCGTTATTCGCTGATTCTGTCCGGCTTTGCGCTGAGTATGTACACCTTGCTGATGGTGCGTTCCTATCCGCTGGAAACCGACTCCATCGCCCGGGAAAACATGCAGATCTACGGCATGTGGCTGAGTTTTGCGCTGGCCGCTGCGGTGATTACCTTTTTTGCTGCGAAGATGGCCGAAGAGCTGCGTCGCCAGGAGCAACTGCGTGCCGAGCGTCGCGAAGAAGGCCTGCGTGATCAGCAGTTGCTCGCCGTCGCGACCCAGGCCGCAGGGGCCGCCCATGAATTGGGAACGCCGCTGGCAACCATGAGCGTGCTGCTCAAGGAAATGCGCCAGGACCACAGCGACCCGGCGTTGCAGGATGACCTGTCCGTGCTGCAGGAGCAGGTCAAGCAGTGCAAGCAGACCCTGCAGCAGCTGGTGCGCGCCGCCGAAGCCAATCGGCGCATGGCCGTCGAATATCAGGCTGCCACCCGCTGGCTGGACGAGTCCCTCAACCGCTGGCATCTGATGCGCCCGGAAGTGAGTTACCGTTTCTATCAATTGGGCAAGGGCGAAGCGCCGATGCTGGCGCCGCCGCCGGACCTGACCCAGGCGCTGCTCAACCTGCTTAACAACGCTGCCGATGCCTGCCCCGATGGCCTTGAAGTCAATCTGGACTGGGACAGTGCGGAAATCTGCATCAGCATTCGCGACCATGGCGCGGGTGTGCCGCTGGCGATTGCCGAACAGATCGGCAAACCGTTCTTTACTACCAAGGGCAAAGGTTTCGGCCTGGGTCTGTTCCTGAGCAAGGCCAGCGTCACCCGTGCGGGTGGCTCGGTGAAGCTCTACAGTCATGAAGAAGGCGGTACGCTCACCGAGCTGCGCCTGCCCCGAGATACGCGAGGAGAAGAAGCATGAGTGACGATGACATCCAGGTCGAAGGCGAAGAGCTGCCGCATCTGTTGCTGGTCGATGACGACGCGACGTTCACCCGTGTGATGGCGAGGGCCATGAGCCGTCGTGGGTTTCGCGTGAGCACCGCCGGCTCGGCTGAAGAAGGGCTGGCCCTGGCGCAACAGGACATCCCCGAATACGCCGCGCTGGACCTGAAGATGGACGGCGATTCCGGTCTGGTGCTGCTGCCCAAGCTGCTGGAAATGGACCCGGACATGCGCGTGGTGATTCTCACCGGTTATTCGAGCATTGCCACGGCGGTCGAAGCGATCAAGCGCGGCGCGTGCAACTACCTGTGCAAACCGGCTGACGCGGATGACGTACTCGCGGCCCTGCTGTCCGAGCACGCCAACCTCGACACGCTGGTCCCCGAGAATCCGATGTCGGTGGATCGCTTGCAGTGGGAGCATATCCAGCGCGTACTGACCGAGCACGAGGGCAATATTTCAGCGACTGCGCGGGCGCTGGGCATGCACCGCCGGACCTTGCAGCGCAAGTTGCAGAAGCGCCCCGTACGGCGTTGATGAAGGTTTTTTCATAGTGATCGCGTAGGCGTTTTTTTGCTTCATTGTGCTCAGGCATCGTACGTTCAAAGAGAGCGAGCCTGAACCACATGAATCGCAATGCTGAATATTCTGCCGTCAACGATACTGTGCAAGGAGCCTTTCTACCCCGGGTCTGGAAGCTGATAACGCCGTACTGGCGCAGTGAGGAAAAAACCACTGCCTGGCTGCTGCTGGTCTCGGTGATCGCGCTGTCGCTGTTCAGCGTGCAGGTCTCGGTGTTCTTCAACAGTTGGTACCGAGACTTTTACAACGCTCTGCAGAACAAGGATCTGGCTGCGTTCACCCACCTGATCCTGTACTTCAGTGGCATCGCCGCGATCGCCATTCTGGCTGCGGTCTATCGCTTGTACCTGACCCAGTTGCTGACCATCCGCTGGCGTCGCTGGCTGACGGAGCAACACTTCGCGCGCTGGCTCGCCGACAAGAATTACTACCAGCTGGAGCAGGGCGGTTACACCGATAACCCTGACCAGCGTCTGTCCGAAGACCTTAACGAGTTCACCACCAGCACGCTCAGCCTGGGGCTGGGGCTGATGAGCTCGGTGGTCAGTCTGGTGTCGTTTTCGGTGATTCTCTGGGGCGTGTCGGGCAGTATCGAGCTGTTCGGCGTGACCATTCCCGGCTACATGTTCTGGGCCGCCATGCTTTATGCGCTGGTGGGCAGCCTGCTGACGCACTGGATCGGCAAGCGGCTGATCCCGTTGAACAACCAGCAGGAGCGATTCGAGGCAGACCTGCGTTTCGCGCTGGTGCGGGTGCGCGAAAACGCCGAAAGCATTGCCTTGTCCGAGGGTGAACGCAATGAAAACCAGCGCCTGAGCGCGCGCTTCATGATGATCTGGAATAACTTCCGGGCCTCGATGAAGGTTCAGAAGCGGCTGACGTTTTTCACCTCGGGCTATTCGCAGATTGCGCTGATCTTTCCGTTCATCGTGGCCGCGCCACGGTATTTCGCCGGCAAGATCGAGCTGGGCGATCTGATGCAGATCAACTCGGCCTTCGGCAACGTGCAGGAGAACTTCAGCTGGTTCATCAGCGCCTATGGCACGCTGGCGTCATGGCGCGCCACCAGCGACCGTCTGCTGAGCTTCCGCCAGGCCATGACTGACAACGAAGATCGGCAGCCGGCCATCGAAAGAATTCACGCCAACGACACGCTGGACCTGCGCAATCTGGGCTTGAGCCTTGCTGGCGGTCGTCAATTGCTGAGCGACGCCAGTCTGCAGGTCGGCGCGGGAGAGCGGGTGATGCTCAGCGGTCGTTCTGGCAGTGGCAAAAGCTCGTTATTGAGGGCGCTGGGCGGTCTCTGGCCCGAGGGTTCGGGACAGATTCGCTTGCCCACCGGCACGGCGCTGTTCCTGCCGCAACGGCCTTACCTGCCCATCGGTACATTGCGTGAGGCGATGAGTTATCCACAACCCGCCGAACATTACCCGGCCCGGCGCTTTGCCGAGGTACTGGAGCAGTGCCGTCTGGAGCATCTGATACCGCGTCTGGACGAAAGCAATCACTGGCAGCGTTTCCTCTCGCCGGGCGAGCAGCAGCGGGTGGCGTTTGCGCGCGCGTTACTGGTCGCGCCGAGCTGGCTGTATGTGGATGAGGCCACCTCGGCCATGGACGAAGATGACGAAGCGGCCATGCATCAGGCAGTCATCGACGGGCTGCCGGGCCTTACGCTGATCAGTGTCGGGCACCGCAGCAGCCTGAAACGCTTCCATGGCCGGCATGTGCGTGTCGAGGGCGGCAAATTGATCGAGCGAGCGTGATCAGCAACGTTTTGAGGTTGATGCTATAGGGGACACGGCGCTTTTGAGGGTGTGATCATACAACCGCTGAGCTATGATTAGCCCATGTTTAGCAGTCCAGAGATCGATGTTGGATGGAAAATCAAAGCGCTCTGCCCCGCGCCCGCAGAAAACACCGCAGCCTCGCGCAGGAGCTGGTGACAGAGCTGTCCGAGCGTATTCGCAGCGGTCAGCTCAAGCGCGGCGACAAACTGCCCACCGAATCCGCAATCATGGAAGAGCAGGGCGTCAGCAGGACGGTCGTGCGTGAGGCGATTTCGCGTCTGCAGGCCTCCGGTCTGGTCGAGACCCGTCATGGCATCGGCACCTTCGTGCTCGACACGCCAAGCCCCAGTGGCTTCCGGATTGACCCGGCGACCATCGTCACCCTGCGTGATGTACTGGCGATTCTCGAATTGCGCATCAGCCTTGAGGTCGAGTCGGCAGGCCTGGCAGCCCAGCGGCGCAGTGATGAACAGCTGGCAGCCATGCGTTCGGCGCTGGACGCGCTCAATGAAAGCGCGGCACACGCCACCGATGCCGTGGCGTCGGACTTCCAGTTCCATCTGCAGATTGCCTTGTCGACCGGCAATCGCTACTTCACCGACATCATGACCCACCTGGGCACCAGCATTATCCCGCGTACCCGGCTGAATTCGGCGCGTCTGGCGCATGATGACCAGCAGCACTACATGGATCGGCTGAGCCGCGAGCACGAAGAAATCTTCGACGCCATCGCCCGCCAGGATTCCGATGCGGCCCGCGCCGCCATGCGCCTGCACCTCACCAACAGCCGCGAACGCCTGCGCCATGCGCATGAAGAGGCTGAATCGCAGCGGGCTTGAGGCTTAAAAAGAGGACGCAGAGCGTCCTGAACTGACCCCGAAAAGTTGGACGGTTGACTATCGTTCCCATGCTCCGCGTGGGAATGCAGTTCGTGACGCTCTGCGTCACACGGCGGTTTTTCGTTGTCAGGTGGATCGAGGTTCGACTCAGGTCACCTTTTCGCCCCTCGGCGAGTCACTTTGAAGGGGCCAAAGTGACCAAAGCCCCTGGCTCTGTTTCCGGCCCGACTTCGTCGGGTTCCTTCGCCCTGTCACTTACGTCGCACTCTGCGTCGTCTGTGCCATCGTGGTAGAAAAGCACTTTTGCGGCAGTGGCTGCGGTTTTGACTATCGTTGCGCACGCTCCAGCGTGGGAATGCCGGTCTTGACGCTCCGCGTCAAACATCTGCGCCGCAGCGTAAAAATCAAAACCGGACCTCGTCCTCTCCCTCTGAAAAAACCCGAAAATCCTTGTTGAGTGATTTTATTATCAGTTGTACGATGACTTACGACATCGGCACTGACCCGGTGATCCTCTAACAATTATGTCCTCCAGGGTGTTCGAATAATGAATCCACAAGAACTGAAGTCCATCCTCTCATCCGGTCTGCTGTCCTTCCCGGTTACCGATTTCAATGCCCAGGGCGACTTCCACCGCGCCGGCTACATCAAACGTCTCGAGTGGCTGGCCCCTTATGGCGCAAGCGCTCTGTTCGCCGCGGGCGGCACAGGTGAGTTTTTCTCCCTGGCTGCCAGCGAATACTCCGAAATCATCAAGACTGCCGTCGACACCTGCGCCACCAGCGTGCCAATCCTGGCCGGTGTAGGCGGTGCGACTCGTCAGGCCATCGAGTACGCTCAGGAAGCCGAGCGTCTGGGCGCCAAGGGCTTGTTGCTGCTGCCGCACTACCTGACCGAAGCCAGCCAGGACGGCGTTGCCGCGCACGTCGAAGCCGTGTGCAAATCGGTGAAGATCGGTGTGGTGGTCTACAACCGTAACGTCTGCCGCCTGACGCCAACCCTGCTGGAACAACTGGCCGAGCGTTGCCCGAACCTGATCGGTTACAAGGATGGCCTGGGTGATATCGAACTGATGGTTTCGATCCGCCGCCGTCTCGGTGACCGCTTCTCGTACCTGGGCGGCCTGCCGACCGCTGAAGTCTATGCCGCGGCCTACAAGGCGCTGGGCGTGCCGGTCTACTCGTCCGCAGTGTTCAACTTCGTACCGAAACTGGCGATGGACTTCTACCACGCCATCGCCCGCGATGATCATCAGGCGGTCGGTAAATACATCGACGATTTCTTCCTGCCTTACCTGGAAATCCGCAACCGCAAGGCTGGCTATGCCGTGAGCATCGTCAAAGCCGGCGCGAAGATCGCCGGTTATGACGCAGGTCCTGTACGCGCACCATTGACCGATCTGACGCCAGACGAGTGCGACATGCTCGCTGCACTGATGGACAAGCAAGGCAAGCAATAACACCTGCCACGACAAAGCCGCTGAGCGATCAGCGGTTTTTTCGTTGCACTGCATGACCCTTACAGGTGGCAGAGGTCGTCGCCGTGACACTGCCAAGGGGCCTGTAACGCTACACCCAAAAAACAGCTTTACCCGCGTAAAAAAATAATCAGTGGGAGCTCTACCATGCAAAAGTCCAAGCCGACGCACGTCCGCTATTTGATCCTGTTGATGCTGTTTCTGGTCACTACGATCAACTACGCCGACCGCGCCACCATCGCTATCGCTGGTTCCAGCATTCAGAAAGACCTGGGCATCAGTGCCGTCACGCTGGGCTATATTTTCTCCGCATTCGGCTGGGCCTACGTGGCCGGTCAGATTCCCGGTGGCTGGCTGCTCGACCGTTTCGGGTCGAAGAAAGTCTACGCCATGAGCATTTTCACCTGGTCGCTGTTCACCCTGCTGCAAGGCTATGTGGGCGAGTTCGGCGTCTCCACGGCAATCGTTGCGCTGTTCATGCTGCGCTTTCTGGTCGGTCTGGCCGAAGCGCCGTCCTTCCCGGGCAACGCGCGCATTGTCGCCGCCTGGTTCCCGACTGCCGAACGCGGTACTGCTTCGGCGATCTTCAACTCGGCGCAGTACTTCGCCACCGTACTGTTCGCTCCGCTGATGGGCTGGATTGTCTACACCTACGGCTGGCAGCACGTGTTCGTCGTGATGGGCGCGTTCGGTATCGTGTTCTCCATGATCTGGATGAAGGTCATCTACGGCCCGCGCAACCACCCGATGATCAACGAGGCCGAACTGGAGCACATTTCCAGCAATGGCGCGCTGGTCGATCTGGATCAGGACAAGAGCAAAGGCGCGCAAAAAACAGCCAGCAGCGGTCCCAAGTGGGATTACATCCGCCAGTTGCTGACCAACCGCATGATGCTGGGTATCTACCTCAGCCAATACTGCATCAACGGCATCACCTACTTCTTCCTGACCTGGTTCCCGGTGTACCTGGTTCAGGAGCGCGGCATGACCATCCTCAAGGCCGGCATCATCGCGTCTCTGCCAGCGATCTGCGGTTTCATCGGCGGCGTGTTGGGCGGGATCATTTCCGACTACCTGCTGCGCAAGGGCCATTCGCTGACCTTCGCACGCAAGGCGCCGATCATCGGTGGCCTGCTGCTGTCGACCTCGATCGTGACCTGCAACTATGTCGATATCGAATGGGTGGTCGTGGGCTTCATGGCCCTGGCATTCTTCGGCAAGGGCGTGGGTGCGCTGGGCTGGGCTGTGATGTCCGACGTATCGCCCAAGCAGATCGCCGGTTTGAGCGGCGGCCTGTTCAACACCTTCGGTAACATTGCATCGATCACCACTCCGATCGTGATTGGCTACATCATCAGCAGCACCGGCTCGTTCAAATGGGCGCTGGTGTTCGTGGGCGCCAACGCGCTGCTGGCGGTGATCAGTTACATTTTCATCGTGGGTGAAATCAAGCGTGTGGAATTGAAAGAGCCGCCTGCCAAGGGGCCATTGCTGAACGACTCGGTCAGCGACCTTTCCGAAGCAAAATCCTGAGGAAACCGTGATGAACCTGATTCAACATGCCGATTCGCCACGTTATATCCGGCTGCATCCGCTGGATAACGTCGTGGTTGTGGTCAACGACCAGGGTGTACCGGCCGGAACCGAATTCGACAACGGCCTGGTCACTGTCGATAACGTACCGCAGAGCCACAAGGTCAGTACCGTTGACCTGGCCGTGGGCGAGGCCGTGATTCGTTACGGCCACACCATTGGCTACGCACTGCAACCGATACCCCGCGGCAGTTGGGTCAGGGAAGACCAGTTGCGCATGCCTTCCGCGCCTGCGCTCGACAGCCTGCCGATGTCCGATGCCGTGCCGGAAAAGCAGGCGCCGCTCGAGGGTTACACCTTCGAAGGCTATCGCAACGCCGACGGCACCGTGGGCACTCGCAACATTCTGGGCATCACCACCACCGTGCAGTGCGTGACCGGTGTGCTCGACCATGCGGTCAAACGCATCCGTGACGAGTTGTTGCCCAAGTATCCGAACGTCGATGACGTCGTGGCGCTGACCCACAGCTATGGCTGCGGCGTGGCCATTACGGCCACCGATGCCTACATCCCGATCCGCACGGTGCGCAATCTGGCACGCAACCCGAATCTGGGCGGCGAGGCGCTGGTGATCAGCCTGGGCTGTGAGAAGCTGCAGGCCGGGCAGGTCATGCATGAGGGCGACAGCTCGGTGGACCTCAGCGAGCCTTGGCTGTATCGCCTGCAGGACTCCAGCCACGGTTTCAATGAAATGATCGAGCAGATCATGGAGCTGGCCGAGACGCGTTTGAAAAAGCTGGATCTGCGGCGTCGCGAAACGGTTCCGGCGTCCGAGTTGATTCTGGGCATGCAGTGCGGCGGCAGTGATGCGTTTTCCGGCATTACCGCCAACCCGGCACTGGGTTACGCATCGGATCTGCTGCTTCGCGCTGGTGCGACAGTGATGTTCTCCGAAGTAACCGAAGTGCGGGATGCCATCTATTTGCTGACTTCCCGCGCACAGGATCAGGACGTCGCACAGGCGCTGGTGCGGGAGATGGACTGGTACGACCGCTATCTGGCCAAAGGCGAGGCAGATCGCAGCGCCAACACCACGCCGGGCAACAAGAAGGGCGGGTTGTCGAATATCGTCGAGAAGTCTCTGGGATCGATCGTCAAATCAGGCAGCAGCGCCATCAACGGCGTACTCGGCCCGGGCGAGCGGGTCAGCGGCAAGGGATTGATCTTCTGCGCGACACCGGCCAGTGACTTCGTCTGCGGCACCTTGCAACTGGCTGCCGGCATGAACCTGCACGTGTTCACCACAGGACGCGGTACGCCGTATGGTCTGGCGATGGCGCCGGTGGTGAAGGTTTCGACCCGTACCGAACTGGCCCAGCGCTGGCCTGACCTGATCGATATAGACGCCGGACGCATCGCGACCGGACGCGCGAGCATCGAGGACCTGGGCTGGGAGCTTTTCCACTTCTACCTGGACGTGGCCAGCGGCAAGAAGAAGACCTGGACCGAGCATTACCGCCTGCACAACGACATCACGCTCTTCAACCCGGCACCGATTACCTGACTGGAGCGTCACGAACGGCATGCCCACGCTGTAGACTGCAGTTCCCGACGCTCTGCGTCGCAAGAGGACGCGGAGCGTCCAGAAAGGCATACGACGCAGAGCGCCGCACGATAGTTGAGATGATCGTTCCGCACGCTCCGCGTGGGAATGCAGTTCCCGACGCTCTGCGTCGCAAGAGGACGCAGAGCGTCCGGAAAGGCATACGACGCAGAGCGCCGCACGATCGTTGAGATGATCGTTCCGCATGCTCCGCGTGAGGAACGATGTGCGGGTGAATACGCCTATCGTGCCCAAGCTCTGCCTGGGCATGCCGTTCTGAACGCTCTGCGTCCGTTCTTGCCTCTGCGCTGAGCACCCGGTCACAATCCGAAATATTCTCTGAACTTTAAGGCTCTTTTTGACCTCTTCTACAGTAGGGCAGCCGGTCTGGTTGCCTTCGTTGATGGTGCAGGAGATTTCAAATGGGTTGGATATCGGAAAATCATTTGTGGATGTTCGCAGCGCTGACCGCCCTGATCGTGATTTCGGACATCTGGGCAGTACTGCGTATTCGCAAGAGCAAGACACAATCCAGCAACAAGCTGATGTGGATCATTGTCGTTGTTGCCGTGCCGATCGTTGGCGTGCTGGCTCTGCTGATTGCGGGTCCGAGTCATGTGGACACACCGGCCAGACCTGAGCAGCAAAGCACCAAGTACTGACCCCGCTTTTCAAAAATACCCCGCCTGCGGGCGTGGGTATTTTCCCTCGTAGACCGCTCCCTTCTGTTTTTCGACACCTTTGCTCACGAAGGTGAAATATCGGCTGGCAAAAATAAAAATCTCTGCAATTCTTCTGCAATGGTGAGGTGTTTACATGCTTGCCATCCAGACCTGAACAAGGAGAAAGCGTATGTCGATCTTGACCAAGTGGGCGTTACAGGCAGCTGCGTTGTTTGTGCTGGGCTGGATGGCAGTTTCGGTGGCGAGCTGGAGCAATCACGTTGCCAATGGCACCGGCAGTGATCGGCTGGCAGAGCTGAATGCTGGCGTATTGAGCAGCCAGGTGCTGGCTGTGTCATCGTCTCCCACAGCGCAAGGCGAGTAATCCTGCCGCATCAGCGCGGGAGCACCGGCACTTTTCTGCAGGCAAAAAAATGGCCCACAACGGGGTGGGCCAAATGGGATTCATCAAAGGAGTAGGGCCAATTTACGCAGCCGGACGTGAAGGGGATGTGAAACGGATGTCATGGAAACGAGAAGTGGTTGGATAATTCAAGCGGCGTCATGACGGGGTGAAACAGCGTCGCCCATTGCCTGGCAACGCTGTATGGATTAATTCGCGGGGAGGGCGTCGGTCTAGCGGGCTGCCGCCTGAACGCTTATTTCAGCGGCTGCGCGGCGTGCCATATGCGGCAGCGAATGAGGCGCGTCGATTCTGGATTTCATGCGGTCGGCAAATTCTCTGGCTTCCTGCCAGCTCCGGCATTTGACCGGGTAGTCGTCCAGTATTACAACCCAAGCGTCGCCATATACACCTTCTTCAATTCGGATGAGCATTGTTGGCATCTCCTTTCAGTGAGGGTAAGTCTGTGCCGGGTCATCGGCGCTAAAGCAGACGCACAAAATCCTGCGCCGAAAATCGGTGTCTCGCTACAAAAAATTACAATTCCCGATGAGTGCGCACAGCCTGCCAGCAAACGGGCTCTGCGGCTATCGAGGCTGTGTTCGTGGGCAAGCCTGACTCAGAAATGTGACAGGCTGATGGATAAGCGCCGATCAGAACGCCAGCTTGAAGCCGATGGTGCCCAGCATGATGGCCAGGAAGGGTCGTAGCAGGTCATCGGAGACGCGGCCGGCCATATGGCTGCCCAAGTAGATACCGGGCAGTGAGCCCATCAGCAGCCAGCCCAGCAATTCCCAGTTCATGTTGCCCATGCTCGCATGACCCAGGCCTGCGACCAGCGTGAGAGGCACCGCGTGGGCGATCTCCGTACCCACCAGACGCCGGGTCGGCAGCAGTGGATAGAGGATGAACAATGCCACCGTGCCCAGCGCGCCCGCACCGATGGAGGTGAGAGCGACCATGGTGCCGAGGATCAGGCCGGTGATGACGGTCAGTACCGTCAGGCTGGTGCCGCTGAAAAACGAGTAGCCGTCCCCTCGCCGGTGAGCGAAGGCCAGCAGTTTTTTCTTGAACAGCACGGCGAGTGCAGTGAGCAGCAGCACGAACCCGAGTGCCTGTTTGATGATCGCATTGAGCGCTTCGGGAGCGGTATGCAGGGTGCTCAGAAACCACAGCGTCATGAGCACCGCCGGGACGCTGCCCAGAGTCAGCAGCCCGGTGACTTTCCAGTCGATGTTGTCGTGCTTGCGATGGACCAGAACCCCGCCGGATTTGGTAATCGCCGCGTACAGCAAGTCAGTGCCGACCGCCGTGGCCGGATTGATGCCGAACCACAACAGGATCGGCGTCATCAGCGAGCCGCCGCCGACCCCGGTCATGCCAACGATGAAACCGACTACCAGCCCTGCAACGACAAAACCCAGACCACCCGCTTCCATATCCAACCTTTTTCAAGCAAACGCATAGGCAAAAAGTGGCGGGCAGCATAACGGCTTGTGGTGTAAACGGTTATGAAGATGTGTTCTAAGGTTATAACCGTTTGTCGCGCACGATTGCCGCTTCTGCGGCTTGCGCAGCACTCTGCAGGAGTTGGTTCGGACCAATCCAGTTCAGAAGAGCCTCGGCTTCCATGGGTTTGGCGATCAGGTAGCCCTGGCCTTCATCGCAGCCCCATTGTTTGACCAGGCGACGAATCTCATCGGTTTCGATGCCCTCGGCCACGACGCAGTAACCGAGTTTCTTGGCCAGGCCGATCAATGCCTTGACCAGACGCTGATCGGTTTTGTCGGACGCCAGATTGCGGATCAGCGACTGGTCGAGCTTGACCGTCGTCGCAGGCAACTGCCGCAGATAATTCCAGTTGCTGTAGCCCGTGCCGAAGTCATCGATTGCCACATCCATGCCCATCTGACGCATGCGCTCCAGCTGGTGGCGTACTTCTGCCGGGTTGTGCATCAACGCGCCTTCAGTGAACTCCAGCTCGAAGCGGGTAGGGTCGATCTTGTGCTTGCCCAGCAGACGGATCATCCGGTCGGTGAACGCCGGGCCGGTGAGGTCTCCGGGCGTCACGTTGATCGCAATACGGAAATCGAAGCCCTGTTGCTGCCAGCGAGCGGCCTGTTCGATGGCACGGGTCAGCACCCAAAGGCTCAGCGGGCGCATCAGCGCGGTCTTCTCGGCCAGCGGCACGAACTCGGCAGGCCCGATGGCCCCGAGCGTGGGGTGATTCCAGCGCAGCAAGGCCTCTACCGACGTGCACAGGCCGGAGTCGAGGTCGATGCGCGGCTGGTAGACCAGACGCAGTTGATCGTCAGCGTGCACCGCTCCGGTCAACGAACTCAGCAGTTTGAAAGCACGCTGCTGGGCGGCGTCGAAGTGCGGTTCATACATCGCCCAGCCGAGATCACGATCGCGGGCATCGTCGGCGGCGCTGATCACCATGCGCATCCAGTCCTGTTCTTCGACCGGATTGCGGTTCAGGGTCACGACCCCGAGCCCGACCTGCATCTGAACGGGAATGCCCCGACACTCAACGGGCGTCTCGAAGTCTTTGAGGATGGTGCGGAACAGGTGTTCGGGGGTACGTTCCCCTGCCAACAGAAAGCCGAAGCGCGTAGGGCTGACCTTGTACAGTGAGCAGGTTGGCGGCAGCAGGCTCTCCAGGCGGCTCTTGATCGCCGTCACCAGATCCTGCGAAAAGCTGTAACCCAGGGCCTTGACGATGTCGTTGAGGAACGCGGAGGTAATCATGTCCACCACGACCAACTGATAATCGACACTGGATGCCACTGCCTGAGTGATGTCTTCCTGCAGGCGTGAGCGGTTGTACAAGCCGGTGGGCTGATCAATGAAGCAACTGAGCCTGAGGCCGACAATGCGCTTCATGACCAGCGACGCAAAGCGCTTGAGCATCTCGGTCTGGTATTCGGTCATCGGCTCGCGCGGCTTGGTATCGATCACGCACAGACTGCCCAGAGCAATGCCGTCATCGGTGATCAGTGGCGCGCCTGCGTAGTAACGAATGTCAGGATGGCCGGTCACCAGGCTGTTGTTCACGAAGCGCTGGTCGAGCGTCGCGTCGGGAATCTCGAACAGCGTGTCGGACAGGATGGTGTAGGCGCAGAAGGACACGTTACGCGGTGTTTCACGGGCATTCAGGCCCACCCTGGCACGGAACCACTGACGGTGCTCATCGACGATCGAGATCAAGGCAATCGGCGTCTCGAAAAATGCAGCGGTCATCGCGACGATTTCATCGAATACGTCATCGGACGTATCTTCAAGTACGCACAGCTCCCGTATGCGCAACAGACGTTGCGTTTCATTCAGAGGAATAGGGGCGCTGGCGTTCATGACGATTCTCAATGGATACTCGATGATGACTATATGACATCACGAAACTCACTTTAACAGACGAAAAGATTCCGACCACAGCGGCGAGATACCGATTAATCGGCCGCAGATCGGATTTTTTGAACGGCATCGTTGTTCAAGCCGCGCACGGCGAGGGGTTGGCCGTTTGTTTACGGGATGTGGCAAGCACTACCATTCGTCGACTGGCCGAAAATAAGTGAATCGAGCGTCATCATGCAGGCGCTTCGGCTACCTTTTTTACGTGCTGAGTGAGCAAAGGCTTCATCGTATGAAGGCGTGTGTTGCTTGCCTGCTCTCTCTGAAAATGAGCTCACCCATCGCAAGATAATCAGGAGCCACACCATGAACATCGAGGTGCGACCCGCCCGCATGGCGGACGCTGATGCCATCAGTCGCGTGGTATTGGCGGCCTTGCGAACCAGCAATGCCAAGGACTATCCCGCCAGTGTGATCGAGCGCGTGCAATTGAGTTTCAGCCCGGCTGCGATCGAGCGGCTCATGCAGCAGCGGCAAGTATTCGTGGCGTCAGAGGGCAACGTGGTGGTGGGCACTGCGAGTCTGGAGGGAGAGATCGTGCGTTCGGTATTCGTCGACCCTGACAGGCATCGGCAGGGGATCGGGCGTTTGTTGATGGCCGAGCTGGAGGTTGTCGCACGCAAGGCGGGCGCGGCGCGGATGGTTGTACCGTCATCCTTGACTGCGCGGGAGTTCTATCTGGCACTGGGCTTCAGCGTGGTGCGGGAACATCTGGAGGGAGAAGAGCGCACGTTTATCATGGAGCGGCAACTGTGCGTCTGAGGCATTCCATGCCTTAAGCGGTAACTTCCTGCATTTCCTGAAGTTGATAGTGCGCGTACAGCGTGCTGGCGATCAGCGTACAGAATACTTTCAGGGTATCGAGGGTATTGGCATCATCGAGTGGCGCAGGCTTGGTATCCAGGCCGCACAGGGTGCCGAAGAAATCGCCGTTGGGAAAAATGATCGGCAACGAGAAATAGCTCTGGAAACCATACATTTTAGTAATGGGATGTTCTGCGTAGACGGGGTCGGTCGCGACTTCGTTGATCACGATAGGCTGGCGATGCTGACGCAATTCATTGCAGAACGTGGTCTCCAGCTTGAGCTGATGACCGGCTTCCAGCCCGAACTGGATTTCGTCGTAAACAGCGCATGCAGTCCAGCTGGCCTCGGTGACTTTGGCGATTGCCGCAAATCTCAGCCCGGTCAGCCGGGTTACCAGCCGTAGCAGACTGGAAGTGGCCTCGATTTCACTGATGACTGCCAGCTCTGCGGAAGTCAGGTTGTTGTTCAAAATGTCTCATCCTGGTCATAAAAGCACTGATGCGGCCTTGGCAGTACGCCGGGCGCTGCCGATCCCGTGCAGGAAGTGATCGTGTCATACCTGATCGTGGCTTACATGAAATATTTTGTTGTTCGCCGCCAACTATCGAATGAGTTTAATGCCCCTGTCAACGTTACGGGCTTTTTCAATTAGTCTGAGCTGGTCAACAGGTCTTCATGGATCCTATTTCAACTAGTGAAGGCAATGCGTCTGACAGGCTGTCAGCAGAGGGGGGCGGCTTGCAGGTTTTGAAAGGAGGGGGCTGTAGGAGCGGGACCGTTATCGGTTTTTTGTCGAGCGCGGCTGGCTCTATATAAAGAAGGGCAGCAGACGAATCTGCTGCCCTTCTGTCATGCCTGGTCAGCGTGGATGCCAGGATTACGTCTTGAAGCGCAGAACCAGATCATTCAGGTTGACCGCCAACTGTGAAAGTTCGGTACTGGCGATCAGGGTCTGCCGCGTGCCTTCGCTGCTCTGCACGGCCAGGTCACGAATGCTGACCAGACTTCTGTCGACATCGCGCGCGACATGCGCCTGCTGCTCGGAAGCCGCCGCGATCTGCAGGTTACGGTTATTGATTTCGAGTACCGAGTCGGTGATCTGGCGCAGCGACTCTCCGGCGTCTTCTGCGGTCTTGCGAGTGCTGTGAACTTCCTGAGTGCTCTTCTGCATGGACTCGACGGTGGCGGAAGAACCGGCCTGAATCGCTGAAATCATCTGTTCGACTTCTTGCGTGGACGTCTGTGTGCGGTGCGCCAGAGCCCGTACTTCATCGGCGACCACAGCGAAGCCGCGACCCTGTTCGCCAGCACGTGCAGCTTCGATGGCGGCGTTGAGTGCCAGCAGGTTGGTCTGTTCGGCAATGCCGCGAATCACGCCCAATACTTTGCTGATGTTCTGAGCCTGACCGGCAAGCGCAGTAACCTGCGCGGAAGAGCCCTCGACCAGGCCTGTCAGGTTCTGCATGGCGGTAAGGGTTTCGGCAACGCGCTGGTTACCCAGATCGGCGGAAAGGCTCGACTGTTGGGCAGCCTGCGAGGTCGACGTAGCATTACGAGCGACCTCTTCTACGGCAGCACTCATTTCGTTTACCGCGGTAGCTGCCTGCTCGATTTCACTGTTCTGTTGTTGCAGTGTGCGGTCGGCGCTTTCGGTGATCGACGTCATCTCGACGGCGGCAGTGCTCAGTTGTGCGGAGGCGCCGGAAATTTCGTGAATGGTGGTGCGTAGATTCCCCGACATGGTATTCAGGGCCGTCATCAAGCGTGAGGCTTCATCGCTGCCGCTAACGCTCAATTGCCTGGTCAGGTCACCGGCGGCGATGTCTTCCGCCAGTTTCAGCGAGACGCTGATCGGGTCGACAATGCTGCGTGTCAGTGCAATCGCGAGTACCACGGTAAGCAGGAACGCTGCGATCAGCACAGTCATCAACACGTTGACGCTGTGGTCGTAGACTGCAGTGGCATCTTTCCCGGAGACGACCGCTTCTTCAGCATTGTGCCCGCGTAGCGCAGTAAGTTTTTCCTGATAGACAGTGGCCTTTTGGGCTTGCTCGCCGTTGGCAAGGGAGACCGCTCTTTCGTGATCAGAACTGTCCAGCGCGACAACTTGTTTCAAGCCGTCAATGTAAACACCCATCTTGTTATTGGCTTCTTCGAATTGCGCCCGGTCGGCTTCCCCCGACAGCAGGTGTTTTTGATAGAAGTCGCTGTTGGTACGCAGCGCCTCGATCGCTTCCCGGACCTTGGCCTCTGCGGTGGCGTGTACGCTAGGATCGTTGCTGGCGAGCATCCTGATGCTTTCCAGGCGGGCGTGAAGCAGGGCGATCTGAATGTCGTCGACGACCTGAATGCTGGGCAGTGAGTTTTCTTCTATGTTCTGCTCGGCGACGCGCAAGTGGCCGATCTGTACATAGGAGAAGGCACCCAGACCGATCAACAGCAAGGTAATGACGCCAAAGCACAGGGAGGCCCTGCGTGAAATACTTAACGATCTGAGGTTCATGGTTGCCTCCAGCGGCAAAACAGGCGGAAGGCAAGTACTTTCCTTCCAATAACTGTTTTTCTGCTGAAAACGAGAGAGCTTTAACAAAACAGCCATGAAAGTTATTTCATAATGGCTTTATGCAATCATTCGCTGTCAGGCAACCGTATGTTATGAAAAAGTTCCAGTAATACTGTGAACAAAGTTAACCGTTAGTCGGGTGAATGTTATTAAAGTATTCGCTCTAATAATACAACTCCAAAGGCATGGCCCCGTCAGTCCTGAACGTCAAGCTGCGGACTCTTCAACCGGTTCGACCAACGTGTCCAGAAAACCTGCAATGCATCCCATGCAGGCCATTCGTTCTTCTACATGGGGCATGTGACTGGACTCTTCGAAAACAGACCAACTGATGTTGGGGACATTATCCACATAGGGCTTCACGACGAGCGGTGTGGCTTCGTCATACTTCCCGGAAATCAGCAAGGTCGGAACGCTGATGCGTTTCAGGCGATTGACGATGGTCCACTCCTTCATCGTGCCGATAACGTGAAACTCGGTAGGGCCATTCATGGCGTGGTAGACGGTCGGATCGGCGTCAATCGCGTCGAAGGTACGTTTTACCTCCTCCGGCCATGGGGTGATGCGGCAGACATGGCGGTCATAAAATCCCCGCGAGGCTTTCAGGTATTCCGGGTCTTTCAAGGTTCCCGCCTCTTCGTGCTTGAGCAACGTAGCCTGCACATCGGCTGGCAGATCCTCGCGCAGCCGGTTGGCCTCGTTTACCCAAGTGAGCATGTCTGCGGGGGAGTTGGCGATGATCAGTGCCTTAAGCCCGTTGGATGAGTTTTCGGGCGAAGGTTCACGCACGGCATGCTCTGCCGCCAGCATGCCGCCCCACGACTGGCCCAGCAATGCGTAGTCGTTTTCGATGCCCAGGTGCTCAAGCAGGTTGTCGAGTTCGCTCAAGAACAGATCGACCGTCCAGAAGTCATCACCTATTTTTGGCAGTCGAGTCGACTTTCCGTTACCCAACTGATCGTAGTGAATAACGGCCCGGCCGGTGCTGGCGATGTCCTTGAACGAATCGACGTAGTCATGCGTACAACCGGGGCCGCCGTGCAGAATGACCAGTGGTGTGCCGGGACCGTGCAGGTCACCTGTGATGCGATACCACGTCTGATGGTCGCCAAAGGGCGCGAAACCTTCCTTGATCGTCATATCTGCCATGTCGCCGGTCCCTGCTGGATAGTTTGGGGGCACCATAGCGCGGCGTCTTGCGTCTCATAACTATAGAAAATGATAGGTTTTGGCCGATAAACCGGTCAGTGGTCGAGTAAACGGTAATGAACGGCACGCACCACCGCCTGTACACGGTTTTTGGCCCCCAGCTTCTGCATGGCCGAATTCAGGTGCAAGGTCACCGTGGCGACAGAACGGTTGAGCTGATCGGCAATCTCTCTGGCCGTCAGGCCCTCGGCAGACCAGCTGAGGCATTCGCGCTCGCGCGGGGTCAGCCTGATCGCATTGCACGAGCGTATTTTCTGGTCGAACAGCGGGTAGGCGACCTCCTGAAAGGCGTGAGCAAGCAGGCCAAACTCGGCCAGGCTCTGGCGCGCGTCCTCAAGGGCGACGTCGCTGCCGTCCGCACACAGACCGGTCAATGTTGCGAAACCGCCTTTGGGCATGTGGATCGGCACCGTCACGCCACAGGTCATGTGTGAGTCATGCAGATAGCGCACCACCGGCTTGTGCATATCCGTGATGAACGTTTTCAGGACCGTCTCGGCCCTGGGCTGGTATGACCATACAAAAGGCGAGACGCTGGCGACGGCCAGGTGTTGCACCGGATCGATCTGGTAATAGCCCTGACTGCACCAAAGCGCGTACCAGTCCGCAGGCGTATTGCGCAATGACAGCAGCGACGGGGTGATCAGTGCTCCATCATGGGACACCGGCACCGGGCTGTAGTCGTAAATCACAGCATCGAATCCGAGATCCGATGCCAGCAGCAGCGCGCAATCCATTTGCTGATCCAGCGTGGATGCAGACTGCAGCCGCGAATTGAAATCCGACAACCTGATATGCATGGCATGACCTCCTTTGTCATTAAGCCGATATAGGGCTCTAGGCTCTGTACGAAAAGTGGCTGCGCTCGGTGATGCTTCGTTAAAAACAGGCTCGGAATGCTCATTTACAACACGTAGACTCCGCTTCCTCGCCTGTTTTTGCCTCGCCTGACCTTCGCTCGCCGACTTTTCGTACAGAGCCTAATATAACAATTAGCAAGGACGGTGCCACGCGTGCGCCCAATCGGCTGCCAGTCCTGTAAAACCTATAAGAATTGCTAGCTGTCTGCGCTCGCCTTGCAGGATAGGGTTGATGCCATGAGCGTCGTCCGCAAAGGTGCAGTGCAATGGGCTATGAACACAGGCCGGATGAGCTGAAAACAATCAAAGTCGACGGATGGTCAATGTTCGACTACAACTTTGCTCTGCCCTTTTACGTAGAGGGGGCGGCGGCGTACTTTCCGGTCCTGCTGAATTTTCTGTCACAGCATCGGGGCGTCTGATGAATCTGGGTCGTTATCGTTTCATTCTCCAGCGTCCGTTGCAGCTGCTGCCGGTGCTGTTCGGCATCAGCCTGGTTACCTTCATTCTGGTGCGTTCGATCCCCGGCGATCCGGCGCGCATCCTGCTGGGTTCGCGTTCCACACCGCAGGCCCTGGCCAACATCCGTGCCCAGTATGGTCTGGATGAGCCCCTGTGGACGCAGTACGTGTATTTCATGAAAAACCTGGTGCAGGGCGATATGGGCAAATCGCTGCTGTACAAGATAGACGTACTCAAGCTGATCAGCACACGGATCGAGCCCACCGTATTTCTGGTGTTGGGCAGCGTTCTGCTGGCGCTGCTGATCGCCGTGCCCCTGGCTACGCTCGCGGCGCGCAACAAAGGCCGTTGGAGCGACAACCTGATCCGCGTCTTTACCACCACAGGGCTGGGCATGCCGGCGTTCTGGCTGGGCATCATGCTGATCCTGATGTTCAGTGTGCAGCTTGGCTGGTTTCCGGTGTCAGGCTACGGCAGCGACTGGCTGGACAAGGTTCATCACCTGGTGCTGCCTTGTCTGACCATTGCGCTGGCCCTGTCTGCGGTGCTGATTCGCAACCTGCGTGCGAGCATGCTTGTGGAGCTGCAAGCCGATCATGTGACGGCGGCCCGGGCGCGTGGCCTCAGTGAAGGTGCGTTGTTTCGGCGCCACGTGTTGCCCAATTCACTGGTGCCTTCGATCAACCTGCTGGCGGTGAACATCGGCTGGCTGATCAGCGGCACCGTGGTGATCGAAAGTCTGTTTGCGATTCCCGGCATCGGTCAGTTGCTGGTGCGCGGCATCTTCAGTCGCGATTACATGGTGGTGCAGGGGGTGGCCATGGTGCTGGCCTGTGCCACGGTGATCGTGAACTTCCTGGCCGATGTGGCCACGGTGGCCATTGACCCGCGGGTGAATATCAAATGACCGTGGCTCATGCCCATCTTCGTCCGCACGGGCGTTCCCGGCTGCGCCTGCGTTTGCGCAATGGCCGGCTGGCGATGCTGCTGGGCGGCTCTTTATTGGGCGGGTGGCTGATACTGGCGCTGTTTGCGCCATGGCTGGCACCTTACGATCCGATCTACCAGAACACCGAGCTGCGCATGCTCGCGCCGCACCTCGCGCATCCGTTCGGCACCGACAATTTCGGTCGCGACATTCTGTCCAGAGTGATCTGGGCGGCACGCGTCGACCTGCAGATCTGCGTGATCGGGGTGATCTTCCCGTTCATGATCGGGACCTTCGTCGGCGCCTTGTCGGGCTACATCGGCGGACGCTTCGACAACCTGTGCATGCGCGTGATCGACATCGTGCTGGCGTTCCCGTTTCTGGTGCTGATGCTGGCGATCATCGCGATTCTCGGGCCAGGCCTGGGCAGCTTCTACATCGCCATGGCACTGGTGGGCTGGGTGTCTTATGCGCGGCTGATCCGCTCACAGATTCTGGTGCTCAAGGAGAGCGATTTTGCCCTGGCAGCCAAGAGCCTGGGTTTTGGTCACTTGCGTATCCTGTTCCGCCATCTGCTGCCCAACGCGATGTTCGGCTCGATTGTGTTTTCCATGTCTGACGCGGTTCTGGTGTTGCTCAGCGGCGCATCGGTCAGCTACCTGGGCCTGGGGGTGCAACCACCGATGGCGGAGTGGGGGACCATGGTCGCCGAAGGGCAGGCCTTCCTCACTTCTGCGTGGTGGATCTGCACCTTTCCGGGCCTGGCCATCGTGACCTTGGCCATGGGCTTCAGCCTGTTGGCGGACGGCGTCGCCGAAACCCTGGGAGAACGGCAATGAGTACGCCCGTGCTGCAGGTCAGCGAGATGAGCGTGGTGGCGAGCCATCGTGGCCGCGATGTGACGCTGGTCGACCGGTTGTCGTTCGACCTGCACCAGGGCGAGATTCTCGGGCTGGTCGGTGAAAGCGGCTCTGGCAAGACCATGGCCTGCCGGGCGCTGATGCAATTGATGCCGTCGCCGGATCTGCACGTGCGTGGCGGCTCGGTACGCCTCAATGATGTCGACCTGTTGAAGCTGGATGCCGCTGGAATGCGGGCCATGCGCGGGCGGCGGATCGGCATGATTTTCCAGAACCCCAGTAGCCACCTGGACCCGCTGATGCGTATCGGCGAGCAGATCGCCGAAGGTGTTCGTCTGCATCAGGGCGCGTCGAAGCGTGAAGCCCGGGCGCAGGCCGTCGATCTTTTGCGCCAGGTCGGCATTCCCGATCCGGCGTCGCGTGTGGATAACTTTCCCCATGAGTTTTCCGGTGGCATGCGCCAGCGCGCGATGATTGCCGTGGCGCTGGGCTGTGGGCCGCAGGTCCTGATCGCCGACGAGCCGACCACCGCACTGGATGTGACGGTGCAGGCGCAAATCCTGCGTCTGTTGCTGGACCTGCGCGATCGTCACGGGCTGTCGTTGATCATGATCACCCACGATCTCGGCGTGGTGGCGCAAACCTGCGACTCCATCGCGGTGATGTACGCCGGCCGCCTGTGTGAGCACGGCAGCAAGCGCGACGTGCTTGCTCGCGCATGCCATCCTTATACCCACGGCCTGATCGAATGCCAGCCCGCCAGCGGTGCGGGCAGCGACCTGCTACGGACCATTCCCGGTCAGCCGCCTTTGCTCGATGCACTGCCAGGCGGATGTCGTTTTCATGCCCGCTGCGGTCACGCAGGGGCAGACTGTCCTGACAGGCTACCGCTGATGCGGCCGATGGGCGTTGCCCATGCTGCGGCCTGTCACTACCCGTTGGTGCAATCCCGGGAGGCCGTCTCATGAGCGGCACCACACTGCTGAACGTCAATGATCTGGTGGTGCGCTTCCCGGCACCCGGCTCGGGTTTCCTGGGCCTCAACAAGCGTTGGGTGCATGCCGTCAACGGCGTATCGCTGAGCATTTGTGCGGGTGAAACGCTGGGGCTGGTCGGCGAGTCCGGCAGCGGCAAGAGCACGCTGGGGCGGGCCATTCTCCGCCTGAATGACATTACCTCCGGGCAGATCGTCTTCGATGACGTCGACATGGCCCAGGGCAGCGGTATCAATCTGCAACGCCTGCGCAGCGAAACCGCGATGGTCTTTCAGGACCCGTCCTCTTCGCTCAACCCGCGAATGACCATCGGTGCGACGCTGGCCGAAGTGCTTGCCGTGCAGCGCAAGGTCGCCACTTCCGACATTCCGGCGCGGGTCATCGAGCTGCTCGACATGGTCGGTCTGCGGCCCGAATTTGCCGAACGCAAGCCGGGTGCCTTGAGTGGCGGACAATGTCAGCGTGTCGGTATCGCCCGCGCGCTGGCCATCGAGCCACGGCTGATCATTGCCGACGAATGCGTGGCGGCGCTGGACGTTTCGATTCAGGGGCAGATCATCAACCTGCTGCTGGAGCTGCGCCAGCGCATGAATCTGGCGATTCTGTTCATTGCCCATGACCTGGCCATCGTGCGTCGCCTGTGCGATCGGGTGGCGGTCATGTACCTGGGCAGAATCGTTGAAGAAGGCCCGGTAGAGGACGTCTTTGTTTCGCCGCGCCACCCCTATACCGCGGCGCTGATTCAGGCGATTCCGGAAATCGATCCGGATCGTCCTTTGTCCGGCGAGCCGTTGCAGGGTGAGCCGCCAAGCCCCCTGAATTTACCCGACGGCTGCGCGTTTCATCCGCGTTGCCGGTTTGCCAGGCCGACCTGTTCCAGCGTCGCGCCACCGACCCGGCATGTCGGCCAGCAGCGCTACGACTGTGTGCTGGAAACCCCGATTTTTTGATCCTGACCTGTAACGACATCTGTCCCGACATCGACAAGGAGTTCTGTGTATGAAAGCTCGACCAATGAAAATGCTGACCGTCGCCATGCTGGCGGCCTGTTCCCTGGCGGCGGGTGTGGCCGAAGCTGCGGGCGTGCTGACCATCGGCCGTCGTGAGGACGGCACCACGTTCGACCCGATCAAAAGTGCGCAGAACATCGACAACTGGGTGTTTTCCAACGTCTACGACGTGCTGATCCGCGTAGATGACAAAGGCACCAAGCTGGTACCGGGGCTGGCAGAAAGCTGGTCGATCTCGCCTGACGGGCTGACCTACACGCTCAAGATGCGTCCGGCCAAATTCTCCGACGGCTCGGACCTGACGGCCAGTGACGCAGTGTTCAGCCTGCTGCGAATTCGCGACGACAAGGGTTCGCTGTGGAGCGATTCCTACAAGATTATCGACAAGGCCGTCGCGACAGATCCGCATACGCTGGTGATCACGCTGAAGAATCCTTCGGCCTCGTTCCTCTCGCAACTGGCCCTGCCCAACGTGTCGATTCTCTCCGAGAAAGCCATGAAGAGCATGGGCGAAGAGGCGTATGCCGAGCAGCCTGTCAGCTCCGGCGCGTTTACCGTGAAGGAATGGCGGCGCGGTGACCGGGTGATTCTGGCGAAGAACCCCAACTTCTGGGAAGCGCCGAGCGTGAGCCTGGACGGTGTCGAGTGGATCTCGGTGCCGGACGACAACACCCGCACGCTCATGGTCCAGAAGGGCGAGCTCGATGCTGCGATATGGATACCGTTCTCGCGTATCGCAAATCTGCAGAAGGACCCCGATCTGGTGGTCCATCTCGACCCCTCCACCCGTGAAGATCACTTGCTGATCAATCATGAACACGGCGCATTGGCCAAGCCGGAAGTGCGTCAGGCGCTGGACATGGCCATCGACAAGAAATCGCTGGTCGAGGCCGCCACCTTCGGGCTGGGCACCGTGGCCAGTTCCTACATTCCCAAAGGCGCGCTGTACCACTACGCCGACAACCTGCAACGCCCTTATGACCCGGTCAAGGCCAAGCAGATGCTGGCGGACGCCGGTGCATCGGACCTGAAACTCAATTACGTGGTCAACGCGGGCAACGAGGTCGACGAGCAAATCGCGGTCATGCTGCAACAGCAACTGGCCAAGGTCGGCGTGACCACAACGCTGCAGAAAGTCGACCCGAGCCAGAGCTGGGACATGCTGATTGCCGGTGACTACGACATCTCCGTGATGTACTGGACCAACGACATCCTCGACCCGGACCAGAAGACCACCTTCGTGCTCGGCCACGACACCAACAACAACTACATGACCCGTTACAAGAACGACAAGGTCAAGGAGCTGGTCGCTGCCGCACGGGTCGAGATGGACCCGAAAAAGCGTGAGCAGATGTACATCGACCTGCAGAAAATGGCCAAGGCGGACGTCAACTGGATTGACCTCTACTACAGTCCCTACATCAGTGTGTCGCGCAAGAACATCGAGCACTTCGGTCAGAACCCGCTGGGCCGCTTTACGCTCGAAGAAACGGTCAAGAAGTGACATGAGCAGGGCGCCTGCCTGATCGGCAGGCACTCTTTTGCGACGTTTCCCGGCCTGCGTTTGGTCGGGAAGCGTTAATTTGTATCCTCAGGTTTACCAAGCGTTTCACAGGTTCTGCGGGTGGTAAAATTTCGGCCTTTTTGCGCTGTACCCCCGCGGAGCTGTCATGCACAAACCCACCCCCCGTACCGAATCCCCGAACGCGCTGGCGTTCATCACGCGTTTCTTCGCTGCTGAATCCGCTGGCGGGCTGGTACTAATGGCGGCTGCGCTGGCGGCCCTGATCGTTGCCAACTCACCGCTGGCCGACAGCTACTTCGCCGCGCTGCACGCAGTGTTCGCCGGTTTGTCGGTTTCGCACTGGATCAACGACGGTCTGATGGCGATCTTCTTCATGCTCGTCGGCCTGGAGATCAAGCGTGAAGTGCTCGCCGGTCAGCTCGCCTCCTGGAGCCAGAGGGCCTTACCAGGCTTTGCGGCCTTGGGCGGCATGCTGGTTCCTGCGCTGATCTACGTGGCCTTCAACTGGGGGCGTGCAGACACCATCGGCGGCTGGGCCATTCCGGCAGCGACCGACATCGCGTTCGCCCTGGGTGTGCTGTCACTGCTGGGCAAGCGCGTGCCGCTGTCGCTGAAGATCTTCCTGTCGGCACTGGCGATTCTCGATGATCTCGGCGCGGTGCTGATCATCGCGTTGTTCTACACCAGCGATCTCTCCATTCCCATGCTGCTCGCAGCGCTGGGCTCCATCGCCGTGCTCGTCGCGCTGAATCGTCTGGGTGTTAAAAAACTGCTGCCTTACCTGGTTGTAGGCGCGCTGCTGTGGTTCTTCATGCTCCAGTCCGGTATCCACGCCACCCTGGCGGGCGTCGCGCTGGCGCTGTGCATCCCGTTGGGCAAACCCGATGAAGAGGCTAGCTCGCCACTGCTGCATCTGGAAGAAAAGCTGCACCCGTGGGTGGCGTTTGCCGTCGTACCGATCTTCGGTTTTGCCAACGCTGGCGTGTCACTGTCGGGCATTACCGCCGACAAGCTCGTGGACCCGGTTCCGCTCGGCGTTGCGCTAGGGCTGCTGGTCGGCAAGCAGGTCGGCATATTCGCCATGGCCGCGCTGGCGATTCGCGCTGGCCTGGCGCGCTTGCCGGACGGCAGCAACTGGGGCCAGTTGTATGGCGTCGCAGCCTTGTGTGGTATCGGCTTCACCATGAGCCTGTTCATTGGCGCACTGGCCTTCCCGGGCGCGCCGGAACTGGTCGACGAGGTCAAGGTGGGCGTGCTGATCGGGTCGGTGTTGTCGGCTGTGCTGGGTGTGGTGGTATTGCGCAGGTTTGCGCCGCAGGCGTGAAACTGCAGTAGTCCTTGGCACGATAGTTACAAGACTATCGTTACTCACGCTCCAGCGTGGGAATGCCGTTCTGGACGCTCTGCGTCCACATCCGGGTAGCGAAGTCGGTGGCAGGGGCGCAAACCGATCAGCAGGCCGTGAAGTTGATGCTGGAACGAGTGACCATTATCTGATTGCAATCTGGCATTACAGAAACCGGGCGGCAGGACGATAAAGACGGGACGTGCCAGGGACTCGGCCAACTTCTCCTACTTTGAGAGCCCACAGCATGCTTCACCTGTTCAGCCCCCGTCGTGACAAAAAGGCCCTTCAGCAACTGATCTCCTCGCTCAAGGGCGGCACTGAGCCCGCGGTAGGGGGATGTGCGGAAAAGACCGCGGTACTTGAATGCTGGAGCTCGCTGAGCACCCAGCGTCGCCTCGACGAGCAACGTATTGCCGCGCTTGAGCAAGAACTGGAAACCGCCCGCCATCTGTTGGGCGAAGCCTCTGCCTCGGCTGCCGCTTATGAAACCCGCTTTGATCTGGTCAACCGCGCGTCAAGTGAGGGCCTCTGGGACATGGAGGTGGTCGCGGGCGATCCGGTCAACCCGAACAATCGATTCTGGTGGTCGCAGCAATTTCGCACATTGCTCGGTTTCAACGACGAGCGCGATTTCCCCAACGTACTGGCGAGCTGGGCAGACCGGCTTCATCCTCAGGATAAACAAGCCTCGCTGGACGCATTTGCCAAACACCTGAATGACCGTTCCGGCAACACGCCGTATCGGATCAAGAATCGTCTGGCGATGAAGAACGGCACTTATCGCTGGTTTTATGCCCAGGGCGAAACGTTAAGAGACGCACGCGGAACGCCGCTGCGGGTCGCCGGTTCTCTGCGGGATATCCACGACGAGCTTGAACGTGATCTTGAACACGATGTGATCATTACCCGCTTCGAACTGGCTCGGGAGATGCTCTCCGACGGTCTTTGGGACATGGAGGTCATTGCCGGCGACCCGGTCAATGCGCGCAATCCGTTCTGGTGGTCCCCCCAGTTCAGGCGCCTGCTGGGTTTTGAAACGGTCGAAGAGTTTCCCGACGTGCTGGATAGCTGGGCGTCACGGCTGCACCCTGAAGACAAGGAGCGCAGTCTGACGGCATTCGGTGCGCACTTGAATGACCGGACTGGCAAGACTCCGTTCGATATCGAGTACCGCCTGAAGATGAAAACCGGCGAGTATCGCTGGTTCCGTGCGCGTGGCCAGACTCGGCGCAATCCCGAAGGTGTTCCGCTGAGGGTGGTCGGGGCGTTGGTGGATGTGCATTTGAAACATGAGCAGGACGCTCTTCGCGACACCGAAGCACAGCATCAGAAAAACCTGGAAGAGAACATCGCTCAACTGACCCAGATAGTTGGCACCATCCAGAGCATTGCCAGCCAGACCAACCTTCTGGCGCTCAATGCGGCAATCGAAGCTGCACGCGCCGGTGAAGCAGGGCGGGGCTTCGCGGTTGTGGCGGATGAAGTCCGCAAGCTGGCGACCAGAACCACCGAAGCGACGGAGCAGGCGGCAAGCATGATGAGCCGCTGATAAAATCAGCCTTCGCTTTTTGATAGCCGCAAAAAAAACGCCTCCGCAAGGGAGGCGTTTTTCAACTCAGCACATCAGACACATCAAGCCAGGTCGAAGCGGTCCAGGTTCATCACCTTGGTCCAGGCTGCCACGAAGTCTTTGACGAACTTCTCGTGGGCATCGGAGCTGCCATACACCTCGGCAATCGCACGCAGTTGAGCATGCGAGCCGAAGACCAGATCGACACGGGTGCCGGTCCATTTCACTGCGCCAGTCTTGCGGTCACGGGCCTCGAAGGTATCAGTGCCACCCGCGGTCGCTTTCCACTCTACGCCCATGTCCAGCAGGTTCTTGAAGAAGTCGTTGGTCAGGGTGCCTGGCTGATCAGTGAAGACGCCATGCTTGCTCTGTCCGACGTTGATGTTCAAGACCCGCAGGCCGCCCAGCAGTACAGTCATCTCCGGTGCAGTCAGGGTCAACAGTTGCGCCTTGTCGACCAGCAACGATTCTGCCGAGACCTTGTAATGCCCCTTCTGATAGTTGCGGAAACCATCGGCGATCGGCTCGAGGAAGCTGAACGACTCAACATCGGTCTGCTCCTGAGACGCATCGGCGCGACCCGGTGCGAACGGAACGGTGACGTGCTGACCTGCATGTTTCGCAGCCTGCTCGACACCTGCGTTACCCGCCAGAACGATCAGATCGGCGATTGAAACCTTCTTGCCGTTCGACTGAGCTGCGTTGAACTCGCTCTGAATGCCTTCGATAGTCTTCAGCACGCCCGCCAGATGCGCAGGCTGGTTGACTGCCCAATCCTTCTGTGGAGCCAGACGCAGGCGGCCGCCATTGGCACCACCGCGCTTGTCCGAGCCACGGAAGGTAGAAGCTGCCGCCCAAGCCGTCGATACCAGCTGCGAGACCGACAGGCCCGAAGCGAGAATCCTGGCCTTGAGTGCGGCCACATCCTGATCATCCACCAACGCATGATCAACGTGTGGAATCGGGTCTTGCCACAGCAGCTCTTCGGCCGGTGTCTCCGGGCCGAGGTAGCGGGCCAGCGGGCCCATGTCACGGTGAGTCAGCTTGAACCAGGCGCGGGCGAACGCGTCGGCCAGTTGCTCAGGGTTGTTCAGGAAGCGACGGGAGATCTGCTCGTAAGCCGGATCGAAGCGCAGCGCCAGGTCAGAGGTCAGCATGCTCGGTGCATGACGCTTGGATGGATCGTGGGCATCCGGAATCTTGCCGGCGCCAGCGCCGTTCTTCGGCGTCCACTGGTGCGCGCCTGCCGGGCTCTTGGTCAGCTCCCATTCGAAGCCAAAGAGGTTTTCGAGGTACTCGTTGCTCCATTTGGTCGGCGTCGAAGTCCAGGTTACTTCCAGGCCGCTGGTGATGGTGTCGCCACCCTTGCCGCTGCCGAACTTGTTTCTCCAGCCAAAACCCTGCTCTTCAAGGCCGGCTGCTTCAGGCTCCGGACCAACGTTGTCGGCAGGGCCGGCACCGTGGGTCTTGCCGAACGCGTGACCACCGGCGATCAGCGCCACGGTCTCTTCGTCATTCATCGCCATACGACCGAAGGTTTCGCGGATATCCCTTGCCGAAGCAACCGGGTCCGGCACACCTTCAGGGCCTTCAGGGTTCACGTAGATCAAGCCCATCTGCACGGCGGCGAGCGGGTTTTCCAGATTGCGTTCGCCACTGGCGGTACGGCTTTCTTCGTTGGCGTGATTTTCCGGCTCGGCCACCAGCGTGCCGTCGCCCGGTTGCTGCATTTTCTTCTGCGCGCCGTAGCGTTCTTCACCACCCAGCCAGGTGGTCTCGGAACCCCAGTACACGTCTTCTTCCGGTTCCCAGACATCCGCGCGCCCCCCGGAGAAACCGAAGGTCTTGAAGCCCATGGATTCGAGCGCGACGTTACCGGTCAGCACGATCAGGTCAGCCCAGGAGATCTTGCGGCCGTACTTCTGCTTGACCGGCCAGATCAGGCGGCGCGCCTTGTCCAGGCTGACGTTGTCAGGCCAGCTGTTGAGCGGCGCAAAACGTTGCTGGCCAGCACCTGCACCGCCACGACCATCGCCTGTGCGGTAGGTACCGGCGCTGTGCCAGGCCATACGAATGAACAGTGGGCCGTAGTGGCCGAAGTCTGCCGGCCACCAGTCCTGAGACTGGGTCATGACGTTGCGCAGGTCCTGTTTGACCGCTTCGATGTCAAGGCTCTTGAACTCCTTGGCATAGTCGAAACTCTCGCCCATCGGGTCAGAGAGCGAGGAATGCTGATGCAGGATCTTCAGATTCAGCTGCTTGGGCCACCAGTCACGGTTGGTGGTGCCGCCGCCGGCAGCGTGGTTGAAGGGGCATTTCGATTCAGTTGACATGCTTGATACACCTTTTTGTCATTTGCATCCGGCCATCCAGTCCACTCGTGGGACCTCAGACAGTGATGACGGAACTCAACAGCACTGGGTTCATGCCGGCCGTTCGGTCAACGATCAGGCCAGCTCTACAGATACGCAGCACAGCGATCATCAGATTGCTGCGAGCCGAGCCCACAGCGTGCGTCGCAAACTTGAGCTCATTGTTATCTCCTTATCAGGGTGAAACCGCACGACTCTCGCCGATGCTTATGCAGATTAGCCTTCTTCACGAAGATTTCTAATAGAAAGAACATTACGGGGCGATAGGCAGGCTCTGGCAACGCTGTCATCAAGGCATCAAGCGGCTCTGCTAACCTGTGCAGCCCATGAGACGGCAGGCCGCTTAGCCCATGATCACGATTCGCAGCATGACCCTGGACGACTACGACACGGTCATCGAACTGATGCGCAGCACACCGGGCATTTCCCTGCGCGACGCCGATTCACGCGAAGCCACCGCACGCTACCTCGAACGCAACCCTGGCATGAGCTTCGTCGCCGAGGCGGACGGCGCCTTGTGCGGCTGCGTGATGTGCGGGCATGACGGCCGCCGCGGTTATCTGCAGCATTTGATTGTGCTGCCCGAGTATCGCCGGCGCGGTATTGCCCATGAGCTGGTCGAACGCTGCCTCGAGTGTCTGGATGCGCTGGGTATTTACAAATGTCATCTGGATGTTATGAAGAGCAATGAAGCGGCCGGACGTTATTGGCACCGGCAGGGGTGGACGTTGCGGGAGGATATCGATCGGTATTCGAACGTGCGGCGCGGCGGCAATGTTTGAAGGGGCAGACGGGCGCTACGCGTGCGTAGGCGCGTCAACTGATTGCGTTGCTTGATTCTGCTTCGTCGTACTTGCAGCGCTCGACGAAACTATCCTGCCCTCAAAGGAAATACATTTTCTGCCACTGCGCTTGGCGTGATACAGGTTCTCATCGGCCTCTTTCAACAGGTCATTGACCGTTTCAACCCGCGACAAACTCGCAACACCGCCACTGAATGAATAGGGCACTTGAGCCGCTTCGTCTTTTTGCGCGAGCATCAATAACTCTTCCAGTGCGTGTACAGCGTCTCGGGCGTTCGCCGCCGATAAGATTACGCCAAACTCTTCCCCGCCCAGACGCCCGAAGGCGATCCGTCCCTTTGTGCCTTTGAGGAGTGTCGCAAAACCAACAAGGACGTGATCGCCCACGTCATGTCCATGGGTGTCGTTGATACTTTTAAAGTGATCCAGATCAAGCATGGCAAACCACAACGACGATTTTTCAGCGGACGCCAGCGCAGTATTCAGACTGGCAACCAGTGCGCGGCGGTTGGGGGCGTGCGTCAGGGTGTCGGTTTCGGACAGTTCCTGATAGCGGTCCCTGGCTGCCATGGTCTGCATGATCAGACTCAGGAAGGTTGCATTCAGGCAGCCGCCCAGCAAGGTCGAGCTGATCAGGAACACATAAAACAGAGGTGCATGATTGACGCCGACGGCCGTAAGGTCCATTTGCCACATGATCAACCAGATCAACGCCGCCGCAGCGATGTAATCAATAAACTTGACGAAGAATACGCTCATGCCCGTGATGAGCAGGGAGGTGACAACCAGGCCCCACATCGACGCTTCCACGCCCATGCGTTCGATCTGTTCCCTGAACAGAAAGGTCAGCGATGCCATGTAAATGATGCCAAACAGACGCCACGCCAGCATGCTCCTGCTATTGGACGTGACAATGATCGACAGCGTCGCCCCCGCCAGCGCGCAGGAGATGAATATATCCAGTGATCGATCAATGGACGGGTTCAGGCACCAACTGATAACCCAACTGAAAAGACCGATCAATTGAGACAGCTTCAGGGGGACGAAAATAGAGTTTTTCAGGTTTCTTCGTTGCGGCATGTGCTGTTTTCCATACTTATGCCGGTCGAAGCGTTATCGACGGCACACGCCTTGGTCGAGAGGGTTGATGATATATGGCCACTATACTTTATTGTCAGATGAGCGGGATGGCCGCTGGTCTTACGGTGGCGGGGGGCAGGCTTGGGTGGATGAAGGGCAAGGCAGCGGCCGGTCTGGTCTACAGTTGCTTGCGCAGCCAGACGTAGCCCGATGGTCCGATGTAGAAAGTATGGGCGCTTCCGCCCTGGCCCATGAATGCGGGCAATACGAAGATTGCCTCCAGCTCCCTGCTCTTGAGATGGGTCAGCCCTGTTGCCACTGGAATTCTATCGACGCGGGCCAGGTAAATAATCTTGTTCCACCCAGGATCTGTATTTATCCGAGGTTTACAGCGTTACGAAATGCTCAGCCAGTCCGATACGTTTTGCAACGCAAAGGGACAGGAAACGTTGAATAAAATCCCACGCAGACGTGAGACGCTTGAAACCTTAAACGTAAAGCGAGTTATTTAGAAAACAGCACACTGGAATAAGCGCGACGTCATCAGCTACATCGATCTATAAACTTGCTCGCCTAAAGCATTCTCGACTAAAAGACGAGCGTCCGGTTTCAACCGGTCATCATGAGTTTAATGGTTTCATGTTGCTAAAGATTAGTTCATGGCTACGCTCAACTATCATGAACAACACTTGAGCGCCAGGCTCCTCACTCCGAGAGGTGGCAATGTATTTCCGACTGTAATTGTGACAATGCTTTCATAGCCCCAAACATAGCCATGTGTGCGAATTTAATTATAAGGATATTTCCATGGGTCTTAATAGATTGTCCAGAATAAAACGCTTGTCAGCGCGTGCGGGGCTGGATTCACTGGCTGCGCAGGCGTTGACCTCCGTCGCAGCCTTCCGTCAGAAGCTATCGACTCGCGAGTTATTATCCAGTGAGGTCGACGAACTGTACGAGGCTGCCCGAGAGGAGCGAGATGCGGCGCTCATTTACGAGAAATGCTTGCTGGCTCGATCCTCTCCATTGCTGAAAAACGCAGTGCGTTTGGGCATCAACCCTCCGGACGAATCGCTACGTGATTATGAAGAGCAGTTTGGTAATCGCGCCAGTGCCTATACTTCACCAGGCTCTGTATCATCGATGTTCTCACCCGCGGCCTACCTGACGGCTCTCTACCGGAATGCTCGCGGCTTGTACCCGGAAGAGTCGCCTTATCACATTGATAAGCGCCGGCCCGACCTAAAGGGGTTATTACTCAGCCAGAGCAATATGAGCAAGGAGGTTTCTGCACTCTCGCTCTCCAACGAGGTGTTAATGACCTTGGCTGGCGAATCGCGGAAGCTGGAGGGAGGCGAAGAGGATCAGGATTCGATATTGGAATGGCTGTCTACGTATCGACTCAGTGGCTCGACACCGTATCACCACCCCCATGCTCGTTTGCGTCAGAGTCGAATACAGAAGGACCCCAAGTTTAAACAGTTGGCGGCTAACCCTCGGGTGACGGGGTTGTTTTCCGGGACCACCATGGCGGCAATGGCGTTTGATATTCCTCCTGAGTTGTACACTATTTTGACGGAGGAGGTCATGGCGGGAAACGCGGAAGAATTATACGTCAGAAACTTTGGCGATATTGATCCGGAGGCGTTAATCGCGCCACAGAGCCTGCGTCGTTATTACGGACTTAGTGATGAGGAAGTGGCGCTATTTTTAACAGATTATGCTAGTGGGGAGGAGGGGGGTGAAGAATATATCAACAATGTATTGGTGACTAAGATTGGGGATAAGGTTTATCGTCTACAAAGCGGAATTCCTACGAATACGTTAAACTACGCTTGGTTGCTGCCTCAGGCGGACGGAACGTGGTTGTTGAAATTTAGTTTTAGTGATTCTCATCCTGGTTATGATATTTTTCAGGTGAGAGTTGAATCTGCAGAAGTTATAATATATCAAGAAAACCAAGGGTGGGGGGATTTTATTCCTGGGCAATCTTATACTGTAAAAATTGAGGCTTCGGATCTTCTGCAGGGCGAATTTACAATGTCTTTGCGGCGTTATATTTATTCTGGCTCATACGTTGGTGGGCTTGTAAGCTATAATATAAGTATTGCTGATTCGTTCCAGTTTTACGTACTTAATTTGAATAAAACCATACGCCTGTGGCGTGCCACGGGTCTGCATCCTAAAAGCGTGGAGGTTATTGTCAATAGTGTTAGTCCTGACAATATTACCGATGAGACATTGCAGCTTCTGTTTCAGGTTCAGCGATGCGTACAGCGTTATGGCGTTGAGCCTGAAGAAGCCTTGGTGCTCTGCGGAGGATTGTTGTCTCAATCGGGTTATGACGACAATCAAAGCCTGTTCGATCAGGTATTTAATAGTCCGCCGCTCAATGGCGATTCATTCGCGCCGTCGACGACCCAGATAAACCTGCTGCCGGATAACGCGGCCGACCACTCTTTTGAAAAAGCTGTTTTGAAACGCGCGTTCAACGTTGATGACGTGGGTCTTTTTACGTTGCTAAGTATATTCGACAATAGCGTATCTACAGGCGCATTTACCCTTAACCTGAAAAATCTTTCAGCGATGTACGCCTTGAGTCGTTGGGCACGACTGCATGGGCTTAGTGTGGCGGAGCTAGGGCAATTACTAAAAGCTGCTGACTTGCCCAGGCTCACCTCCGAGCTAGAGAATACTCAGCTATGGTCAGGTTGGCTGCAAAAGGTCGACAGCCTGACGCAGTGGCTTAACGCCCGAAAACTGACCGTTGCCTCCGTTGAGCTGCTAACACGCCCCACATTTATGCAGGTGGCCAGTACCGAAATTTCGGCGCTACTGGACGAAGTCAAGCGAGTGATAGACGCTAACGGTGACGTCGATACGTTGGCTAAACGTATCTCTCTTCTTGCACCCGTTTTGGTTTCGTCTTTAGCGCTACCGTCCGCCGCAGTGGCTGAGTCGGTTCTTGCCTGGGCCAATGGCCTCCAGCCCGCTGAGTGGACCGTGGACCAATTCTGGGATGGGGCAGCGACCAACGATGTGAAGGCCATTGCCTTTTGCTACGGCCTGGCGCAATTGGCGCTGATTTATCACGCCACAGGTATCAACCCTCAAGCCTTTGCATTGTTTGTAGCCAGTCCTGCTCGGCTCTTGGGTCCTGTACCAGAGATCGTGGTGTTGCCGCGTGCTTTGGCAACGGTACAAGCGCTCTGTAACTTTAGTGCCTGGCTAAAAAGCCTGGGTGATGGTGCGTCTACCTTACTGGCAGCCTTTGTGGCGGACACCCTCACCCCGGCCGATCTTGCCATTGCGCTGAATGACGATGCGGCAAGGTTCGAGCAGGCTACTGAGCAAGCATTTGCCCAGGCTCAAGCCGCTTCAGACACACAGCTGAGTGCGTGGTCGGAGATCGACGCTGTGTTGCAGTGGGCGGCATTGAGCGCCGCCTTTGGTGTGACACCCGTGAATATCGGGGAGCTTCTTGCGCTGGACTATGCAGCAGATAATCAGCCGGCATGGGACGACTGGGTGCGCGTTGCAGATGCGTTCTCAGCCGGACTATCGCAAAACGAGACGAAAGGCATGGAGGCCGCTTTGGCCTCCGGACTCAGCGCCGCCCTGTCCGGTTATTTGCTCAAGTCCGGGATGACTGCCCAGTTGGCAAATAGCTCCCGCGAAGGGCTCTATCAATATCTGCTTTTGGACAACCTTAACGGGCCGCAGGTCATGACCTCTCGAGTGGCTGAAGCCATCGTGAGCTTGCAGACATTTATACAACGGACCTTAAGTGCCCCCGAGTCACAAGGTTTCGTGGATAAGACGACAGTGACGGGGCAATTCTTCACCGACTGGGAACGCTATAACCAGCGCTACAGCACCTGGGCAGGCGCGGCGAAGTTAGTCTACTACCCGGAGAACTACGTTGATCCCACGGTGCGTCTCGGCCAAAGCGGCATGATGAATACGATGCTGCAAACGTTGGGGCAGGCGCAACTCAATATCGATACGGTCGGGGACGCATTCAACACCTACCTCAACAGTTTTGAGGAGGTGGCCAATCTCAGGGTGATCAGTGGCTATCACGACAACCTGGACGTCCACGAGGGGAAGACCTACTTCATCGGAACTAACCAGAGCGAAGTGCGTGAATTCTACTGGCGCAGCGCTGACGAAGGCCGGCGCGGTGAAGACGGTCAGTTAGCGGCGAACGCCTGGACAGACTGGCGCAAGATAGAGTGTGCCGCACAGCCGTGGGGAGACTGTATCCGGCCAGTGATTTTCAAATCGCGCCTTTATCTTTGCTGGCTAGAGCGAAAAGACGTGACACCGCCTGATGCGCAAGGTATGCCGGGCACTACGAAAGTGTTTGATTACGCCATCAATATTTCCTACCTGCGTTACGACGGTAACTGGACGTCACCGAAAATCATTGATGTGACTGACAAAATAAAGTCATTTGCAGGGGCCGTTGAGTCAGGCACTGAGCCGCCAGGTCTGTATTGCACTAGTTATGACACTGAAACAACTATGGCGGTGCTGCTCTATAAAAAAGGGGAGAGTTATGCATCAGATGAGCCGGCTGAAAGTGACATGCATTTAGTCTATGTTTATGAGGACATGACGTCGGATCAGAGGGAAGACTCCGCTCCCACTTTTCTTGCATCCATGAAGTACGAGCTTGATACCGCTAAAGAAAATATTATAAATAATAAATATACTCACGGGTTGAGTGTGTTGGGGGAAGTGCCTGCCACGGCATATATGCCAAATTATATTTTCTCATATTGGTCTGGAAGTTATACGGTCGACTCAAATGGGTCAGAACCTAATGCGCTACTTTCCATAGCTAAGCAGGTAAATATTTCACCGCGCATTCCTGAGGCTGTGAAAACGATATCTTTAATTGATAGCAGCTTTACTGAAGTGTCTTTATTTAGACAATTGCACTCTGATGACGACAATGTATGGTTTGTTAGATATAATAAAAAAATAGTTGTGCTTTTTAGATATTCTATGTCGCCCATAAAGCCTCTTTCGGTTACTGTGAATTATGGAATTCATGGCCCTCAGGTTTTAGTGGGTGGTAGCGTAAGTTTAAGGTCATATTACGTCGTGGTTTATGATGATCCGTTTCCTGATTCGACGCTTGCTCCGGGTGAGCGTGGCCATTATGTGAGAATAGATTTTTTATACTACCTTTATGGGTTTTATACGCAGCCTCAATGGATGCTCAATACTCTTCACCCTCTTTCACCTGAAGCCGTTATACTAAATGTTTATGACGGCAAAAAAAATCAGACTTTTTCGGCCATAGATTATGTCGATCCTCTTCCTCCATTTAATGGCGAAGATGGGATGCTTTACAATTTTAATGTTAATGATATTGAAATTAGTAAAGACTGGGGGGGGACTCCCTCTTATGATTTGGCTTTCAGTTTAACCATTTTAAGTGCTGATCATATGGATTGGCTTGTCACCCTAAATCGCAATGCTTCTGATGCAACAAACATCATCAAAATAAAAAACACCCATGAAAAAGCTCAATATATGGAGGTCGACGCCTATCGCACACGTCTCAATACACTGTTTGCCCGCCAGTTGGTGGAGCGGGCTGCTTCAGGTATTGACACTATTCTTAGCTACGAGACGCAAGAGATTCAGGAACCTCAGCTGGGCGAGGGGTTTTTTGTGACGCTTAATTTGCCCGTCTATGACCAGGCGCAACACGGCGATGAGAAATGGGTAAGGATTTATTATCAATCATTTGCTGAGGTTGATGATAACTATCTCGCGTGGTCAGGGAATCTCAGTGATCAGGCTATAAAGCCAGTGGAACTATTTGTTCCCTATCCTGACGACGGTTGGTTTTTGGAACAGGATATTCATCTGCGGATCCAGTATCAATGTGCAGACTTCAACCAAGCTAATAGCCAAAGTGTTTGGATTGGTTACTTACCTGGCAGTCGATCTGTCGATATCGCAAGACCCGGACGACATGCTCTTGCTCCGCATATTGTCCAAAGCGTTACTGGGCGTGATAATAGCACCGTGCCGATGGACTTCTCTGGCGCCAATGCCCTGTACTTCTGGGAGCTGTTCTACTACACCCCAATGATGTCGGCGCAACGCTTCCTGCAAGAACAACAGTTCACATTGGCTGATCAATGGTTGCGCTATGTATGGAGCCCGTCGGGTTATGTTGTACGCGGTCAGCATGTCGACCGTAACTGGAACGTGCGCCCACTCCAAGAGGACACCCGTTGGAACGACGCCCCACTCAAAGCCGTAGATCCTGATGCCGTGGCGCAAAATGACCCTATGCATTACAAGGTGGCTACCTTCATGCGGGCGTTGGACTTGCTTATTGCTCGAGGCGACTCTGCCTACCGTAAACTTGAGCGAGATACCCTCACCGAGGCAAAAGTCTGGTACAGCCAGGCCCTGAACCTGCTGGGTGAACAGCCCTACATCCGCGCTAATGCGCAGTGGACTGAGCCATCGCTAGGCGAGGCATCCTCTCAGGCGTTGGCTGAGCAACACGTGACCGTATTGAGCTTACTGCGCGAGGGGAAAGCCGAAACCATTAAGGCTATGGCATCGACAAACACGGCCACTGCAAGTTCATTGTTCCTGCCTGAAGTCAACGAGGTGATGCAGGGCTACTGGTTAACGTTGCGCCAACGCATGTACAACTTGCGGCATAACCTGACGCTGGACGGCCAACCGTTACTGTTGCCGCTGTTTGCCAAGCCGGCCGATCCAAAGGCTTTGCTCAACGCTGCCGTGGCGGCGGAGGGTAGTGGTGGGTCAGATCTCCCCGTCACATCTCTTCCTTTGTGGCGCTTCGAGCCGATGCTCGACAGTGCTCGTGGTTTGGTGTTCCAGCTCATACAGTTCGGTAATGCTGTCCAGGGTGTGCTTGAACGGCAGGATGCAGAATCACTGAATGCCTTATTACAAAATCAGGGCACTGAGTTGATGGCCAGCAGTATCCGCGTACAAGAAGGCACGCTCAGAGAGCTTGAGGCTGAAAAAGCGGTCCTTTCTAAAGCCAAAGACAGTGCACAGAAGCGATTCGACAGTTATTCCCGCATGCATGATGAAAACATTAATGCTCGCGAACGTTTGTCCATGGAGATGCAAGTAGCTTCACAATCGGTTGCGGCTGGAGCAAAGGTTGCGCATATGACCGCAGCTGCTTTAGGCCTTGCGCCAAATATCTTCGGGCTCGCCAATGGCGGTATGAAGTATGAAGGTGTAGGCAATGCGGTCGGCATTGGTATTACGATGGCGTCCGATGTGTTGATGATAACGAGTTTACGCATCGCTCAGGAAGAGATGTACCGTCGCCGGCGTGAGGAGTGGGAGATCCAGCGCAACAATGCAGAAGGTGATATCCATCAGATTGAGGCTCAACTGGCGGCTCTGGATGTACGTATAGAGTCTGCTGAGCTGCAGAAAACTCATCTGGAGATGCAGCAAGGACAAGCACAGGCGCAGTTGGACTTTCTGCAGACCAAGTTTAGTAATAGCGCTCTATACAGCTGGCTGCGTGGTCGTTTGGCAACCATTTACTTCCAGTTTTACGACCTGGCTGCGTCTCGGTGCCTGATGGCCGAAAAGGCGTGGCACTGGGAGAGTGGTAAGAGCGATACCTACATTCGCGGTGGTGGATGGCAGGGTACCTGGGCCGGACTTACCTGTGGCGAGGGACTTATGCTCAATCTGGCGCAGTTGGAAACCGCACGGATGAAGTGGTCTAAACGTGCTCTTGAAGTCACACGCACTGTTTCGCTGGCTGATTTTTATCGCAGCACATTGGCAGAAACCGATCAGTTTGAGCTGTCAGCTGCGGTGTCGGCGTTGCTGAGCGGTGACACGCCTCCAGAGGGCAGCGCCGAGCGTGTCAGGCTGGACGAGAGCGGCGCGTTAACGGCTTCAATTACACTGGCGGATCTGAATATAGTTGATGACTACCCCAGCGGGCTGGGAGATCAACGCCGAATCAAGCAGGTCAGCGTATCACTGCCTGCCTTGTTAGGACCTTATCAGGATGTTCAGGCGGTACTCAATTATACCGTTGGGGGGAACGGTTTACCGCCGGGCTGCGACAACATGGCAATCTCGCGAGGCGTGAATGACAGCGGTCAGTTTCAGGCCGACTTTAATGACCCGCGTTGGTTACCGTTTGAAGGGGCAGATATCAGGGAGGGCAGCATGATAATCAGCTTCCCGCAGGCCGAAACGAAACAGAAGGCGCTGTTGGAAAGCCTGACCGATATCATTTTGCACATCAACTACACTATCCGCTCTCTATAGTCTTCCTGGCTGGACCCGCCTGCAAAGGAGCGGGTCCTTTAAAGAGTCATGTGAGCGACCCGGTTTCCATGGCATCGCTGCTCCCCCAGTGCTTCTTAGGTCATCATTCGCGGTGCTAGCGGCTTGCCCGCGCGTTTCCAAAAGCTCGCATCAGGTGCATTGGAATACCATTTGGAGCGCCAATATCAATAGCACTCCAAAAGCGTCGAAACCCTTGTATTTTCTGAATCACAGACACAAAAAAGACGCCCTGGGGCGTCTTCATTTGCAATTTGGTGGAGCCGGGGGGATTTGAACCCGCATCCGAGCCTTTTAAAACGCGGCTCGCAGGCTCAAGGCTGGCATAAAGCTGTCATTCCTCGCGCTGCGTGATGGAGTATGTCATTCTCATGCTCAAGCCTTTTTCGCCGATAAAGGGAAAAGTTTTACACGGAAGGACTCCAAATGGCCGTACCTGTCGCCGCAGCTGCTAACAACCCCGATGGGGGCGTCAGCCCAACCTTTGATGACCAAGGAGCATATCTTAGATCTCTGACTCCTGAGATTGTGATCGCGCTCTGTGGACCTATGGGGACGCCATTGCACGAAGTCGGGAAAACATTTCAGGACCTTCTTCGAGGAACTGACTTTGGATACGCAGATGTAAAAATCTTGCGCTTGAGTGATCAGATCAAGCGCCTGAAGAAGTTGGAAAATGAAAAGTCAATTGACCGCCTCATCGAAGCAGGTAACGAGCTTCGACGAGATTACGGGAACGCTGTGCTTGCTAAGTTAGCTATTCAAGAAATTTTGTTATCTAGGGCTGAACATCAAGAGCTCCATAATTCCGAATTGCGAGATAAAGATCCAGACGCTGCGTCGGATCCTGATGTCTCGATGCCCCGTGCACCAAGGAAGTGCTGCCACATTATCGATTCGATAAAAAACATCGACGAGCTGGCTCTTCTCAGATCGGTCTATGGTGACATGTTACATGTCATAGGTGTCTACTCACCTATTGAAATGCGCGTTGACCGCTTGGGCCGAATAAAAGGTCCTGACGATGAAATACACAAGCTCATCGATAGAGACTCAGGCGAAGAAGTCAAGTATGGTCAAAGTGTCGAGGACACATTTCCTCGCTGCGATTTTTTTCTTCGAGTCGATTCCGCTACTGACTCCCAACGTAATACGAGGGTAAGACGATTTCTTGAGTTGATGCTCGGAACCAGGATTATTACGCCGACTGTAAACGAGCGAGCTATGTACGCGGCATATTCAGCTGCACGTAACTCTGCGTGCCTCTCTCGACAGGTTGGCGCAGCGATCACAAACGCTGATGGAGAAATTCTCGCTTCCGGTTGGAACGATGTACCTAAAGCATTTGGCGGGCTTTACCACACTGTAGATCAGAATTCATCAACTGACGATGATCGCAGGTGCTGGAACATTGATGGTGGCAGATGTTTCAACGATGACGAGAAAACTACTATTGCTAATGCAATGGTAGACCGTTTGATAGTTACGGGGCTGGTCGAAGAGGCCAATAGGGCTTCTGCTTTTGAAATGCTCAGAAAAGATTCTCAGCTTAAGAGTCTAATTGAGTTTTCGCGGGCGGTGCATGCTGAAATGCATGCCCTTCTTACTGCTGGAGAAACAAAAGGTGGGCAGATCAGAAATGGTAAGCTGTTTGTGACTACCTATCCCTGTCATTCTTGCGCCAGGCATTTAGTGGCTGCGGGCGTGAAGGAGGTTTACTTTCTTGAGCCCTACCGAAAAAGCTTGGCGACTAGGCTGCATTCCGACTCTATTACAGAGCGCGAAAGCGACGATTCTAAGGTGCGTTTGATGCCTTTTGATGGAGTCGCTCCTTCCAGATTCTTGAGGTTCTTCTCTGCGCATCCAAGCGGCAGAAAGGATCCAAAAGGAATCATGCATGTTCATGAGGCCTCGCCCGTGACTTCCATCACGCTTGAGGCTATACATACGCTTGAAGCTTTTACCTTAAGAGCATTAGAATCCGCCGGCTTGAACAAACGGTGACCGAAAATGTCTGAAATTGATCTCAATCTTGTGGAAGCTAGCATGGAACATCACGTCCAACTTACCCTTGATTTTCATGGCGTTGGGGAACGCATGGGTGATTTTCCAGAATTCGTGAAGCCCCTTCCTGGTGCGTTCCATCATCGGTTTCGGTTAAGTCCTGAAAAGCCATCGTCCAATGTTGTGCTTCTGAATACTCGCATGTCCGCGACCGTCAGTCGCAATAATGATCTGATCGGGAGGATTCTCAGGAGCGTTCGCTTTCACGGCTAAGGCTTGTGGAATCTGAGCACGTGGCTCAATAGACGCTCAGCTTTTTTGCCAGTGGTCGCATCTGCGGCAGGCATTCACCTGCCGTAAACCCTCGTGATCATTGTCCAGTCACTATGGCCCACTTGTGACGCTACCCACATAGGGTGTTCGCCCGCAGAAAGCATCATTGAGGCGTAAGTATGTCGGGTCTGGTACGGACGGCGGTACCGGACGCCTGCCTTCTTCATCGCTGGTACCCACATTGTTTTCCGGATCGGGCCATCCGCCCGTTCGGCTGCCTCAATGCCAGCCCGCTGCTGGCGGGCACTGTCGGCTCGCTACCGGCGGGGGTGAATGCTGTGGCCGGGTCGGTGCTGGCGGACGGCTACAAGGCTGTCGGCTTTGGGCTGACCGGTATCACGACGCGGTGGTACAAGGAGCCTGCTGCCTATGGCGAGGCGCAGTGCATCGAGTTGCGTGGCAACATGGCTGCGGCGGGCGGCTACATCTACGTGCAACCCACGGCCACCGTGGTACAGACTAACCTGGCGGCTGGCGACGTTATCGAAATGGTGTCGGCGGTCGAGATCGACGGCTCATCGCGCGGAGTACTGGCCTGGGAAGCTGAGTTGACCATCACGAAGACAGTGGGCGGGGCCTCGTCCACGTTCTACTATCGGTCGATGGACAAGTACCAAGAGCCGTTCACGATGCCGGCCAGCTTTTCCGGGGAGCTGGAAACGCAGCGCGGCACGATTGACCTGACTGAAACCGTAATCACCTCGCGCATGGGCCTGTACCTGGCTGCAGGCGTGCCGCAGGACTCGACGGTCAAGACCGCTCAGTTCGGGATTCGTAAGGTTTAAATATTTATACCGAGCATGAGGAGCGCTTTTGAACGAGCTCAGTCATTTGTGCTTCTGCTCAGCTATCCTCCGATATAAATATCATCTGGTTTTTATGCTAAAACCCTCAATAGGGATTTCTTCGGTACGATTGTAAATTGGTAAAGTGCTAAAGTTAATCTTTTCAAGAGTTTCGCAGCTCCATGCCTTGCTTTGGGCTGCGTTATACAACATGCCTAATGTCATTGCCGTCTTTGCGCGCCGATCTTTAGATCTGAAGAATACGAAAATGTCAGTCCCTTCTGGCTTAAAGTAACGATAGTGGTCGTAGTCACCGGGGGCGACGCCAAAGTTTTCGAAAAAATCTTGCATAAAGTCATTTGCGTCGTCACCGTCAAGCCCTAGATCCCAACTGACTCTTGTAGCGAGGCTGAGAGTCTCGAAAGCTTTTCGGCCAAATCCAACATAAAAGTAGATTCTCTCTACGAGATAGTCAACTATCTCACGATTTAGATTGTTTCTATCCATTTTTAAAAAACCTGATCTTGTTCATCTACGATAGAATTGTAGGTGTTCACCGTTATGTAACCTATTTTGCCAAGCTCGTATGCAGTATATGACCATCCTATAACGGGTGTTGCTCGCGCGATGAAGCCACCAATGCTTCGTGTCCATCGGAGGTGCGGCGGGAACCATCCTGTAAGAGAAGGTGCTCTGAAGTCTCCAGGAAACTTGCGGTTGTTTAGAGTGCGCCGCATGACTATAGACATGACGGAAGTGTTATTAATCGCTCCGCCAGGCTTTGTTCTAGTTGGTATTATGTTGGCGCCTAAGACGATGCCTAATGCAGCCCCTACATCGTCCAGTCCAAACTCATCCATTGCCACCTCTGTGGCAATAACATAAAGTAGTTCATTTGCAGTTAGTCCGCAGTCACCGTCATAACAATATATTCTCGCCACTTAAAATATCCTTATGCGTAAGTGCTATTTCGTATTTGATCCCAGCCACCGGAGATCTGTCCAATTATCAAGCCGGTGGTCCGGCTTTGCTGTGAATACTGCATGCTGACTTTGGCGTAACTAAATCTTATCACCTCCTCGGGAAAATTTGAGGGCGATCGCTCGAATAGATTGCCGGAGGCAACGCCACTTATGATGACTTCGTCAAACACATATTCCAGATATTTTTGCTTTTCGCCGCCAGCACGACGTACGTACAGCTTCATTTGCTTAATATGTTGGCCTGCGCAACATGCCTCGAAAATCTTAGGGGTCGCAGTGTCAACAGCTTTTACAATGCTGAAGTCACTTAAGTAAACCCGACCGACTGTAGCCCCACCAGCCGAGCTTGCGGTTCTTGACACCGACTGAGCGGCTGATAAGCAAAAAGTGGTAATCTCAACCCAGTTCTTGCAGTCAGAGTCCGTAGACTCTCCATTAATACCATCAATCCAAAGATATGCATCTATACTCATTCCAGCTCCTTGGAACATCTCTTAATGTGGTTCATTGCCGTAGGACGATAGCACAAAGTCTGCCTTTACGACTCGTGAATGCCCTTTTCGTCGGCGCAGATTTGCGTCCTCCGACACAGCATTCCAAACTTAAGCCACCAAATTTTTGGACTGAAGCTATCACCTATCACCTATCACCTGATCGACTAGCTCAGTAAAAACAACGTGGATATCGGGGCTAGCGCTGGTGCAATGAGTTGGTAACTAGATGCAAGATCATTCGCTCTTCCTAACAAGTCGACGAAGCGGCTGATCTTCGTATCTCCGGAGGCATGTTCCGATACTAGATTCTGGTGGCGAAAAAGAGAGCCTAAAGCTTGCTCAACGGCTGCTTCCAGTCCTTCAGGGCCTGTGATTTTGTAGGTCATCAAGGCGGTTCTTATAGAATGCAATTGCCGGACCAATGCAGCTTTAAGCTTGTCATTCATTGTGGCGGCAAGGCATTCTTCCAATAGCTCATCCACGCTCTGAAGTAAAAGTTCTATCTGCGCTTCCTGATCTGACGGAGTGGCACCGAAGTATGCATCCAATTGATGCTCCATAAACGTCAGAGACACAATCATGGCGTCATTTGGAAAACCGGGCACAGAGGTCATTGGTGTCTGCATTTGCATATGTGCGCACAGCTGCTCAATCTGCCGAAAAGGAGCTAGATAAAAATCAGGGCAGTTTTCTATATACCTTTCGGTCGCAGCACGCGCATCGTCGTTCAGCTTCATAACACTGAGCATCCCTTCCATTATCTTGCGGGTCTCGCTCGGCTCGCAGCCGAGTACTTTGCACCACACTCTAGAGATTGAGGCCCCCTGATTGTGATAGCCCGTGAACTGCCCCATGGTATCTTTGAGTCTGCCAACCGGATTATTTTTCACTGATGCACCCTGTGCTTGGAACACTAGCCCCACGTGGAGCTTTGTCGCGTTGAGGTTGCGGAAGCTGTCATAAAGCTGGCATTACTGAGCCAATACGGCCCAAAAAGGCACAAAAAAAGCACTTGCGATAAACGCCAAGTGCTTTATTTGTAACGCTTGTTTGGTGGAGCCGGGGGGATTTGAACCCCCGTCCGCCAGTACTCCGCTGTCGGTACTACATGCTTAGCCGTGTCTATTAAGTTAACCCTCAGCGACCCGACGGGCAGGGTGCTTTGGGCGAGCTGTGTAATTTTTAGCCGATTCGTCCACAGCGTACTGCACGGCGATTCTGTTCTATATGACAATCATTTCGGGTTTACAGACATCCCCTGATGATTGCTGGAGCCGAAGCTACCAGAAGTGCGGCTAGGCTGCTTACGCAGCTAGTTGAGCACCGTAGTTTTCGTCATTGGCAACTATAGAAAGTTGCAACAGTGGATTTACGAGTTCTGTTACCAACTCGGCATGCACCTAAAGTTTCATCACCGGCGTCGAATCCAAATCGGCCCCGAGACTGCTTTCGCAGTCGCTGGGGCGCAGTGTACGCCAATTGGCGTGGCACGTCGACCCGTATGCTGCAATCGTTCAGGCCAGCCTGGGTGGCTGGCCTGCTCGAAGGTTTACTTGGTGCCTTCGCTGCCCGAACCGGTGTTTTTCAGGGAAGTGATGGTCTTGGTGGTGATCTCGACGCATTTTTTCTCGTCGTTCTGCGCTTGGGCCGCTTTGGCGTTCTTCACAGTCGTCTCGAGCATTGTCTTGTTTTCTGGACTCAAGTTGGTGCTGGACGAGGTGTTGGCGTTTTCGATGGTCTTGATGTTTGCGGCGCACAAATCATCGGCGGCAAAAACCGGCGAAGCCAACAGGGCGGCGCTGAGGAACAATCCAGTGAGGGCGGTACGCTTCATGTGTCTCTCCTTGTAACCTGTGGACTCGGTATGGCCGGTGTTTGAGGCCGTCGCCCGAGGTTTTGAAAGCCCGTTTAATAGTTGGGCCTAAAGGATTGACTGTGGTGGAACGCAGGCGTTCTATTTTATTTTCGGAATACTGCGAAATAGCCACGCTGCGCATTCAAGCACCCAAATGAGGCGATCTTCGCTTGGAGGTATCGAACGGGTTGAAGCAGGGAGTGGGGCGGGGTATGGGGGTTATGGGGGTAAAGGGGTAGATATGAAGTGCCAAATATCCGGGTCAGGACATTTGGCACACGCCAGCGCCAGAAGCTAGTCGTCCTTGCCCTTGGAGCGCACGGCACGCTGCAGCTCACGGTCCGAATCGCGTTCGCGTTCGGTGTGACGCTTGTCGTATTCCTTCTTGCCTTTACCCAGCGCAATTTCGCACTTGACCAGGTGCTCCTTCCAGTAAACGGAAAGGGCGACGCAGGCGTAGCCTTTCTGCTGAACCGAGCTGGTGAGCTTTTCGAGCTCGCGCTTGTTCAGCAGCAGTTTGCGGGTGCGTGTCGGGTCAGCGATGACGTGTGTGCTGGCAGTCTTGAGAGGCGTGATGTGGCAACCCATCAGCCAGGCCTCGCCATCCTTGAGCAGCACATAACTGTCGACCAGCTGTACCTTGGTGGCACGCAGGCTTTTTACTTCCCAGCCAGACAGGACCAGACCGGCCTCGAACTTGTGTTCGATGAAGTAATCGTGACGCGCTTTCTTATTTTGCGCGATGGTCCCTGTAGGGTGTTTCTTGAGCTTAGCCATAGGGGGCGCATTATAGGCAGTTGCATCAATGTCGGCTACGGGAAAGCGCGTGCTTGAGCACAAAGGTTGAATCCCGGACAATGCGCGATCTTTTTTGGCTGGGCGTTTCGATAATGTCGACGGACAAGGTTTCGGTCCACGGTAGCTGGGCAAGTCGCTGGGTGTTCATCCTGGCTGCCACCGGCTCTGCTGTGGGGCTGGGCAGTATCTGGAAATTTCCGTACATGGTCGGTGCCTATGGCGGCGGTGCATTCGTGCTGGTTTTTCTGGCGTGCATCGCGCTGATCGGTATTCCGGTGATGATCGCCGAGACGCTGATTGGCCGTCGTTCCCGGCTCAGTCCTGCGAATGCGCTCAAGACGCTGGCGCAGGAAGCGGGGCATTCGCCGCGCTGGTCCTGGGGCGCGTTCGCCGGGATGATCACGGCGCTGCTGATTCTCTCCTTTTATAGTGTGGTGGGCGGCTGGTCGCTGGATTACATCATCGACATGGGGCGCGGCGACTTTCAGGGTGTGTCGCCGGATCAGGTCGGTGCATATTTCGGTGCGGTGATTGCCGACCCATGGCGTCTGATTCTGTGGCACACCATTTTCATGCTGCTGTCGGCGGTGGTGATCGGCAAGGGGGTCGAGGCCGGACTGGAGAAAAGCCTGCGCATCATGATGCCGATGCTGTTCCTGCTGATGCTCGCGCTGTTGGGCTATAGCCTGACCACCGGGCATTTCATGGAAGGCGTGCATTTCATGTTCGACTTCAACCCCGAGAAGGTGCTGGATGGCTTGCTGCCCGCGATGGGCCATGCGTTCTTTTCCCTGAGCGTCGGTGTCGGCTCGATCATGGTCTACGGCGCGTATATGACCAAAGGCGCGTCGATCAGCAGCACCGTCGTCGGCATCGCGTTGCTCGATACCTTCGTTTCGCTGTTGGCCGGCCTTGCGCTGTTCCCGATCGTGTTCGCCGCAGGCCTGAACCCCAGCGAGGGGCCGGGCCTGATGTTCGTCACGCTGCCTTATGCATTCGGCAACGTCGCGTTCGGCCAGTTGATGGGCATCGTGTTCTTCGTGTTGGTGGCCGTTGCAGCCTGGAGTTCGGCGATTTCGTTGCTTGAGCCGATGGTTGCCTACCTGGTCGAGCGCACCCGTATTCGCCGCGCCTGGGTGACGTTCTGTCTGGCCTTTACCTGCTGGTTTGTGGGCCTGGGTACGGTGTTCTCGTTCAATATCTGGCAAAAAGCCAAGTTTTTCGTGAACGATGGAGGCGCATTCCACCTCTATCAATGGGGCGCATCGACTGGCCTGGACTTCTTCGGAGTCATTGATTTCTTCACTTCGCGGATCATGTTGCCGCTGGGTGGGTTGTGTTTTGTAGTATTCGCTGGTTGGGTGATGGGCCGTGAGACAGTGCGCTACGAATTGTCGATTCGCAGTCCGCTGCTCTTCAACCTGACGTACTTTTTGATGCGCTACGTGGCGCCGCTCGGCATTCTTGTGGTGTTTGCCGCTCAGCTCTGGAAATGACGCTCACATGACTACGCATATACAACGCTCTGCTTTACTGCCGTACCCGGCCGGGTTCCTTTATGACCTGGTCAATGATGTGGCTCGTTATCCCGAGTTCCTGCCGTGGTGCTCGTCCGCTACCGTGGTTGAAGCCAGTGAGGCGCAGATGCGCGCCAGCCTGGAGATCGCCAAGGGTGGTCTGAGCCAGAAGTTCATGACGCGCAACACGCTGGTTCCCGGCGAGTCGATCGTGATGGACCTGGTCGAAGGGCCGTTCGAACAGTTTCACGGTGTCTGGACGTTCAAGCCGTTGGGCGAGAAAGCCTGCAAGATCAGTCTGGATCTGTCCTTCGATTATGCCGGCACTATCGTTCGCGCCACGCTGGGGCCGCTGTTCAATCAGGCAGCCAACACGCTGGTGGATGCGTTCTGCCAGCGAGCGAAAGAGCTGCATGGCTGACGCATCGATTCAGATAGAGGTGGTCTACGCCTCAGTGCAGCGCCAGGTATTGAAGACGGTCGATGTCCCGGCCGGCTCTTCGGTACGTCAGGCGCTGGCACTCAGCGGTATGGACAAGGAGTTTCCCGAGCTGGATCTGAGCCTGTGCGCCGTCGGTATCTTCGGCAAGGTGGTGGCTGATCCTGCTGCGCGGATGCTGGAGGCGGGTGAGCGGATAGAGATTTATCGTCCGCTGGTGGCCGACCCGATGGAGATCAGACGTCTGCGCGCGGCCAAGGCGCGTGAGAAAAGAACGCCTACAGGATGAGCTCGGGCTGAACGCTGGCTGAATGGAATACACAAAAAAGCCCGGCATGCCGGGCTTTTTGTTGGGCGCTTTGGACTACCGGGTGTTGGTGTCCAGCGGCTCTTGGGTCGGGACTGGTACGGTCTCGACGCTGTCCACGTCCTTCTGGATTGTATCCAGCAACGAACCTGGCTTGGCCGGTTCTTCAGGCTGCTGCACTGGCTGGTTCTCTGCCGGGACAGTGGTGTCGCTGTCCTTGCCGAGAATGGCTTCATCGCGGCTGACGCCGGGCATGAAGTCGCCAGACAGGCTCACGAGCTGGTCATTGCCGTTGAATATAAGGCTGACACGCTCCTGCTGGCGTTCACCGCCACCTGGCTGCAGGCTGTACAGGTAATCCCACCGATCGGAGTGGAAAGTGTCGGTCAGCAGGGGGTTGCCCATGATAAACCGTACTTGCCGCCGGGTCATTCCGGGGCGTAACTGGTCTATCATGTCCTGCGTGACGACATTACCCTGCTGGATGTCGATTTTGTAAACCCCGGGGAATGAACAACCGGCGAGTGCGAGCAGTCCCACGAAGGTGAAACTGGTTAGCAAGAGCTTGGTGTTTTGCATCGGTGGGCGACTTCCACTATCTTGGCTGGGACAACGTAAACTCCGATCATACCTGCATTAAGAGAAGCTGCGAAGCAGCGTCTGCGAGAAAGCTGACCATGGTTGAAAATAACGAACTACGTAAAGTAGGACTCAAGGTAACCTTACCGAGGGTCAAAATACTGCAAATGCTCGATTCTGCAGAGCAACGCCACATGAGTGCCGAGGATGTCTACAAGGCTCTCATGGAGGCCAGCGAGGACGTCGGTCTGGCCACGGTTTACCGTGTTCTGACTCAGTTCGAGTCCGCTGGACTGGTGGTGCGCCACAATTTCGACGGCGGTCATGCTGTGTTCGAGCTGGCTGATGGCGGCCACCACGACCACATGGTCAACGTGGAATCGGGTGAGGTGATCGAATTCTTCGACGAAGAAATCGAGAAGCTTCAGAAAGCCATCGTCGAAAGACACGGCTTTGACCTGGTGGACCACAATCTGGTGCTCTACGTCCGTAACAAGAAGGCGTAATCAGCAACAGGGGCGACCGCGGTCGCCTTTGTGCTTTCTATCGCTCAGCTTTTAGCCGTAACGACCATCTTTTTGGCGTGCGCCAGGGATTCCTTGGTCAAGTCGATGCCGCCCAGCATTCGGGCGACTTCCTCTATACGTTCAGTCTTGCTGAGCTTGGACACGGCTGTGCGCGTTGCGTCGTTGTCCCGCACCTTGTGCACGAACAGGTGCTGATGGCCTTGCGCCGCGACCTGCGGCAGGTGAGTGACGGTCATGACCTGGCCACGCTCGCCCAGGCGGCGCAGCAGTTGCCCTACGATCTCGGCGGTCGGTCCGCCAATCCCCACATCCACTTCGTCGAATACCAGCGTCGGCACCCGCGAGGTTTGCGCGGTGATGACCTGAATCGCCAGGCTGATGCGCGAAAGCTCGCCACCCGACGCGACTTTCGCCAGTGCTTTGAGTGGTTGGCCGGGGTTGGCGCTGACCAGTAGCTCTACCTGCTCCAGGCCGTGAGGCGAGGGTTCTACGCTGGCGTTGGCTTTGAGGTCGATCTGGAAACGGCCGCCGGGCATGCCCAGGCGATGAATTTCCTGTTCTACGGCGCTGGCCAGTTTCGTCGCCGAATTGTGACGCAGGTCGCTCAGCTCGCGGGCTTTATCCTGATAGTGCCGCGCGAATGCCTGCACTTCATGCTCCAGCCGTTCGATGGATTCGTCGTTGGCATTCAGCGTTTCTATTTCATCCAGCAGCTTTTGTTGCAGTGTCGCCACTTCGCCTGGCTGGATGCGGTGCTTGCGCGCCAGCGTATAGATAGCATCGAGTCGTTCTTCAAGCTGTTGCAGGCGGGCAGGGTCGGCATCGAAGTGATCCAGAAAGCGATTCAGCTCGCCTACCGCTTCTTCTACCTGTATCTGCGCGCTGGACAGCAGTCCTGTGGCCTCGCTCAGGGCGGACGGGGAATGGTCGACGCTGCCAAGACGATGCAGGCTGGCGGTCAGGGCATTGAGCACGTTGCCGGAATCGCTTTCGCTGCACTGCTCGACCACTTGTCGGCAAATGCTCAGCAGGCTTTCGGCGTTGGTCAGGTCCTTGTGTTCCTGTTCGAGCTGTTCGAGCTCGTTTTCGCCCAGGCTCAGGCTTTCCAGCTCTTCGAGCTGATAGCTCAGCAACTGATGACGTGCGCGTTGTTCGTCACCCGAGTTGGAGAGGCGCTCGAGCTCCTGCCGCGTCTGCCGCCAGCGCTGTGCGGCGAGATGGACCTGACGGGCCAGATCGGTCGCACCTGCGTATTCGTCGAGCAGGCGTCGGTGGGTGTCGGTCTTGAGCAGCGACTGGTGTTCATGCTGGCTGTGAATATCGATGAGCAGTTCGCCCAGCGCCTTCAGGTCGCCCTGAGGGCAAGGCGAGCCATTGATATAGGAGCGTGACCGACCTTCGGCGGTGATGACCCGGCGCAGGATGCAGGGGCCGTCGTTGTCCAGGTCGCGCTCTTTGAGCCAGGTCTGTGCCTCGGGAATATCGCCCAGGTCGAACGTGGCCAGGATGTCGGCCTTGTCGGCGCCTGGCCGGACCACGCCGCTGTCGGCACGGTCGCCCAGGGTCAGGCCCAGGGCGTCGAGCATGATCGACTTGCCAGCGCCGGTTTCGCCGGTGATGACGCTCATGCCTCGATCCAGTTCAAGGTCAAGGTGTTCGACAATGGCGTAGTTGTGTACGGAAAGGTGCACCAGCATTGAGCGGCTCCCGGGCTGTTTGTCTGGTTATTTATACAGTGTTTTATTTGTGGCTGACAATGCCCTTGCTTAGCTCGATTTGATCGGTCTGAAGTGGTTTTTAGTCCCTCTTGTGTCAATGCGCCATTTTTTGTAGGGCCGGAATACGGATTATTTGTCAGGGAATGCGTATCTCGATCACACGAAACCCTTGAAGCCGGAAAATCCGATCCCATATAGGTGGGCAGAAGCGCGAATCGGGATCGCGGACGTTTTTAGAGGAGAAGATGTATGGCTGACGAACAGAATCTGGATGCGCAGGCTCAGGATCAGGCTGCCGAGGCGGGCACGGGTGATGAACTGACAACCCGCGTGCAGGTGCTCGAAGAGCAACTGGCTGCTGCGCAGGACCAATCCCTTCGGGTGGCTGCGGATCTGCAGAATGTCCGCCGCCGTGCCGAACAGGATGTTGAAAAGGCGCACAAGTTTGCGCTGGAAAAATTTGCCGGTGATCTGTTGCCGATCATCGACAGTCTGGAGCGAGGCCTTGATCTGTCCAGTCCGGAAGATGAAAGCATTCGCCCTATGCGTGAAGGCATCGAGCTGACCTTGAAGATGTTCCAGGACACCCTCAAGCGTTATCAGCTGGAAGCCATCGATCCGCACGGCCAACCCTTCAGTGCCGACCAGCACCAGGCGATGGCCATGCAGGAAAGTGCCGACGTTGAGCCCAACACGGTGCTCAAGGTATTTCAAAAGGGTTATCAGCTTAATGGTCGCCTGTTGCGCCCGGCCATGGTCGTGGTCAGCAAGGCACCATCGCCTGCAACGCCGTCAATCAACGAGCAGGCTTGAAATCAGCTGTAAGGCCCCCATTTAAAGGTCAAGCGTTTAAGAGCTACCGCACGGTGTAAACGCACTGGCGGCAACCAAATCCAAGTTTTGCAAGTTTCGGGAGAGTCAAAGATGGGCAGAATTATCGGTATCGACCTGGGGACTACCAACTCCTGCGTCTCCATTCTGGAAAACGGTAACGTCAAGGTTATCGAGAACGCCGAAGGTACTCGTACTACGCCTTCGATCATCGCTTATGCAAACGATAACGAGATCCTGGTCGGTCAATCCGCCAAGCGTCAGGCGGTCACCAACCCGCACAACACGCTGTACGCGGTGAAGCGTCTGATCGGTCGCAAGTTCGAAGAGGATGTCGTTCAGAAAGACATCCAGATGGTCCCTTACAAGATCGTCAAGGCTGACAACGGTGACGCCTGGGTTGAAGTGAATGGCCAGAAAATGGCGCCTCCTCAGATTTCCGCTGAAATCCTGAAGAAAATGAAGAAGACTGCCGAAGACTACCTCGGCGAAGCGGTTACCGAAGCGGTCATCACCGTTCCGGCCTACTTCAACGACAGTCAGCGTCAGGCTACCAAGGACGCTGGCCGTATCGCCGGTCTGGACGTCAAGCGAATCATCAACGAACCTACCGCAGCCGCGCTGGCTTACGGTATGGACAAGGCCAAGGGCGACCACACTGTCATCGTTTATGACCTGGGTGGCGGTACCTTTGACGTCTCGGTCATCGAGATCGCTGAAGTCGATGGCGAGCACCAGTTCGAAGTGTTGGCCACCAACGGCGACACGTTCCTGGGTGGTGAAGACTTCGACATTCGTCTGATCGACTACTTCGTCGACGAATTCAAGAAAGAAAGCGGCATGAGCCTCAAGGGTGACCCGCTGGCCATGCAGCGCCTGAAAGAGGCTGCTGAAAAAGCCAAGATCGAGCTGTCTTCCAGCACCCAGACCGAAGTCAACCTGCCGTACATCACTGCAGACGCAACCGGTCCTAAGCACCTGGTAGTCAAGATCTCCCGCTCCAAGCTGGAATCGCTGGTTGAAGACCTGGTTCAGCGCACTATCGAGCCTTGCCGCATGGCGTTGAAAGACGCGGGTATCGATATCAGCAAGATCAACGACGTGATTCTGGTCGGTGGTCAGACGCGTATGCCGCTGGTTCAGAAGCTGGTGACCGAGTTTTTCGGCAAAGAAGCACGTAAAGACGTCAACCCGGACGAAGCCGTTGCCATGGGTGCTGCCATTCAGGGCGCAGTCCTGGCCGGTGATGTCAAAGACGTTCTGCTGCTGGACGTCAGCCCGCTGACCCTGGGTATCGAAACCATGGGCGGCGTGATGACTGCGCTGATCGAGAAAAACACCACGATTCCTACCAAGAAATCCCAGGTGTTCTCGACTGCCGATGACAACCAGAACGCGGTAACCATCCACGTCCTGCAGGGTGAGCGTAAGCAAGCCGGTCAGAACAAGTCGCTGGGCAAGTTCGACCTGGCCGAGATTCCACCTGCTCCACGTGGCGTGCCACAGATCGAAGTGACCTTCGACATCGACGCAAACGGCATCCTGCACGTTGGCGCGAAAGACAAGGCCACCGGCAAGCAGCAGTCCATCGTGATCAAGGCCAACTCCGGTCTGTCCGAGGAAGAAATTCAGCAGATGGTTCGCGATGCTGAAGTCAACTCCGAAGAAGATCGCAAGTTCGAAGAGCTGGCCTCTGCCCGTAACCAGGGTGATGCGCTGGTCCACTCGACTCGCAAGATGATCGCTGACGCGGGTGACAAGGTCACCGCTGAAGAGAAGACTGCGGTAGAAGCTGCACTGGTTGCTCTGGAAGCCGCTATCAAAGGCGACGACAAGGCTGCCATTGAAGCCAAGGTCGAAGAGCTGTCGAAGGTTTCCGCGCCAATCGCTCAGAAGATGTACGCCGAGCAGGCTGAAAACCCGGACGCTGCGGCCAAGCCAGCTGAAGAAACTGCCAAGGCTGACGATGTGGTCGACGCCGAGTTTGAAGAAGTAAAAGACCACAAGTAAGCGCAGGCTCACTTGAAAGCCGGTTGACCTCTTTCGAGCGCTGACTGGTAGGATGTCGCCGCGCGGGAGCTTGCTCCCGCGTTGGCGTGTCTGGAACAAGCAAAAATTTCGGCGTGTGGAGTTGCTCCGCACGCCACGTGGCAAGATCGCGACGCTCCTGCGTGGCGAATCATTCTGCCGCTTTCTCGGCCGGATGCATCTGGCTGCTGAACGAAGACCAGGATCGTTGAATCGACGTGAGTTGGGTCCGGGCCTGTATGGGGCTCAACGAGTTTGGTGCGGCTCAGGAGAGCCTTCGCCGAACGTCCTCAAGAGTGCGGAAGAATTATGGCAAAGCGTGATTATTACGAAGTGTTGGGAGTGGAGCGAGGCTCCAGCGAGGCGGATCTGAAGAAGGCTTATCGCCGTCTGGCGATGAAGCATCACCCTGACCGCAACCCTGATGACAAAGCATCGGAAGAGCTGTTCAAAGAGGCCAACGAAGCCTACGAAGTGCTTTCCGACGCCAGCAAGCGCGCGGCCTACGATCAGTATGGCCATGCCGGTGTCGACCCGAGCATGGGTGGCGGCGGTGGTTTTGGTGGCGGTGCCGGTGGCGCCAACTTCTCCGATATCTTCGGCGATGTGTTCAGCGACTTCTTTGGTGGCGGCCGTGCCGGTGGCGGCGGTGGTCGTGGCGGCGCTCAGCGTGGCAGCGACCTGCGCTATACGCTGGAGCTGAATCTGGAGGAGGCGGTTCGCGGTACTAACGTGAATATCCGCGTTCCGACGCTGGTCAACTGCAAGCCGTGCGACGGCAGCGGTGCCAAGAAAGGTTCTTCGCCGGTCACATGCCCTACGTGCGGCGGCATTGGTCAGGTGCGCATGCAGCAGGGTTTCTTCTCTGTGCAGCAAACCTGTCCGCGCTGCCACGGCCACGGCAAGATCATTTCCGATCCGTGCGACTCCTGCCATGGCGAAGGCCGCGTCGAAGAGTCCAAGACGCTTTCCGTCAAAGTGCCGCCAGGTGTCGATACCGGTGACCGCATTCGCCTGTCCGGCGAAGGCGAGGCGGGTACCCAGGGTGGTCCGACCGGCGACCTGTATGTCGTGATCAATGTGCGCGAACACGCGATCTTCCAGCGTGACGGCAAGCACCTGTTCTGCGAAGTGCCTATCAGCTTTACCGATGCAGCGCTGGGCGGCGAGCTTGAAGTGCCGACGCTGGACGGTCGCGTCAAACTGAAAATCCCCGAAGGTACCCAGACCGGCAAGCAGTTCCGCTTGCGTGGCAAGGGCGTCGCTCCAGTGCGTGGCGGCGGTGCCGGTGACTTGATGTGCCGCGTTGCAGTCGAAACCCCGGTCAACCTGAGCAAGCGCCAGCGCGAGCTGCTTGAAGAGTTCCGCACCTCGCTTGAAAACGACGAGTCCCACTCTCCGAAAGCCAGTGGCTGGTTTGAGGGTGTGAAGCGTTTCTTCGGCGATCTGTAAGGCTATCAACGGGAGCAGGGCATGCGACGTATTGCTGTAGTAGGCGCCGCCGGGCGTATGGGCAAGACCTTGATAGAGGCGGTTCAGCAGGCGCTTGGCGCCGGGCTGACCGCCGCTATCGATCGTCCTGACAGCACGCTGGTAGGCGCTGATGCGGGCGAACTGGCTGCGCTGGGTCGTATCGGTGTGCCGCTGTCAGGTGATCTGGCAAAGGTGGCGGACGAGTTCGACGTTCTGATCGACTTTACTCATCCTTCGGTGACGCTAAAAAATCTGGCGTTCTGTCGCAAGGCAGGCAAGGCGATGATTATCGGTACCACCGGTTTCAGCGCGGAAGAAAAGCAGCGTCTGGAAGAGGCGGGTAAAGACATTCCGATCGTCTTTGCTGCCAATTTCAGCGTTGGTGTGAATCTGTGTCTGAAGCTGCTCGACACCGCTGCGCGCGTTCTGGGTGATGAGGTCGATATCGAAATTACCGAGGCGCACCATCGGCACAAGGTCGATGCGCCGTCCGGCACCGCCTTGCGTATGGGTGAAGTGGTTGCCAATGCGCTGGGTCGCGATCTGGAAAAAGTCGCGGTCTACGGTCGTGAAGGCCAGACCGGCGCGCGTGATCGTCAGACCATCGGGTTTGCGACCATTCGTGCCGGTGATGTGGTGGGCGACCACACCGTGCTGTTCGCAGCGGACGGTGAGCGGGTCGAGATAACGCACAAGGCGTCCAGTCGCATGACCTTCGCCAAGGGTGCCGTTCGGGCTGCAATGTGGCTCGACGGCAAGGCGCCAGGGCTTTACGACATGCAGGATGTGTTGGGTCTGCATTGATTTCATACAGGGCCATTCGTGGCCCTGTCGCATTTTCCCGCATTTCAGGCCCATTGGTGGTAGACCAAAATGGGCCTTTTCTGTAAGCTACAGCTTTAGTGTGTCCACTAAAAGCGCGCAGATGATTCCATAAGAAAGCGGGGTGACGTAACTACGTCATTCCGCTTTTTTGCAGCCTGCGATCGCCCTTTCAGGTTTTATTTACGGGAGGTCTTCTTGACTAAGCCAGCCATACTCGCCCTTGCTGATGGCAGCATTTTTCGCGGCGAAGCCATTGGAGCCGACGGTCAGACCGTTGGTGAGGTGGTGTTCAACACCGCAATGACAGGCTATCAGGAAATTCTTACCGATCCTTCCTACGCCCAGCAGATCGTTACCCTGACTTACCCGCATATCGGCAACACCGGCACCACTCCTGAAGACGCAGAGTCTGATCGCGTCTGGTCCGCCGGCCTGGTCATTCGCGACCTGCCTCTGGTAGCCAGCAACTGGCGTAACAAGCTGTCCCTCGGTGATTACCTGAAAGCCAATAACGTCGTTGCCATCGCTGGCATCGACACGCGCCGCCTGACCCGCATCCTGCGTGAGAAAGGCGCCCAGAACGGCTGCATCCTGGCCGGCGATAACATCACCGAAGAGGCGGCCATCGCCGCTGCCCGCAGCTTCCCGGGCCTCAAGGGCATGGACCTGGCCAAGGAAGTCTGCACCAAGGACACCTACGAGTGGCGTTCCAGCGTCTGGGATCTGAAAACCGACAGCCATCCTGAAATCGCCGCCTCCGAGCTGCCTTATCACGTGGTCGCCTACGATTATGGCGTCAAGGTCAACATCCTGCGCATGCTGGTCGAGCGCGGTTGCCGCGTAACCGTGGTGCCAGCGCAAATGCCTGCCAGTGAAGTGCTCGCCTACAAGCCGGACGGCGTTTTCCTGTCCAACGGCCCTGGTGACCCGGAGCCGTGCGACTACGCCATCAAGGCGATCAGGGAAGTGCTGGAAACCGACATTCCGGTGTTCGGCATCTGCCTCGGCCATCAGCTTCTGGCGTTGGCTGCGGGTGCCAAGACCGTGAAGATGGGCCACGGCCACCACGGTGCCAACCACCCGGTCCAGGATCTGGACACCGGTGTGGTCATGATCACCAGCCAGAACCACGGTTTTGCGGTGGATGAGGCAACCCTGCCGAGCAACGTTCGCGCCATTCACAAGTCGCTGTTCGACGGCACCCTGCAGGGTATCGAACTGACCGACAAGAGCGCATTCAGCTTCCAGGGTCACCCTGAAGCGAGTCCGGGCCCGAACGACGTCGCGCCTTTGTTCGATCGCTTTATCGAAGCCATGGCCAAGCGCCGCTGACCGGTTGCCTTGAGACTGTAATACGCAGGTGCCCAGGGCGGCCCCGGACTCAGTGTCCGGTCGCTGCCGCCCAGGCCACCTCAGACAAATGTTCAAGACGGCTTGCCGACTGACCTGCGGATTTGAGTGACAACCCATGCCAAAACGTACAGATATTAAAAGCATCCTGATTCTCGGCGCCGGCCCCATCGTGATCGGCCAGGCCTGTGAATTCGATTACTCCGGCGCCCAGGCCTGCAAGGCTCTGCGTGAGGAGGGTTACCGCGTCATCCTGGTGAACTCCAACCCGGCCACCATCATGACCGACCCGGCCATGGCTGACGCCACCTACATCGAGCCGATCAAGTGGCAGACCGTTGCCAAGATCATCGAAAAAGAGCGTCCTGACGCACTCCTGCCGACCATGGGTGGCCAGACGGCTCTGAACTGCGCACTGGATCTGGAGCGCGAAGGTGTTCTGGAGAAGTTCGGTGTTGAAATGATCGGCGCCAACGCTGACACCATCGACAAGGCTGAAGACCGTTCGCGCTTCGACAAGGCGATGAAGTCCATCGGCCTGGCGTGCCCGCGCTCCGGCATCGCGCACAGCATGGAAGAAGCCAACGCGGTGCTTGAAAAGCTCGGCTTCCCTTGCATCATCCGTCCGTCGTTCACCATGGGTGGCACCGGCGGCGGTATCGCTTACAACCGTGAAGAGTTCGAGGAAATCTGCGCCCGTGGTCTGGACCTGTCGCCAACCAAGGAATTGCTGATCGACGAATCGCTGATCGGCTGGAAAGAGTACGAAATGGAAGTTGTCCGCGACAAAAAGGACAACTGCATCATCGTCTGCTCGATCGAGAACTTCGACCCGATGGGTGTGCACACTGGTGACTCGATCACCGTAGCGCCGGCACAGACCCTGACCGACAAGGAATACCAGATCCTGCGTAATGCCTCGCTGGCAGTACTGCGCGAGATCGGCGTTGAAACCGGTGGTTCCAACGTTCAGTTCGGCATCTGCCCGAACACCGGCCGCATGGTCGTGATCGAGATGAACCCGCGTGTATCGCGCTCCTCGGCGCTGGCCTCCAAGGCGACCGGCTTCCCGATCGCCCGCGTTGCCGCCAAGCTGGCCGTGGGCTACACCCTTGACGAGCTGTCGAACGAAATCACTGGCGGCAAGACCCCGGCATCGTTCGAACCGTCGATCGACTACGTCGTCACCAAGCTGCCGCGCTTTGCCTTCGAGAAATTCGCCAAGGCCGATGCGCGTCTGACCACTCAGATGAAGTCGGTCGGTGAAGTCATGGCCATCGGCCGTACCTTCCAGGAATCCCTGCAGAAAGCCCTGCGCGGCCTGGAAGTCGGCGTGTGCGGTCTTGATCCGAAGCTGGACCTGAGCCATCCGGAAAGCATGAGCACGCTCAAGCGCGAGCTGACCGTGCCGGGCGCCGAGCGTATCTGGTACGTCGCCGACGCCTTCCGCGCCGGCATGACGGTCGAAGAAATCTTCGCCATGAACATGATCGACCCTTGGTTCCTGGTGCAGATCGAAGACCTGATCAAGGACGAAGAGAAGATCAAGACCCTGGGTCTGTCGGCAATCGACCGTGACGTCATGTTCCGTCTCAAGCGCAAGGGCTTCTCCGACGCGCGTCTGGCCAAACTGCTGGGCGTTACCGAGAAGAACCTGCGGACGCATCGTCACAAGCTCGAAGTGTTCCCGGTCTACAAGCGCGTCGACACCTGCGCAGCCGAGTTCGCAACCGACACCGCGTACCTGTACTCGACCTACGAGGAAGAGTGCGAAGCCAACCCGTCGACGCGTGACAAGATCATGATCCTGGGTGGCGGCCCGAACCGCATCGGCCAGGGTATCGAGTTCGATTACTGCTGCGTGCACGCCGCGCTGGCACTGCGTGAAGACGGTTACGAGACCATCATGGTCAACTGCAACCCGGAAACCGTCTCCACCGACTACGACACCTCGGACCGTCTGTACTTCGAGCCTGTCACCCTGGAAGACGTGCTGGAAATCGTCCGTGTCGAGAAGCCGAAAGGTGTGATCGTCCAGTACGGTGGCCAGACGCCTCTGAAACTGGCCCGTGCTCTTGAAGCCGCCGGCGTGCCGATCATCGGTACCAGCCCTGATGCCATCGACCGTGCCGAAGACCGCGAGCGCTTCCAGCACATGGTCGAGCGTCTGAACCTGCGTCAGCCGCCAAACGCCACTGTGCGCAGCGAAGACGAAGCGATTCGTGCCGCAGCGAAGATCGGTTATCCACTGGTTGTGCGTCCGTCCTATGTACTGGGTGGCCGTGCGATGGAAATCGTTTACCAGGAAGACGAACTCAAGCGTTACCTGCGCGAAGCCGTTCAGGTGTCCAACGACAGCCCGGTGCTGCTGGACCACTTCCTGAACTGCGCAATCGAGATGGACGTCGATGCGGTCTGCGACGGTACTGACGTGGTTATTGGCGCGATCATGCAGCACATCGAGCAGGCGGGTGTTCACTCCGGTGATTCCGCATGTTCGCTGCCGCCTTACTCGCTGCCGGCTCATATCCAGGACGAGATGCGCGAGCAGGTCAAGAAGATGGCGCTGGAACTGGGCGTTGTCGGCCTGATGAACGTGCAGCTGGCGCTTCAGGGCGAAGACATCTATGTCATTGAAGTCAACCCGCGCGCATCGCGTACCGTGCCGTTCGTTTCCAAGTGCATCGGTGTTTCCCTGGCGATGATCGCTGCCCGCGTGATGGCAGGCAAAACCCTGAAAGAGCTGAACTTCACCAAGGAAATCATTCCGAACTTCTACAGCGTGAAAGAGGCCGTGTTCCCGTTTGCCAAATTCCCTGGCGTTGACCCGATCCTCGGCCCGGAAATGAAATCGACCGGTGAAGTGATGGGTGTGGGTGATACCTTCGGTGAAGCGTTTGCCAAGGCCCAGATGGGCGCGAGCGAAGTGCTGCCGACTGGCGGTACCGCGTTCATCAGCGTACGTGACGATGACAAGCCTCTGGTTGAAGCGGTCGCTCGTGACCTCATCAATCTTGGTTTCGAGATCGTTGCCACCGCAGGCACCGCCAAGCTGATCGAAGCGGCAGGCCTGAAAGTGCGTCGCGTCAACAAGGTGACCGAAGGCCGTCCGCATGTGGTCGACATGATCAAGAACGACGAAGTCACTCTGATCATCAACACCACCGAAGGTCGCCAGTCGATCGCGGATTCCTACTCCATCCGTCGCAACGCCCTGCAGCACAAGATTTACTGCACCACTACCATTGCAGCAGGCGAAGCGATCTGTGAAGCGCTCAAGTTCGGTCCGGAGAAGACCGTACGTCGTTTGCAGGATCTCCATGCAGGATTGAAGGCATGATCAAATACCCAATGACCGTCCAGGGCGCTCGCGCCCTGGAAGAAGAGCTGACCCACCTGACCAAGGTGATTCGTCCCAAGTTGAGCCAGGACATCGGTACTGCGCGCGAGCTGGGCGACCTCAAGGAAAACGCCGAATACCATGCTGCCCGCGAGCAGCAGGGGATGGTCGAAGCGCGTATTCGTGATATCGAAGGCCGCATGCAGAACGCTGTGATCATCGACGTCACGACTATTCCGCACACCGGCAAGGTGATTTTCGGTACGACGGTCGAAATCGCCAACGTCGAGACTGACGAAAGCGTGGTCTATCAGATCGTGGGTGAGGACGAAGCGGATATCAAGAAAGGCAAGATTTCAGTGGGTTCGCCCATTGCCCGTGCCTTGATTGCCAAGGAAGAGGGTGATGTCGTCGTCGTGAAGACGCCGAGTGGCGTGATCGAGTACGAAATCATCGAAGTGCGTCATATCTGATGCTGGCGCCCGTTTTTACGGGCGCTTTCGGCGGCAAAAAAGAGTCAGGGCGCGCTTTTGGCGGCCCTGACTTCTGTTTTTATCCGTGTGCGCGGTGGACGTTGGACAGTTGCTTGTTTACCTTTGGGTTCTTGCGATAGATCAACGCCATTTTGCCGATGACCTGAACCAGGTCGGCAGAACCGGCCTTGCACAGTTCTGCGATGGCACCGATACGGCTTTCGCGGTCGAGGATGTTGAGCTTGATCTTGATCAGCTCATGATCGCTCAGTGCGCGTTCAAGCTCTGCAAGTACACCTTCAGTCAAACCATTGTCAGCCACGATCAATACCGGTTTCAGATGGTGGCCAATGGATTTGTATTGTTTCTTCTGCTCTGGAGTGAGCGGCATAATCTGACCTCTGCGTCTGATCTTTTAAAAGCGGCGGCCAGTTTACCCGAGCGAGTCCGGGACCGCCCAGTTAATCACGACTCGTTTATTTTTGAGGTGCCCCGTGGCCCGTTCCAAGACAAGCCATAACTGGCTCAAAGAACACTTCGACGACAAGTACGTCAAAATGGCGCAGAAGGACGGTTACCGTTCGCGTGCCAGTTACAAGCTGCTCGAGATCCAGGAAAAGGACAAACTCATCCGCCCGGGCATGACTGTGATCGATCTCGGCGCAGCACCGGGAGGCTGGTCGCAGGTGACCAGTCGTCTGATCGGCGGTCAAGGTCGTCTGATCGCTTCCGACATCCTTGAAATGGACAGCATCCCCGATGTGACCTTCATTCAGGGGGATTTTACCGAGGATGCGATTCTTGAGCAGATCCTCGAGGCAGTCGGTAATACGCAGGTAGACCTTGTGATTTCCGATATGGCCCCCAATATGAGTGGATTGAGCGCTGTAGATATGCCGCGTGCAATGTTTCTCTGCGAATTGGCGCTCGATCTTGCTGGTCGGGTACTGCGTCCCGGTGGCGATTTTCTGATCAAGGTCTTCCAGGGTGAAGGCTTCGATGTCTACCACAAGGATATCCGCAAGCTGTTCGACAAGGTGCAGATGCGCAAGCCGTCGTCGTCCCGCGACAGGTCACGCGAGCAATACCTGCTGGCTCGCGGCTTTCGCGGCATTGATGGCGCGGCCAGCATCGAACGTTTTTGACAAGGCGCGATAGCTTTTTTCAAATGGCGTTACCGATGCAGCATGACTGAACATTATGTTGTCAAAGTTTCACAAAGGGTTACAGACGGTGTCTGCCGTATCTGTAGGTTCTGTAGTAAGTTAGGCCGGTGAATATCATGCGAGGCACGCTTGCTGCGTGGAGCTTGCTTCAGAGGGTAGCTAATTGAACGATATGGCAAAGAATTTGATCCTGTGGTTGATCATCGCGGCTGTCCTTGTGACGGTGATGAACAACTTCTCCAGCCCGAACGAGCCGCAGAACCTCAACTATTCCGAGTTCATCCAGCAGGTCAAGGATGGCAAGGTCGAGAAGGTTTCTGTCGACGGCTACGTCATTACGGGCAAGCGCAGCGATGGCGACACCTTCAAGACCATCCGCCCGAACATCCCGGACAATGGCCTGATCGGTGATCTGGTCAGCAACAACGTCGTGATCGAAGGCAAGCAGCCTGAGCAGCAGAGCATCTGGACCCAGTTGCTGGTGGCCAGCTTCCCGATACTGGTGATCATCGCGGTGTTCATGTTCTTCATGCGCCAGATGCAGGGCGGGGCGGGCGGCAAGGGCGGCCCGATGAGCTTCGGCAAGAGCAAGGCGCGTCTGTTGTCAGAAGATCAGGTCAAGACGACCTTGGCTGACGTTGCCGGTTGCGACGAAGCCAAGGAAGAAGTCGGCGAGCTGGTCGAATTCCTCCGCGATCCGGGCAAGTTCCAGCGCCTGGGCGGTCGTATCCCGCGCGGCGTGCTGATGGTTGGCCCTCCAGGTACTGGTAAGACGCTGATTGCCAAGGCCATTGCCGGCGAAGCGAAGGTCCCGTTCTTCACGATTTCCGGTTCCGACTTTGTCGAAATGTTCGTGGGTGTTGGTGCGAGCCGCGTTCGCGACATGTTCGAGCAAGCCAAGAAACACGCGCCATGCATCATCTTCATCGACGAAATCGACGCGGTCGGTCGCCATCGTGGCGCCGGCATGGGCGGTGGTCATGACGAGCGCGAGCAGACACTCAACCAGTTGCTGGTCGAGATGGACGGTTTTGAAATGAATGACGGCATCATCGTCATTGCCGCAACCAACCGCCCTGACGTACTGGATCCGGCTCTGCTGCGTCCAGGTCGTTTCGACCGCCAGGTAGTTGTAGGTCTGCCGGACATTCGTGGCCGTGAGCAGATCCTCAAGGTTCACATGCGCAAAGTGCCGATGGGCGAAGACGTCAACCCGGGCGTTATCGCTCGCGGTACGCCGGGCTTCTCCGGTGCGGACCTGGCCAACCTGGTCAACGAAGCGTCGCTGTTCGCTGCTCGCTCCGGCAAGCGCGTTGTAGAGATGAAAGAGTTCGAACTGGCCAAGGACAAGATCATGATGGGCGCCGAGCGCAAATCGATGGTCATGTCCGATAAGGAAAAGCGCAACACGGCTTACCACGAGGCGGGTCACGCTATCGTTGGTCGTCTGGTGCCAGAGCATGATCCGGTCTACAAGGTCTCCATCATCCCGCGCGGTCGTGCGTTGGGTGTGACGATGTTCCTGCCGGAAGAAGACCGTTACAGCCTGTCCAAGCGTGCGTTGATCAGCCAGATCTGCTCGCTGTACGGTGGTCGTATTGCGGAAGAAATGACCCTGGGCTTCGATGGCGTCACAACCGGTGCCTCCAATGACATCATGCGTGCCAGCCAGATCGCCCGGAACATGGTCACCAAGTGGGGGCTGTCTGAAAAGCTCGGCCCGCTGATGTACTCGGAAGACGAAGATGCAGGTTACCTGGGTCGCGGCGGAAGCCAGAACTCCAGTGTTTCCGGCGATACTGCCAAGCTTATCGACTCCGAAGTGCGCAGCATCATCGACCACTGCTACGGCACCGCCAAGCAGCTGTTGACGGATAATCGCGACAAGCTGGAAGCGATGGCCGACGCGCTGATGAAGTATGAAACCATTGATGCCGACCAGATCGACGACATCATGACCGGTCGTACTCCGCGTGAGCCGCGTGACTGGGGTGGAGGTTCGGGTACCAACGGTACTCCGATCACGCCTGACCCTCGTCCGGAAACTCCGATTGGCGGCCCTGCTGCCGAGCACTAAGGTCTGACATGACATCTGCGCTGTACCCAACCCGGTTGCCTTGCGGCAACCGGGTTCTTGATTTGGCCCATACGCACGTGATGGGCATCCTCAACGCAACCCCGGACTCATTTTCCGATGGCGGCCGCTACAGCCAGCTCGATGCGGCGCTGCGTCACGCCGAGGCAATGGTGCAGGCTGGCGCGACGCTTATCGATATCGGTGGCGAGTCAACGCGTCCAGGCGCGCGTCCTGTCTCTGCGTCGGAAGAGGTCGAACGTGTGGCCCCGCTGGTCGAGGTCATCGCGCGCGAGCTGGATGTGATCATCTCGGTCGATACCTCCACGCCTGAGGTCATGCTGGCGACGGCTGGCCTGGGTGCCGGGCTCATTAACGACGTTCGCTCGCTGCAGCGCCCAGGCGCGCTTGAGGCGGCCGCAAGCACCGGTTTGCCGGTCTGTCTCATGCATATGCTGGGCGAGCCGGGAACCATGCAGAATGACCCGCACTACGATGACCTGGTGGGCGAGGTCTGTGCCTTCCTGGCTGAGCGCATGAAGCAGTGCGTCGCTGCAGGCATCGGTCAGCAGCAGATCATTCTTGATCCGGGCTTTGGCTTTGCCAAGACACTGGAGCACAATCTGAGCCTGTTCAAGCATATGGAAGCGCTGCATGTGCTCGGCCGCCCTTTGCTGGTGGGTGTTTCGCGCAAGAGCATGATCGGTGCTGTGCTGGGGCGTCCCGTCGACCAGCGTCTGTCCGGCGGGCTCGCCCTGGCGGTTCTGGCGATGGCCAAAGGGGCAAGAATTCTACGTGTGCATGATGTCGCCGAAACGGCTGACGTGGTGCGCATGATCGCAGCTGTCGAAGCAGCTGAATAACAACAGTGGGGCATCCATGACTACCAGAAAATATTTCGGAACCGACGGCATTCGCGGTCGTGTAGGGCAATTCCCGATCACTCCCGAGTTCATGCTGAAACTGGGTTGGGCCGCCGGCATGGCTTTCCGCAAGATGGGCGCCTGCCGGATTCTCGTTGGCAAGGACACGCGCATCTCCGGCTACATGTTCGAGTCTGCCCTCGAGGCCGGCCTCTCCGCTGCGGGCGCTGACGTTCTCTTGCTGGGCCCGATGCCGACACCGGCCATCGCCTACCTGACACGTACCTTCCATGCCGAGGCTGGCATCGTCATCAGCGCCTCGCATAACCCGCACTACGACAACGGCATCAAGTTCTTCTCCGGTCAGGGCACCAAGCTGCCTGACGAGATCGAAATGATGATCGAAGAGCTGCTCGACGCACCGATGACCGTGGCCGAGTCCGAGAACCTCGGCAAGGTCTCGCGTATCAACGATGCGGCCGGGCGTTACATCGAATTCTGCAAAAGCAGCGTGCCTACCAGCACCGACTTCGCCGGCCTCAAGGTCGTCATCGACTGTGCCCACGGTGCGACCTACAAGGTGGCGCCCAACGTATTTCGTGAGCTGGGCGCGCAGGTCGTGGTGCTTTCCGCGCAACCTGACGGGCTCAATATCAACAAGGACTGTGGCTCCACGCACATGGAAGCCCTGCAGGCGGCCGTGCTTGCCGAGCATGCGGACATGGGCATCGGTTTCGACGGTGACGGCGACCGTGTGTTGATGGTCGATCACACCGGGACCATCGTCGATGGCGACGAATTGCTTTACATCATCGCCCGCGACCTGCATGAGCGGGGTCGCTTGCAGGGCGGCGTCGTCGGCACACTGATGAGCAACCTGGGGCTTGAACTGGCCCTGGCCGAGCAGGGCATTCCTTTTGTTCGGGCCAATGTCGGCGACCGCTACGTGATCGCCGAGCTGCTCGAGCGCAACTGGCAGATTGGCGGCGAAAACTCCGGTCATATCGTCTGTTTCCAGCACGCCACCACCGGTGATGCGATTATTGCCTCACTGCAGGTGATATTGGCTCTGCGCCGCAGCGGTGTAAGCCTGGCCGAGGCGCGTCTGAAATTGCGTAAGTGCCCGCAGATCCTGATCAACGTGCGCTTCGCCGGGTCGGGTGTAGACCCGGTTTCGCATCCGTCGGTCCAGGAGGCCTGCGCCCGCGTCACCGAGCAGATGGCCGGGCGTGGCAGGGTGCTGCTGCGCAAATCGGGTACCGAGCCGTTGGTGCGCGTCATGGTCGAAGGCGAGGACGAAACGCAGGTCAGGGCGTACGCCGAAGAACTCGCAAAACTGGTTACTGAAGTTTGCGCCTGATTTCGGCTTGCCAGTGTCTGAACTGTTGGGTAACATCTGCGCCCACTTTGACCCACGAGGTGTAGCATGCGTCGCCCAATGGTAGCTGGTAACTGGAAAATGCACGGTACCCGCGCCAGCGTCGCTGAGCTGATCGAGGGTTTGTGCAAGCAGTCGTTGCCAGGCAGCGTCGATATCGCCGTGATGCCTCCCAGTCTGTTTACCTGTCAGGTGGTCGAAGGGCTCAAGGCAACGTCGATCATCGTTGGTGCGCAGGATGCAGCCATTCAGGCTGAGCAGGGCGCGCTGACGGGTGAAGTTGCATCGAGCCAGCTGGCTGATGCAGGTTGCAAGCTGGTACTTGTCGGGCACTCCGAGCGTCGTCAGTTGATTGGCGAACAGGATGATGTTCTGAACAAGAAGTTTGCGGCGATCCAGGCGAAAGGTCTGACACCTGTGCTTTGCGTAGGTGAAACCCTGGAAGAGCGCAAGGCGGGGCAAACGCTTGAAGTGGTAGGGCGTCAGCTGGACAGTGTCATCGCCGAGTTTGGCGTCAATGCACTGGTCAACGCCGTCATTGCCTACGAGCCGGTCTGGGCCATTGGCACCGGATTGACTGCTTCGCCTCAGGAAGCGCAGGAAGTGCACGCAGCCATCCGTGCGCAACTGGCAAAAGAGAATGCCGAAGTCGCACAAGGCGTGCGACTTCTCTATGGCGGCAGCGTGAAGGCGGCCAATGCGGTCGAGCTCTTCAGCATGCCGGATATCGATGGGGGGCTCATTGGTGGAGCTTCCCTGAATGCAGATGAGTTCGGTGCGATCTGTCGCGCCGCGGGAAACTGAAAAAATGCTGGAAACAGTCGTAATCGTTTTTCACCTGTTGGGCGCTCTGGGCGTTGTCGCTCTGGTATTGCTGCAGCAGGGTAAAGGTGCCGACGCAGGCGCGTCGTTCGGAGCAGGTGCATCAAATACTGTCTTCGGAGGTCAAGGAACCTCTACCTTTCTCAGTAAGTTTACTGCTATACTTGCGGCATGTTTTTTCATAACCAGCTTGGGGTTAGGTTACTTTGCTAAAGAGAAAGCTCAACAGCTGACTCAAGTAGGTTTGCCAGACCCTGCAGTACTGGAAGTGAAGCAAAAGCCGGCAGCAGATGATGTACCGGTTCTCGAAGGGCAAAAGCCAGCCGCTGTTCCAGCTGACGTACCTCAAGCCCCAGAGAAGAAGTAATACAGAATTCGGCGATGTTCGTGAGGTCGCCAAAAAGAGTTGTAATGCCGAGGTGGTGGAATTGGTAGACACGCAACCTTGAGGTGGTTGTGCCCATAGGGTGTAGGGGTTCGAGTCCCCTTCTCGGTACCAATTAACAGGAGAGCCCGCACTAGCGGGCTTTCTTGTAGGTGGATGTTGGATTGACCCAGCAATGGATCGGTCGTATACTTCCGCCCCAGCTTTGTCGCGGGGTGGAGCAGTTTGGTAGCTCGTCGGGCTCATAACCCGAAGGTCGTTGGTTCAAATCCAGCCCCCGCAACCAGTTTTAGCGGAGCCCCTTTTAAGGGGCTTTTTGTTAGCTGGACAGTACATGACGTCGATGTTCAGCGGCGTTTTCAGGGATGGGCTTTTGCCCATTTTTTTATTTCTAAAGCATGCACGAGGGGGTTCAGGTGTCGAGCAAGCTAGAACAGTTGCAGGACTTGTTGGCCCCAGTGGTCGTGGCCCTTGGCTACCAATGCTGGGGAATCGATTTCAGTTCCCAGGGCAAGCATTCGGTGCTGCGCATTTATATCGACAAGGAAGGGGGCGTTCTGGTCGACGACTGTGCAATCGTCAGTCGCCAGATCAGCGGTGTGCTGGACGTAGAAGATCCAATCAGCACCGAGTACACCCTCGAAGTATCTTCTCCTGGCATGGAGCGCCCGCTGTTCACTATTGAGCAGTTTGCTTCGTACGCCGGGGAACAAGTGAAAATAAAGCTGCGTTCACCTTTCGAAGGTCGACGCAACTTTCAAGGCCTTCTCCGCGGGGTGGAGGAGCAGGATGTCGTGGTGCAGGTTGAAGACCATGAGTTCCTGTTGCCGATCGACATGATCGACAAGGCCAACATTATTCCCACGTTTGACTGAGACGTGCCGGTTACTGCGGATCCCGCGGATCCAATGGCTTGCGAAAGGCGAGGCGTACGATGAGCAAAGAAGTACTGCTGGTTGTTGAGTCGGTGTCCAATGAAAAGGGCGTTCCGGCAAGTGTCATTTTTGAAGCGCTGGAGCTGGCTCTGGCCACTGCTACCAAGAAACGTTTTGAAGATGAAGTAGAACTGCGTGTAGAGATCAATCGCCAGACAGGCAACTACGAGACTTTCCGTCGCTGGACAGTTGTCGAAGACGAAGATCTGGACGATCCTGCTTACGAATTGGCTGTGGATCAGGCCCAGGCGAAAAAGCCGGGTGCTGTTGCCGGCGACCTGATCGAAGAAAAAATCGATTCCATCGAATTCGGTCGTATCGCTGCGCAAACCGCCAAGCAAGTCATTGTGCAGAAAGTTCGCGAAGCCGAGCGTGCTCAGGTAGTCGACGCCTACCGCGAGCGTCTGGGTGAAATCATTTCTGGTACTGTTAAAAAGGTTACACGTGACAATGTCATCGTTGACCTGGGTAACAATGCCGAAGCCTTGCTGGCTCGTGAAGACATCATTTCCCGGGAAACTTTCCGGGTCGGTGTTCGCGTCCGTGCTCTGCTGAAGGAAATTCGCACCGAAAACCGTGGCCCTCAGCTGATCCTGTCGCGTACTGCGCCAGAGATGCTGATCGAGCTTTTCCGCATTGAAGTGCCGGAAATTGCCGAAGGTCTCATCGAGGTGATGGCTGCCTCCCGTGACCCGGGTTCTCGTGCGAAAATCGCTGTTCGCTCCAAGGATAAACGAATCGACCCGCAAGGTGCCTGTATCGGCATGCGCGGTTCGCGAGTTCAGGCTGTTTCCGGCGAGCTGGGTGGCGAGCGTGTGGATATCGTTCTTTGGGACGATAACCCGGCGCAGTTTGTGATCAATGCAATGTCCCCTGCAGAAGTAGCGGCAATCATCGTAGATGAAGACGCGCATGCAATGGATATCGCAGTGGGAGCGGACAACCTGGCCCAGGCTATTGGTCGTGGCGGTCAGAACGTGCGTCTGGCAAGTCAACTGACTGGCTGGACCCTGAACGTAATGACCGAATCGGACATCCAGGCCAAGCAGCAAGCTGAAACCGGTGACATCCTGCGCAATTTCATCGAAGAACTCGAAGTCGATGAAGAATTGGCACAGGTGCTGGTTGATGAAGGCTTCACCAGCCTGGAAGAGATTGCCTACGTACCGTTGGAAGAAATGCTCAACATCGACGGCTTTGACGAAGACATCGTCAACGAGCTTCGCGCTCGTGCCAAGGATCGTTTGTTGACTAAAGCCATCGCTACAGAGGAAAAGCTGGCAGACGCCCATCCGGCCGAAGACCTGCTCTCGCTTGAGGGTATGGACAAGGATTTGGCGATGGAACTGGCGGTGCGCGGCGTAATTACCCGCGAAGACCTGGCCGAGCAGTCTATAGATGACCTGCTCGACATCGACGGCATTGACGATGATCGTGCCGGCAAGTTGATCATGGCCGCCCGAGCCCACTGGTTCGAGTAATTGGGCGCGGCCTGAGGAGAGAAGTGCATGACGCAAGTCACGGTGAAAGAACTGGCCAAAGTGGTCGACACACCGGTAGAGCGCCTGTTACAGCAGATGCGTGAGGCAGGTCTGCCGCACACCGCCGCCGAGCAAGTTGTGACCGATAACGAAAAACAAGCCTTGTTGACGCACCTGAAAAGCGGTCACAAGGCCAAGGTGGAAGAGCCTCGCAAGATTACCTTGCAGCGCAAGACCACCAGCACCCTGCGCGTTGCTGGCAGCAAGAGCATCAGCGTTGAAGTGCGCAAGAAGAAAGTCTTTGTGCAGCGTAGCCCGGAAGAGATCGAAGCCGAGCGCAAGCGCGAGATGGACGAACGCCGTGCGGTAGAAAATGCCGCTCGTCAAAAGGCTGAAGAAGAAGCCAAGCGTCGCGCTGAAGAAGATGCGCGCAATCAGCCTGCTGCAAGCCAGCCAGCTTCGGCTGCTGCCGAGCCTGTTGCTGCCGCCGAGCCTGTGCGTGAAGCATCGCCAGCCGCTGCTCCGGCACCGGCCAGCGCAGCGCCTTCTGCCGATGCTCGCAAGCGTGACGAACAACGTCGCCCTGACAAGCCTCGTGCTGACGACCGCAACGCCCGTGGCGGCGACGGCGAGCGTAAAAACGCTCCGCATCGCGCTTCGGTCAAGGAGAAGGCTCCGGCCCCTCGCGTTGCTCCTCGCACTACCGACGAAGAAAGCGACAGCTTCCGTCGTGGTGGTCGTGGCAAGGGCAAGCTGAAGAAGCGTAACGCGCATGGTTTCCAGAGCCCTACCGGCCCGGTCATCCGTGACGTTGCCATTGGCGAGACCATCACTGTCGGCGAATTGTCGGCACAGATGTCGGTCAAGGCTGCTGAAGTCATCAAGTTCATGTTCAAGATGGGCACCCCGGTGACCATCAACCAGGTACTGGATCAGGAAACTGCCCAGTTGATCGCCGAAGAGCTGGGCCACAAGGTCACGCTGGTCAGCGACAACGCCCTGGAAGATTCCCTGGCCGAATCGCTGAAGTTCGAAGGTGAGTCGTTCTCCCGTGCACCGGTTGTGACCGTAATGGGCCACGTCGACCACGGTAAGACCTCGCTGCTCGACTACATCCGTCGTGCCAAGGTTGCAGCTGGCGAAGCCGGCGGCATCACCCAGCACATCGGTGCCTACCACGTTGAAACCGAACGCGGCATGGTCACGTTCCTCGACACCCCTGGTCACGCCGCGTTTACCGCCATGCGTGCCCGCGGTGCCAAGGCAACGGATATCGTGATTCTGGTTGTTGCAGCTGACGACGGCGTGATGCCTCAGACCATCGAAGCTGTTCAGCATGCTGTTGCGGCTGGCGTTCCGCTGGTTGTTGCGGTGAACAAGATCGACAAGCCTGGTGCTGACCTCGATCGTATCCGCAGCGAGCTGTCGGTCCATGGCGTGACGTCCGAAGAGTGGGGCGGTGATACGCCTTTCGTTTCGGTCTCCGCGAAGATGGGTACTGGCGTCGACGAATTGCTGGAAGCTGTTCTGCTGCAGGCCGAAGTTCTGGAACTCAAGGCAACCCCGTCGGCCCCTGGTCGTGGTGTTGTTGTCGAGTCCCGTCTGGACAAAGGCCGTGGTCCGGTCGCTACTGTTCTGGTTCAGGACGGTACGCTGCGTCAGGGCGACATGGTTCTGGTCGGTTCGAACTTCGGCCGCATCCGCGCCATGCTCGACGAGAACGGCAAGCCGGTCAAAGAAGCAGGTCCTTCCATCCCTGTCGAGATCCTCGGCCTGGACGGTACACCGGACGCTGGCGACGAGATGAGCGTGCTGTCGGACGAGAAGAAAGCCCGTGAAGTGGCTCTGTTCCGTCAAGGCAAGTTCCGCGAAGTCAAACTGGCCCGTGCTCACGCTGGCAAGCTGGAAAACATCTTCGAGAACATGGGTCAGGCAGAGAAGAAGACGCTCAACATCGTCCTCAAATCTGACGTACGCGGTTCCCTCGAAGCGTTGAACGGCGCCTTGAACGGCCTGGGTAACGACGAAGTGCAAGTGCGCGTGGTCGGTGGCGGTGTCGGTGGTATCACCGAGAGCGACGCCAACCTGGCACTGGCCTCCAACGCTGTACTGTTCGGTTTCAACGTGCGTGCCGATGCTGGCGCGCGCAAGATCGTCGAGCAGGAAGGTCTGGACATGCGTTACTACAACGTGATCTACGACATCATCGAAGACGTCAAGAAAGCCCTTACCGGCATGCTTGGCAGCGACGTCCGGGAGAATATCCTGGGTATCGCTGAAGTCCGCGATGTGTTCCGTTCGCCGAAATTCGGCGCGATCGCAGGGTGTATGGTTCTGGAAGGCACTGTCTACCGTAACCGTCCGATTCGTGTTCTGCGCGAAGACATCGTTATCTTTGAAGGCGAGCTGGAATCCCTGCGCCGCTTCAAGGACGACGCTGCCGAAGTACGTGCAGGCATGGAATGCGGTATCGGCGTCAAGAGCTACAACGACGTTAAGGTCGGTGACAAGATCGAAGTCTTCGAGAAGGTCCAAGTGGCTCGCAGCCTCTAAATCGCGAGCTTCAGGAGTCATGGTGGGAGCCTTGCATGCAAATGCCCTGCTTTCCCCATGGGCTCTAAACGCAACGCCCGGTCTGGCAATTGTCAGGCCGGGCGTTTGCCGCTTTCAGACTGTCAGGGTTTGGTCCCGGATCAGTAACAGGTAACAAGCATGGCAAAAGAATACAGCCGTACCCAACGTATCGGCGATCAGATGCAGCGCGAACTGGCGCAGCTGATCCGTCGCGAAATCAAGGACCCACGTGTGGGTCTGGTCACCATCACCGCCGTAGACGTCAGCCGTGACGTGGGTCATGCGAAGATTTTCATGACCGTCATGGGCCAGGACAGCGCGGAAGAAATCGCGCAGACCATCAAGGTGCTCAACGCTGCCGCAGGTTTCCTGCGTATGCAGCTGGCCCGCGAAATGAAGCTGCGCAGCGTGCCTCAACTGCATTTCCACTATGACGAAAGCGTCGTACGTGGCGCGCATCTCTCGGCACTGATCGAGCGTGCCGTGGCAGAAGACGGTCAGCATCAGGAAAGCCCTGCATCGGCGGATGCAAAGCCTGAAAGTACCGAGGAATAAAGAGTGGCTCAGGTCAAGCGTATACGCCGCAATGTCAGCGGGATCATCCTGCTCGACAAGCCGCTGGGTTTCACTTCCAACGCCGCTCTGCAAAAGGTTCGCTGGCTGCTCAATGCCGAGAAAGCCGGGCACACCGGCAGCCTTGATCCTCTGGCAACGGGTGTTCTGCCGTTGTGCTTTGGTGAAGCGACCAAGTTCTCTCAGTACCTGCTCGATTCGGACAAGTCCTACGAGACCCTGGCGCAACTGGGCAAGACCACTACCACTGCCGACTCTGAAGGCGAGGTTTTGCTCACGCGTCCGGTGACCGTTGGTCGCGACGATATCGAAGCGGCTCTGCCGCATTTTCGCGGACAAATCAGCCAGATACCTCCCATGTACTCGGCCCTCAAGCGTGATGGCCAGCCACTTTACAAGCTGGCGCGTGCAGGGGAAGTAGTGGAGCGCGAGCCCCGTTCTGTTACTATTGCGCGCCTGGAATTACTTGCTTGCGAAGGCGACACGGCACGTCTGTCCGTCGATTGCAGCAAAGGCACCTATATCCGCACGCTGGTCGAGGATATCGGTGAGAAGCTTGGTTGTGGTGCTTACGTCGCAGAGCTGCGTCGTACCCAGGCCGGGCCTTTCACGCTGGCTCAGACAGTGACGCTGGAAGAGCTCGAGCAGGTGCATGCCGACGGCGGCAATGAGGCGGTTGACCGTTTCCTGATGCCATCGGACAGCGGTCTGCTGGACTGGCCGCTGTTGAAGTTTTCGGAACACAGTTCGTTTTACTGGTTGCATGGTCAGCCAGTACGCGCGCCGGACGCACCGAAATTCGGTATGGTTCGCGTGCAGGATCACGAAGGTCGCTTCATCGGTATCGGTGAAGTCGCCGAAGACGGGCGCATTGCGCCGCGTCGCCTGATTCGGTCAGAGTGACCGAAACCAGTCCAGCCGTCGGCTTGCCGGCGAGTGGGGTGGAACGAGGATGGCTGTCAACAGGCACGGTCATACCTCATTTTTTAATACGAGGATCTGTCCTCGGCCTGTTGGAAACGTTTCTCCGGAAGCGCTTCCTTGCACAAAAGGATTGCCCACATGGCACTCAGCGTTGAAGAAAAAGCTCAGATCGTAACCGACTACCAGCAAGCTGTTGGTGATACTGGTTCGCCAGAAGTGCAAGTTGCACTGCTGACCGCCAACATCAACAAACTGCAAGGCCACTTCAAGGCCAACGGTAAGGACCACCACTCGCGTCGTGGTCTGATCCGTATGGTAAACCAGCGTCGCAAGCTGCTGGATTACCTGAAAGGTAAGGACGTTAGCCGTTACAGCGCCCTGATCGGTCGTCTGGGTCTGCGTCGCTAATAACGACGTTGCTAGAGGTTGGTTGTCTGTCACGATCCGTCGGGTTTTCCCGGTGGTTCTGGCAGGCTCCCAGCCTCAAGTTTTATCTGGGCTGTGGAAGGGGCCGATTCCCCACGCTGCCCAAGAATTCGCAAGAAACCAGTTCCCCAAGAGCCACAAAGAAAGGTAGGAAACCGTGAACCCGGTAATCAAAAAGTTTCAGTTCGGTCAATCGACCGTAACCCTCGAGACAGGCCGTATCGCCCGTCAAGCCTCTGGTGCAGTATTGGTCACCGTTGACGACGACGTCAGCGTACTCGTGACTGTGGTCGGCGCCAAACAGGCTGACGCTGGCAAAGGCTTCTTCCCTCTGTCCGTGCACTATCAGGAAAAAACCTACGCTGCCGGCAAGATTCCTGGTGGTTTCTTCAAGCGTGAAGGCCGTCCTTCCGAGAAAGAAACCCTGACTTCGCGCCTGATCGACCGTCCGATCCGCCCGTTGTTTCCAGAAGGCTTCATGAACGAAGTGCAGGTTGTCTGCACCGTCGTCTCCACCAGCAAGAAAATCGATCCGGACATCGCTGCGATGATCGGTACTTCGGCTGCCCTGGCCATCTCCGGTATCCCGTTTGACGGTCCGGTCGGTGCTGCCCGCGTTGCTTTCCACGAAAGCACCGGCTACCTGTTGAACCCGACTTACGAGCAGCTGCAGGCTTCGAGCCTGGACATGGTCGTTGCCGGTACTTCCGAAGCCGTTCTGATGGTCGAGTCGGAAGCCAAAGAGCTGACCGAAGACCAGATGCTGGGCGCCGTGCTGTTCGCGCATGACGAGTTCCAGGTCGTGATCAACGCCATCAAGGAACTGGCTGCCGAAGCCGCCAAGCCTACCTGGGCCTGGCAGCCGAAGCCTGAGGCGACTGAACTGCTGAGCGCTATCCGCTCCGAGTTCGGCGAAGCGATTTCCCAGGCTTACACCATCACCGTCAAAGCCGACCGTTATGCGCGTCTTGGCGAGCTGAAAGATCAGATCGTTGCCAAACTGGCCGTGGAAGAAGGCAGCCCGTCTGCCAGCGAAGTCAAAGCCGCTTTCGGCGAAATCGAATACCGCACCGTTCGCGAAAACATCGTTAACGGCAAGCCGCGTATCGATGGTCGTGACACGCGCACCGTTCGTCCTCTGAACATCGAAGTCGGCGTTCTGCCGAAGACTCACGGTTCGGCACTGTTCACCCGTGGCGAAACTCAGGCGCTGGTTGTTGCCACGCTGGGTACTGCACGTGACGCGCAGCTGCTCGATACCCTCGAAGGCGAGAAAAAAGACCCCTTCATGCTGCACTACAACTTCCCTCCGTTCTCGGTGGGCGAGTGTGGTCGCATGGGCGGCGCAGGTCGTCGTGAAATCGGTCACGGCCGTCTGGCCCGTCGCAGTGTCCAGGCCATGCTGCCAGGCGCTGACGTGTTCCCGTACACCATCCGTGTCGTGTCGGAAATCACCGAGTCCAACGGCTCCAGCTCCATGGCTTCGGTCTGCGGTGCTTCCCTGGCTCTGATGGACGCTGGTGTGCCGATGAAGGCGCCGGTTGCCGGTATCGCCATGGGTCTGGTCAAGGAAGGCGAGAAGTTCGCCATTCTGACCGACATCCTGGGTGACGAAGACCACCTGGGTGACATGGACTTCAAGGTAGCCGGTACCTCCAAAGGTGTTACCGCGCTGCAGATGGACATCAAGATCAAAGGCATCACCGAAGAAATCATGGAGATCGCCCTGGGCCAGGCCCTGGAAGCTCGCCTGAACATCCTCGGCCAGATGAACCAGATCATCGGTCAGTCGCGTAACGAACTGTCGGCCAACGCTCCGACCATGATCGCGATGAAGATCGACACCGACAAGATCCGTGACGTGATCGGCAAGGGTGGCGCAACCATCCGTGCCATCTGCGAAGAGACCAAGGCTTCGATCGACATCGAAGACGACGGCTCGATCAAGATCTTCGGTGAGTCCAAGGAAGCGGCTGAGGCAGCACGTCAGCGCGTTCTGGGCATCACCGCAGAAGCGGAAATCGGCAAGATCTACGTCGGTAAGGTTGAGCGCATCGTCGATTTCGGCGCATTCGTCAACATCCTGCCGGGCAAGGACGGTCTGGTTCACATCTCCATGCTGAGCGATGCTCGCGTAGAGAAAGTGACCGACATCCTCAAGGAAGGTCAGGAAGTCGAAGTACTGGTACTGGACGTGGATAACCGCGGCCGTATCAAGCTGTCGTTCAAAGACGTAGCCGCAGCGAAAGCGTCGGGCGTCTGATCGATCTGAGCGGTATGTGAAAAAGGGACTCTTCGGAGTCCTTTTTTTATGAGCGCAATTAGAGGCTTACACATGGAGCATGCAAACTGCTCGGTGCAAACATGCATCTTGCAAGCCCGGTTTTGCACGAACGGGCAATCTGCACGACTCAGCAAAATAGCGCAAAACATAAGTAATTGATTTTAAAGGCTATTTTGACTGTCTCATTTTTGGCACACCGCTTGCGATATACCTGTTAACCCTGCCACCACATGCTGGTGCAGATTTTGAGAAAAACAGGAGTTATCGTATGAAGAAGTTCGCTATTGCCGCTGCTACCGCTACTGCCCTGACTCTGACCATGGCCAACGCTGCTTTCGCACAGACCTCGGCTCAAGCGCCAATGGTTCTGGCAGCTAACACCACTACTCAAGAAGTCAAAGAAGATACTTCTGATACCTGGATCACCACCAAAGTCAAAGCCGACCTGCTGACCGAAAAAGGCATCCCAGGCTCGGACATCAAGGTTGAGACCAACAAAGGCGTGGTTTCCCTGTCCTCCATGGTAAAAGTGACTGAAGCTCAGAAAACTACTGCCGTCGCTATCGCCAAGAAAATCAAAGGCGTTAAAGACGTATCGGCTGCTGGCCTGAAAGCCGAGTAATCGAATACTGCTCATGAACAGCCGCAGTCATTGATTGATGGAAGGTTCATGCGAGGCTACAAGGATGTAGCCATTAAAGGCCCCGACTGAAGAGTCGGGGCCTTTTCTATGGGCGCTACGAAACAGATCAAGAGAAGCAGGGGGATCAGTTGCGGCGTTTGCTCTCGATGCCCACCAGGCGCCCGCCTTCGAAGCGCAGGTACTGATACATGCCGTTATCAGGACCGTAGATCCATTCCTCGATCCTTACGGCTTCGGACCTTCGATAATTGCTATTGAAGGTTTCCTGAGTGCCGAGCACTTCCTGGCTGACCGGTTCGCCGCACTTCTGCTGGACTTCGAATGCCCGGTCGCCGGTGCTGACCACTTGGCTACCGCAGCGCAGGGTTGAGCTGGCGTGTGCTGAGCCTACAACTGACCCGGCCATGGCGGCGAGGGTCAGGTTGATCAGCCGTTTGATTCGGGTGTGTGCCAAAGGCTTCATTCGCTGTCGAGGTGGAGGGGGCTGATGACTTTACCATCCGGTTGGGCCTGACCCAGTTGCGCGTCGACGAAGTACACGCGAGCGTCTTCGAGCTTGCCCTTGTCCACCAGGTAATCCTTGATGCTGCTGGCTCTGCTCTGGCCCAGTTCGCGCAGCAGCACCTCATTGCTGCTCCAGAACTTGAGCACAGCGGCACGCATCTGGGCGGCACGTTGCTCCTTGCCCAGACTGGCCCATTCAGCGGGCGGTTGCTGTTTCAGGCGTGTCCTGTAGATACCTTCGAGCATAGGCGCCTTTTCCTCTTCCGGGACCTCTATCAAGCCGGCCCTGGCTGGAACCTTGTCGCCGCGTCGCTGGAGGATCTTGTAATACGTGTACTGGTATTCGCGTTCCAGCCTTTGCTGGGCGATCAATGGACCGTCACTGCTGGCGGCGCTGGTGCCTTCGATCTCCAGTTTCAGGTCCGGACGCTCCTTGAGCGCTACCGAGAGCTTGTCCAGGGCCTTTTGCGCCTCTGCCGACAAGTCACTGGCGCCTGGCGCGAAACTTACGCTGCCGAGGTCCTCGGAGCTTCCACCGGCAACCAGCCCGCCGAGCATCTTGAACGGGGCCTGCGCGGCACGCAGTACCAGGTTGCGCAGGGTCTGCCAGACGATCGGCATGACGCTGAACTGCGGGTTGTTCAGGTCGCCTTCGATGGGCAGCTCAAGGGAAATACGGCCCTTGGTATCCTTGAGCAGCGCGACCGCCAGACGAATAGGCAGGTCCAGCGCATCCGGGCTGTCGACCCGCTCACCCAGTTGCAACTGCTCCACCAGCACCTTGTTCTGGGCCTTGAGCTGGCCCTTGGTGATCAGGTAGTGCAGGTCGAGATTGAGCCGGCCCTTACGGATCCGGAAACCTGCGAACTTGCCGGAGTAAGGGGTCAGGTTGGTCAGCTCGACACGCTTGAAGCTGGTGGTGATATCCAGGCTGGCCATCGGGTCGAACGGGTTGAGGCTGCCCTTGATGGTCACCGGTGCATAGCGGTCGACCTTGCCCTCGATATTCACGGGCGCCGGTGTAGGCTTGCGATTGTCGATGGTGCCGATACGCCCATTGAGTTGCTGCACGGCGGTGGCGAAGTTGGGGGTCAGGGTCATGTCGGCAAAGTTTGCCGAGCCATTGTTGATATTCACTTCACCCACGTAGATCGCCAGCGGGTTTTCCTTCTTGCCTGCGGCTTGGGTTTTGACTGCCTTTGGCTGGGCGGCGGTCTTGCCAGTAGCTGCGTCGGCTGGCTGCGGGATCAACAGATCGTCGATGTTAGTGGTCCGGTCCTCATTGATCATGAAGCGCGCGTAAGGCTGATCCATGTTCACTTTGGCAATCGACAGGCCCTTGCCGTGCTGGTAGTCCAGCCCCTCCAGCGCCAATTGCTGCCACTTCAGGAAGTCGCGCTGTTTGAGCGTATCCAGCGTGTGCAGCTGATTGACCTGTGCTTTACCGGTGACGCTGAACGCCAGTGGCTCGGTGCTTTTCAGGTCGACCGCCAGATCGCTGCCGAGCATGCCGCTGCGCAGCTCCAGACGAATGAACGGGCTGATGTAGGCCTGGGCGAGGCGCAGGTCGATGTCGCGGGTGGTTACGTTGAGTCGTGCGCTGACCGGGTTGAGGTTCACGTCACCGGCGGCAGTGAGATTGCCCTGTTTGCCCAGCCCGGTATCCAGCTTGAGCGTGAAGGGCGCCTTGTTCAGGCTGTCGAAATTCTGGATGTCCAGATTCAGCGGACCAACGTCCAGCGCGACCGGCTCTTGAGGCACGCGATCGGCCAGGTGGACCATGTAGTTGCGTAACTGCACATCCCGCAACAGGACCTGCCAGGGTTTGCTCTGCGCCACGGGTTGAGCGCTGGCCTTGGCTGCGGCCTCGGTGGCGGGGGCCGGCTCGGCGGCTTTTTCGTCCACGGCTGGGGTGTGCGCTGCTGCGGGCTTGCCAGGTTGGCTGGCAAACAGTTTTTGCCAGTCCAGTTGCCCGTCGGCTTCACGCGCGGCCCAGGTTTCCAGCTTCTGGCTGCGCACCTTGCCTACGGTAATCAGCTGCTTTGCCAGGTCGACCGATGTTTCGCTGACGTCCAGGCGTTGCAGACGTACCAGCGGGCGACCGTCGGGAGCGTTGAGCGCGAATGGCGCGACACTGGCCGACACGTTGGTCAGCTTCAGCTCGGTTTCCCTGGACAGATTCAGTGTGTAGGCCGTGCTGAAATTCAGCACGCCGTCCTCGAGCGCCAGCGGCAAGGCATCACGCACATAAGGCCACCACAGCTTCATCTTGCTGTCAGTGACTTTCAACGTGCCTTCGGAGGCGATCGGGATCAGGCTGATACGGCCGACCCAGTCGATCTGCCCACCGTCCGGCCCCGCCGCGACCAGGGTCATGTCGGCATTGTCTTCAGGCAGTGTGCTGAGGTTCTTGAGCTCGAAATCCAGCGCGTCGTAGAGAAACTCGATGGGCTGGCTGGGGCGCAGGTCCTGGAAGTGAACGTAGCCTCCCGCCAGTTTGATTTCGGCGATACGCAGCGGGAATGGCTTGCTGGCGGGTTCGTCCTGTGTCGGCTCGCTGGCGGGCAGCTTGAACAGCTGTGCCAGATTGAGCTTGCCCTGTTTGTCGAACAGCAGCTCGGTGCGCGGTTTGATCAGCTCGACGCGTTGCAGATGCAGGGCCCGCGTCCACAGGCTGTTGATTTGCAGATTGGCATAAAGCTTTTCAAACGCCACCTGCTCCTTCCCCGGCGTGCCGATGTTCAGGCCCCAGAGCGTCAGCTCCAGCGTGAAGGGGTTGAATTCCAGGCGTTCGAGCTTTGCCGGCACTGTGGCGTAATTGGCCAGTTGCTGGTTCGCGATCCGCAGAGCGACGCCGGGAAGAATGAAAAATCCCAATAAACTGTAGAGCGCGATCACAGCCAGCAGGGAGCCAAGTGTGCGTTTCAATCCTCTGGACATGGGCAGCGGCGTCTCTCTCTTTTGGAAGCCCTTGGAGTATGGCATGCCTGTTCGGTTCCGAAGGCACTGCCATCGCGGCTTGTAGGAACTTTCCGGTTGTACTTTACGATATCAAGCGCCGGATCAGAGTTGCAGGATCAGCGTTTTCAGCGGCGGTTGATTATCCTGAGACGGGAAGTCTGCGGCGGGGCGCATCTCCTGGCAGTCGCGCACCGGACGCCCGGCCTTGGTGGCACAGCGCAGTACCTGCTCACGCCAGTCTTGCATGCTGACTTTCGCCAGATTGTTGCAGCAGATCAGCACACCATCGTCCGCCGTGGTCAACAGCGCAGGTTTGAGCAGGCTTTGATAGTCGCGCAGCAAATCAACGGTGCCGAACGCGCTCTTGGCCCAGGCTGGTGGGTCGAGCAGGACCAGATCATATTGGCGCTGTTGCAGTTTCACGTAGCTGGGCAATTGCTGGCTGCGGCGCGCGGCAATGGGCAGCCCGGCCAACTGGCGGATCGCCGGAAAATAATCCGACTGAATGAATTGCATGGGCGGCAGTTGCGGATTGAGCGCACCATTCTCGCGACCCACCGCCAGATTGCCCTCGGCGAAGTCCAGGTTGCACACTTCACTCGCGCCACCGGCCGCAGCACTCAGACCGACGCCGCAGGTGTAGGCGAACAGGTTCAGCACGCTTTTGCCGGCGCTGTGCTGCTTGACCCAGCCGCGGGTGTTGCGCAGGTCGAGAAACAACAGCGGGTCCTGGCCTGCATGCCGGCCGCGGACCCGGTAATTGAGCCCCCATTCGTGGCCGACATGATCGGCCAGCGCTGCTTCTTCAGCCTTGTACACGGTGTCATGGCGATCCACGCGCGAGTTGCCTTGCGAGCGATCGTTATAGACCAGCAGGGTGTCCAGGCCCAGGCGCGTGTTGACCTGTTCATGCAATGCCAGCAGGACGTCGCGATCCAGGCGAGAGTGAAAGCTTTGCACCAGCAATTGCGGGCCGTAGCGGTCGATGGTCAGCCCGCTGGCACCTTCCTGGCTGCCGTGAAACAGTCGATAGCAGTCCGTGCCCTGTCCATGCAGTTCGTCAAGCAACGCCTGGCGATTGTCGAGGGCGACGCTGAGCGCCTGATTCAAGGAAGACATGCTGAGCGCCTCGGGCTGGAATAAGGCGCGGGAGTTTACCAGTTACCGGGCGCCGGAGGTTTTTGGCGTCTGTCATGCGCTTGATCTCCTGCGTTGTCATACAGCGCCAATATTCCCCTGCTACGGTGCTTTTTTGCCTGTCAGCGAGGGGATAACCGTGAGCCAGTTCGATCTCAAGCGTCGCCGTGTCATCCAGGCCGTCGGAACGGTAGGTGCCGGTCTGCTGTTACCGGGTGTTGCGCCGGCGGTTATCGCCTCGGTGCAGGATCGTCCGAAGATGATGGATGGCGTGCAGTCCGGCGATGTGTTCGGCGACAAGGCGATCGTCTGGAGCCGTAGCGACCGGCCCTCGCGCATGGTCGTCGAGTGGGACACACGCAGCATGTTCACCCAGCCGCGCCGCGTGGTGTCGGCGCTGGCCGATCAGCGTACCGACTTTACCGCGCGGGTCGAGTTGAGCGGGCTGCCGGTCGATCAGGCGATTTTTTACCGGGTGTCTTTCGAGGATGCGCAGAGCGGTGTCGCCGGTGAGCCGTGGTTCGGTCATTTGCGCAGCACACCGCAGCAGCGCCGCGACATCCGCTTCGTCTGGAGCGGCGACACGGTAGGGCAGGGCTTTGGCATCAACCCCGATATTGGCGGCATGCGTATCTACGAAGCCATGCGTTTGCGCTTGCCGGACTTTTTTATCCACAGCGGTGACACCATCTACGCCGACAGCCCGGTGCCGGAGCAGCTCACCACGGAGGGCGGGCGCGTCTGGCGCAATATCACCACCGAGGCGAAAAGCAAGGTGGCGGAGACCCTCGACGAATACCGGGGCAATTACCGCTACAACCTGATGGATGAAAACCTGCGCCGCTTCAACGCCGAAGTGCCGCAGATCTGGCAGTGGGACGATCACGAAGTGACCAACAACTGGTCGCCCAGCAAACAGCTCGATGATCGCTACAAGGTCAAGGACATCGGCCTGCTGTCCTCGCGTGCCCGCCAGGCTTATCTGGAATACGCGCCGCTGCGCTTGCAGGAAGCCGACAACGGCGGACGCATTTATCGCAAGATCCCCTACGGTCCGATGCTCGACGTGTTCGTCCTCGATATGCGCAGTTACCGCGCCGGCAACGATGCCAACCTGGCCGACAAACCGGGTCCGACCACCGCATTCATGGGCCGTGAGCAACTGGACTGGCTCAAGCGCGAGCTCACTGCATCGCGTGCGCAGTGGAAAGTAATCGCGGCGGACATGCCCATTGGCCTGGGCGTGCCGGATGGCGAGGTCAGCCCCGGCGTACAGCGTTGGGAGGCCATCGCCAACGGCAATGACGGCCCGGCGTTGGGGCGTGAGCTGGAGGTCGCCGAATTGCTGGCGTACCTGCGCGCGCAGAAGATTCGCGATTGTGTCTGGCTGACGGCCGACGTGCATTACTGCGCTGCGCATCATTACCAGCCGGATCTGGCTGTGTTTCAGGACTTCGACCCGTTCTGGGAGTTCGTCGCCGGGCCATTGAATGCCGGTAGCTATGGTCCCAATGTGCTGGACAAGACCTTTGGCCCCGAGCTGGTGTTCCAGAAGGCGCCCCCTGCGCAGAACACCTCGCCATTTGCGGGTTTTCAGTTCTTTGGCGAAGTGAATATCGACGGGCAGACCGGTGAGATGACCGTGGCGCTGCGCGATCTGGACGGCGTCTCGGTCTTCGAGCGCAAGCTCCAGCCTGTGAAGGAAGTCAGCCGCATCGTCTGATGAGCAACAGGCGCTGCGGGGTGATCAGGGTTTCGGAAATTCCGTGCAACATGCTTGTCCTCGGTGGCCTATCATGAGCGACCTAACGACGGGACCGGACGCGTTGCATGCTGGCTATTTTTCTCGAAACCCTGAACATCACCGCCCCGGTTTTTGCCATGCTGTTTCTGGGCGTGTTCCTCAGGCGAATCGGCGCGATCAATGATGGTTTCATCGTTGCGGCTTCCGGTCTGGTGTTCAACGTCACCATGCCTGCGCTGCTGTTTCTGGGCATTATTCACGCCGACCTGCGCACCGCCCTGCAGCCCAAGCTGCTGATTTTTTTCAGCATCGCCACGCTTCTGAGTTTTGCATTCGCCTGGTGCTGGGCGATCTGGCGCTGCCCGCACGAAGAGCGAGGGATCTACGTTCAGGGCGCGTTTCGTGGCAATAACGGGGTCATCGGTCTCGCCCTGGCGGCCAGCATGTACGGGCCTGATGGCATTTCACTGGGCGCCATTCTCGCCGCGCTGGTCATCGTCTTCTACAACACGTTATCGACGGTGGTATTGGCGGTTTACAGCCCGGTGATCAAGTCCGACCCGTGGAGCATCTTCAAAAGCGTGCTGGCCAATCCACTGATCATCAGCGTGATCATCGCCTCACCCTTTGCTTACTTCGCCATCGGCCTGCCCAAATGGCTGGAAACCTCTGGCAGCTACCTGGCCCAGATGACCCTGCCGCTGGCACTGATCTGCATCGGCGGCACGTTGTCGCTGGCTTCGTTGCGCAAGAGTGGGAAGCTGGCTATCAGTGCCAGCGTCATGAAGATGATCACGCTGCCAGTGCTGTGCACGCTGGCCGCCTGGCTGGCGGGTTTTCGCGGCGCTGAACTGGGGATTCTGTTCCTGTATTTCGGCAGCCCGACAGCGGCAGCCAGCTACATCATGGCGCGCACGGCCAACGGCAATTACGAACTGGCCGCTGCGATCATCGTCATCACCACGCTGGCGGCAGCAGTCACGACCAACGTGGGGATTTTCATCCTGCAATGGGGCGGCTGGATCTAATCCGCTTTGACGTAGCTGTCGATCACTTCCTGCGCCGCACGAAACGCGTCGATGGCTGCTGGCACGCCGGCGTACACCGCGCAGTGCAGCAGGGCTTCGCGAATCTCCTCGACCGTGCAGCCATTGTTCAGTGCGCCACGAACGTGGCCCTTCAGTTCTTGCGGGCATTTCAGGGCGGTGAGGGTGGCCAGGGTGATCAGGCTGCGGGTTTTCAATGGCAGGCCCTCGCGACTCCAGACGCTGCCCCAGGCGTGCTCGTTGACGAAATCCTGCAGCGGCTGGCTGAACTCGGTGGCATTGCCCAGCGCGCGGTCGACGTAGACATCGCCCATCACCTGGCGACGGATCTGTTCGCCATCGCTGATCGTCTTGTCTGTCATGGCCTTGCTCCTTGTATCGATGCGGGTTGGAGGTCAGTGCTGGCGTCGCCAGGCGCGAATCGTGCCCCAGACAACCACAGCGCCCAGCACAGGTAACACCAGCGTGAGCATTTTGCTTTCAAGCCGTTCGGCCAGCGCCATACCGGTGCTGATCGACAGGATATGCAGCCCGTAGGTCAGGTACAACGACAGCAGAAACAGGCCTTCGAGACGGTCTATGCGGTATCCGGAATAAAACAGCGGCACACACAGCAGCGACACGCCGAGCATGATCGGCAGGTCGAACACCAGTGCATTTGGCGAGATCGTCAGCGGCACCGGGGCGACCAGTGCGGTCAGCCCCAGCACGCCCAGCAGATTGAACAGGTTGCTGCCGATCACGTTGCCCACGGCAATATCGCGTTCGCCGCGAAACGCTGCGATCAGCGAGGTCATCAGTGCCGGCAATGAGGTGCCAATGGCAATGATGGTCAGACCGACGATGCGTTCGGAAAGCCCCAGGTGGATGGCAATCACCACTGAGGCGTCGACCAGCAGGTGTCCGCCAGCGGTCAACAGCAGCAAGCCCGTGGCAAGCATGAGGAGGCGCGTGAAGGTACGAGGTTTTTCGGTTGTCTCGGCCTGTCCGTGACGCGGCGCATGGCCGCCCTGGCGGATGATGACGATCAGGCAGAACAGCAACCCGGCGAGCAGCAGTGCGCCGTCAAGCTTGCTGAATTCGCCGCTCCACGACAGGCCGATAGCCAGCAGGCAGGCACCGATCATCAGCGGAATGTCGACGTGCAACACCTGACGGGCAACGCGTAACGGAATGATCAGCGCACACAGGCCAAGGATCACCAACACATTGAAAATGTTACCGCCGATGACACTGCCCACCGCGATGTCGGTGTTATCGGCAAACGCGGCTTGCAGGCTTACTGCCATCTGCGGCGCGCTAGTGCCCATCGCCACGACGGTCAGGCCGACGATCAGTGGCCGGACCTTGAAAATAGCCGCCAGATGCACCGCTGCGCGCACTGACAGTTCTGCCCCGATCAGCAGCAATAACAAGCCACTGAGCATCTGGATGAGCGCGGGGGCGGGCAGGGCCGATAGCTGGAGAATACGAGTGTCCTTATCGGAGGTAATCGAGAGTCGGGGTTAATCCAGGGCCTGTACGCGGACTGGCGCTGTCCCGCTGCGCAGCATACCCAGTTGTTCGGCCGCTTCGCGAGAGACATCGATCAGACGGCCACGCGTGTGAGGGCCGCGATCATTGACGCGTACGACGACCGACCTGTCGTTGTCGAGGTTGGTCACTTTGACGCGCGTGCCGAAAGGCAGCTGTCGATGTGCAGCGGTCAGCGCATTCTGATTGAACGGTTCGCCGCTGGCAGTGCGGTTGCCATGATGGCGGGCGCCGTAATAGGCGGCGGTGCCGGTCTCGTCGTAACCATGGGGGTCGATGATGTGATTGGCGCATCCTGCCAGTAAGGTCAGCAGGCTGCAGGTAAAAATAAGGCGGCGCATGGGGTGGGTTCCTGAGTGCCGGAGTAGTTGTGGTTGACGCTCGTGCCAAGGCTCCATGTTGGCATGCGTTTTGTGACGTTCCGCGTACTCAACAGCGGACGCAGAGCGTCCGGAACTGCATTCCCACGCGGAGCGCTCAGCGTTATACATAAGTCATGAAGAGCCCCGAAGGCGGGGTCTTTGACCGCAATCGCGATGTGAATAAAGATCTCCGTGGGAGTGAGCTTGCTCACGAAGACCTTGGTCCAAACGCCCTGGCTCTAGAGGCTGTACCGGCCTATTCGCGAGCAAGCTCGCTCCCACAAGACTCGTGTATAACGCTGATCGCATAGCGTGGGAACGAGAGTGACGAGGATCAGCCCTCCAGCTTGGCCTTCAGCAGTTCGTTGACCTGCTGCGGGTTGGCTTTGCCTTTGGAAGCTTTCATCGCCTGACCGACGAAGAAGCCGAACATCTTGCCGCGCTTGGCTTCGTCCGCGGCACGATACTGTTCGACCTGTTCCGCGTTGGCTGCCAGCACTTCGTCGAGCATCGATTCGATGGCGCCGCTGTCGGTGACCTGCTTCAGGCCGCGCTTTTCTATGACTTCATCGGCGCTGCCTTCACCATTGGCCATCGCCTCGAAGACCATTTTCGCGATCTTGCCGGAAATGGTGTTGTCGGTGATGCGCTTGAGCATGCCGCCCAACTGCTCGGCACTCACCGGCGACTGGTCGATCTCCAGGCCCTGCTTGTTCAGCAGGCTGCCCAGCTCGACCATGACCCAGTTGGCTGCCAGTTTGGCGTCACCGCTGATGCTCACCACCTGTTCGAAGTAGTCAGCCTGCTCGCGGCTCGAAGCCAATACGCTGGCGTCGTAGGTCGACAGACCGAACTGGCTCTGGAAGCGTTCGCGTTTCTGCGGTGGCAGCTCCGGCAAGGTGGCGCGGGTTTCTTCGAGGAACGAGTCCTCGATGATCACCGGCAACAGATCCGGGTCGGGGAAGTAACGGTAGTCGTTGGCTTCCTCTTTGCTGCGCATGGCGCGGGTTTCGTTGGTGTTCGGGTCATACAGGCGCGTCTGCTGGATAACCTTGCCACCGTCTTCGATCAGGTCGATCTGGCGCTGAATCTCGCTGTTGATCGCCTTTTCGATGAAGCGGAACGAGTTGACGTTCTTGATTTCGCAACGCGTGCCGAACTCGACCTGGCCCTTGGGACGAATCGATACGTTGCAGTCGCAGCGCAGCGAACCTTCGGCCATGTTGCCGTCACAGATGCCCAGGTAGCGGACAATTGCGTGGATCGCCTTGACGTAAGCCACGGCTTCCTTGGCGTTGCGCATGTCCGGCTCGGAAACGATCTCCAGCAGCGGGGTGCCGGCACGGTTCAGGTCGATACCGGTCATGCCCTGGAAGTCTTCATGCAGGCTCTTGCCCGCGTCCTCTTCCAGGTGCGCACGGGTGATGCCGATGCGCTTGACGGTGCCGTCTTCAAGGGGGATGTCCAGGTGGCCTTTGCCGACAATCGGCAGCTCCATCTGGCTGATCTGATAGCCCTTGGGCAGGTCCGGGTAGAAGTAGTTCTTGCGGGCAAACACGTTGTGCTGGCCGATTTCGGCGTTGACTGCCAGGCCGAACTTGACGGCCATGCGCACGGCTTCCTTGTTCAGCACCGGCAATACGCCGGGCATGCCCAGGTCGACGAGGCTGGCCTGCGTGTTGGGCTCGGAGCCGAACGTGGTCGCGCTACCGGAAAAAATCTTTGATTGGGTCGAAAGCTGGGTATGAATCTCCAGCCCGATGACGACTTCCCATTGCATGTGTTTCTCCTCAGAAGCCTTCAGGTGCGCGAGTGTGCCAGTCGGTGACTTGCTGATACTGATGCGCCACATTCAAGAGACGGCCTTCCTGGAAATACGGAGCGAGCAGCTGCACGCCGACCGGCAGACCGTCGACGAAGCCAGCTGGCATGGACAAGCCGGGCAGGCCCGCCAGGTTGGCGGTGATGGTGTAGAAGTCTTCCAGGTATTCGGCAATCGGATCGTTGGTCTTGGCGCCGATTTTCCAGGCCGGGTTGGGCGTGGTCGGGCCGAGAATCACGTCGACATCGGCGAACGCGCTCATGAAATCGTTCTTGATCAGGCGACGGATTTTCTGCGCCTGCAGGTAATAGGCGTCGTAGTAACCCGCCGACAGCGCGTAGGCGCCGACCATGATGCGTCGCTGGACTTCCGGGCCGAAGCCTTCGGCGCGCGAGCGCTTGTACAGGTCGGTCAGGTCCTTCGGGTCTTCGCAGCGGTAGCCGAAACGCACACCGTCGAAGCGCGACAGGTTGGACGAGGCTTCAGCCGGGGCGATGACGTAGTAGGCCGGGATCGCGTGCTGCAGGTTAGGCAGGCTGACTTCCTTGACGATCACGCCGAGCTTTTCCAGCTCCTTGACGCTTTCATGCACCAACTGCGCGATGCGCGGGTCGAGGCCTGCGCTGAAATATTCTTTCGGCACACCGATACGCAGGCCCTTGAGCGAGGTATTGAGGCTGGCGGAGTAGTCCGGAACCGGCTCGTCGATGCTGGTCGAGTCCTGCGGGTCGAAACCGGCCATGCCTTGCAGCAGCAGTGCGCAATCTTCGGCCGTGCGTGCCATCGGGCCCGCCTGATCAAGGCTTGATGCGTAGGCAATCATGCCCCAGCGCGATACGCGGCCGTAGGTCGGCTTGAGGCCGGTGAGGTTGGTCAATGCCGCAGGCTGGCGAATCGAGCCTCCGGTGTCGGTGCCGGTCGCAGCGGGCAACAGGCGCGCAGCAACAGCGGCGGCCGAACCACCGGAAGAACCGCCAGGCACGCATTCCAGGTTCCACGGGTTTTTCACCGCGCCGTAATGGCTGGATTCGTTCGCCGAACCCATGGCGAATTCGTCCATGTTGGTCTTGCCCAGGGTCACTGTGCCGGCCGATGCCAGACGCGAAACGACCGTGGCATCGTAGGGTGCCTTGAAATTGTCGAGCATCAGCGAGCCGCAGCTGGTGCGGATGCCCTGGGTGCAGAACAGGTCCTTGTGGGCCAGCGGCGCACCGAGCAGCGGGCCGTTTTCACCGGCTGCACGGCGCGCGTCTGCCGCCTGCGCCTGGGTGATGGCCAGGTCTTCGGTGAGGCTGATGAAGCTGTTGAGCTGCGGGTCGAGCGTCGCGATGCGCGACAGCAGAACGCGAGTCAGCTCTTCGGAAGAAAACTTTTTATCGGCGAGTCCGCGAGCGATCTCGGCCAGAGTCATTTGATGCATGCAGGCGCTTTCCCTTACTCGATGACTTTCGGAACCAGATAGAGGCCGTCTTGGACCGCTGGTGCGATGGCTTGGTAAGTGTCACGACGATTTCGCTCGGTGACGGCGTCTTCGCGCAGGCGCTGGGTGGCTTCCAGCGGGTGAGCCAGCGGCTCGATGCCAGTGGTGTCGACCGCTTGCATCTGATCGACCAGCCCAAGAATACTGTTAAGTGCTTCGGTGGTACGCGGGATATCGGCGTCATTGAGGCCCAGTCGGGCCAGATGAGCGATCTTTTCCACGTCGGAGCGTTCAAGCGCCATGGGGTATCTCCAGTGGAATGCTTATGGATTTGCTTTGTTGCCAATTGCGGAACACTATCGCGTTATTACTGTCTCAAGCCGCTAACGTCGAGGGTGGTGTTCGGAAAACCGCCAATTTAGCATATTGGCTCCTTGCCCAAAATCCCTGTCGTTGTTAGAGTTTGCCGCACTTTTTTTACCACGCGTTCCCTAGGGTCCCTTTCCCATGTTCAAGAAACTGCGTGGCATGTTTTCCAGTGATCTATCCATCGACCTGGGCACTGCCAACACCCTTATTTACGTGCGTGAGCGCGGTATCGTTCTGAATGAACCCTCTGTCGTTGCCATTCGTACTCACGGCAACCAGAAGAGTGTCGTGGCCGTCGGTACCGAAGCCAAGCGCATGCTGGGCCGTACTCCAGGCAACATCGCAGCCATTCGTCCAATGAAAGACGGCGTTATCGCCGACTTCAGCGTCTGCGAAAAAATGTTGCAGTACTTCATCAACAAGGTTCATGAAAACAGCTTTCTGCAGCCCAGCCCTCGTGTGCTGATCTGCGTTCCGTGCAAATCCACTCAGGTTGAGCGTCGCGCCATTCGCGAGTCGGCCCTGGGTGCAGGCGCACGCGAAGTATTCCTGATCGAAGAGCCAATGGCCGCTGCAATCGGTGCCGGCCTGCCGGTGGAAGAAGCTCGCGGTTCGATGGTTGTCGACATCGGCGGCGGTACCACCGAAATCGCCCTGATCTCCCTGAACGGTGTGGTGTATGCCGAATCCGTACGGGTCGGCGGTGACCGTTTCGACGAAGCGATCATCACCTACGTGCGCCGCAATTACGGCAGCCTGATCGGCGAATCGACTGCCGAGCGCATCAAGCAGGAAATCGGTACTGCCTATCCGGGCGGTGAAGTGCGTGAAGTCGACGTCCGTGGCCGCAACCTGGCTGAAGGCGTTCCACGTGCGTTCACCCTGAACTCCAATGAAGTGCTCGAGGCACTGCAGGAGTCGCTGGCGACCATCGTTCAGGCGGTCAAGAGCGCTCTGGAGCAATCGCCTCCGGAACTGGCCTCGGACATCGCCGAGCGTGGTCTGGTCCTGACCGGTGGCGGTGCGCTGCTGCGTGATCTGGACAAGTTGCTGGCTCAGGAAACCGGTCTGCCGGTGATCGTCGCCGAAGACCCGCTGACCTGTGTAGCGCGTGGCGGTGGCCGTGCGCTGGAAATGATGGATAAGCACACCATGGATCTGCTCTCCAGCGAATAATTCGCCGGGGTGCCTTTCACGGAGTCTTTTGTATGCAGGTGGCGTATATGCTACCTGTATGCTTCGGGCTGACGCCGAAACAGGGTGCCTATCTCTCTCATTTGTCCGGGCCGGTTACATACCGCATGAATAATTGCCAATCGAAGTTCGATCCAACGATCGCATGCCCCGGAGGAGCGGCCTATTAAACCGCTTTTCTCAAAAGGCCCGTCGCTGGGTGTACGTCTGCTGGTGCTGGCCGTTCTGTCGGTTGCGTTGATGGTTGTCGACGCCCGCTTTACGATCCTCAAGCCCGTGCGCAGCCAGATGTCGATGGTGCTCATGCAGTCCTACTGGATCGTCGACCTGCCACAGCGTCTGTATCAAGGCGTCGCCAGTCAGTTCGGCAGCCGCACAGAGCTGATCGCCGAAAACGAAAAACTCAAGACCGAAGCCCTGCTCCTGCAAGGTCGCCTGCAAAAGCTGGCGGCACTGACCGAGCAGAACGTTCGGCTGCGTGAGTTGCTGAACTCCTCGGCGCTGGTCAACGAAAAGGTCGAGGTCGCCGAGCTGATCGGTATGGACCCGAACCCCTTCACCCATCGCATCATCATCAACAAAGGCGAACGCGACGGCGTCGTGCTCGGCCAGCCTGTGCTCGATGCACGCGGTCTGATGGGGCAGGTGGTCGAGTTGATGCCCTATACCTCACGCGTTTTGTTGCTGACTGACACGACCCACAGCATCCCGGTGCAGGTCAACCGCAACGGCCTACGGGCCATCGCCAGCGGCACCGGTAACCCGGAACGTCTGGAGCTTCGGCATGTGGCGGACACCGCAGACATCAAGGAAGGCGACCTGCTGGTCAGTTCGGGCCTTGGTCAGCGTTTCCCGGCCGGTTACCCGGTGGCGACGGTCAAGGAGGTGATTCACGACTCCGGCCAGCCGTTCGCGATCGTTCGTGCGGTGCCAACCGCCGCGTTGAATCGCAGTCGCTATTTGTTGCTGGTGTTCTCTGACGGCCGCTCGCCGGAAGAGCGCGCTGCCGATGCGGCGCAAGCACAGGAATCCCTCGACAAGGGCGTCGAGCCTTCCGTGATGGCAACACTGCCGCCGCCGACACCGGCTTTCCCGATGTGGCCGCAGGCATTCGTTCCGGTCTTTCCGGGCAGCACGCTGACGCACAAGCCGGCGGCGCAGTCGGCAACACCTGCACCGGCGGCAACGCCCGCGACACCTGCAAGGCCTGCCGCCCGGCCTGCGGCGTCACAGCCGCCTGCCTCCAGACCTTCCACTGCCCGGGAGCCTATCGATGGTTAGTCATGTTTCCGGGCGCAACGGCTGGGTGGTCTGGCTGACGTTTGCGATCGGTCTGCTGCTGAGCGTTTCGCCGCTGCCGCAATTCATGGAAATCTTCCGGCCGCTGTGGCTGGCCCTGCTGCTGACCTTCTGGGTTCTGGCGCTGCCGCACAAATACGGTATGACCACCGCGTGGATACTGGGCCTGATGGAGGATGTGCTGTACGGCACATTGCTTGGCCAGAATGCCCTGATCCTCAGTCTGATTACCTTTCTGGTGATGTCCTTGCAGCAGCGCCTGCGCATGTTTCCGATGTGGCAACAGTGCCTGGTGCTATTGGTGGTATTCGGTCTGGCGCAGCTTGCGCAGCTCTGGCTGAGTGCGCTGACCGGCAACCGTCAGCCTACGCTGGCGCTGGTGCTGCCCGCGTTGGTCAGCGCTCTGTTGTGGCCCTGGATCAGTTATGGCCTGCGTGGATTGCGCAAACGTTTGAAAATCAATTAAGCGCAAGGTGAGCGCGACGCCCCGCTGCGTTGTTCGCGCTCACCCGCACAGACACGGAGATGTCCTTATGCCCTCGCTTTATCTGGCTTCTGGCTCGCCGCGCCGCCGCGAACTTCTGACTCAGATCGGTGTGCCCTTTACCGTACTGAGCGCTCAGATCGACGAAACCCCCTTCGACCATGAAACCCCCGATGCCTATGTCGAGCGTCTTGCGCTGGGCAAGGCTCAGGCCGGGCTGTCCGTGTTGCCAGCCGAACAACAGGCCTGCGTGATGGGCGCTGACACGGCGGTGGTGCTCGATGGACGCATTCTCGGCAAGCCGGTCGATGAAGCGGATGCTCTTGCCATGCTGATGGCCCTGTCCGGGCGCGAGCATCAAGTGCTGACGGCTGTCGCGCTCTGTGATCGGCAACGCAGCGATACCCGTATTGTTACCAGTCGTGTGCGCTTTCGCCCGATTCAAACCCATGAAGCCCAAGCCTACTGGACCAGTGGCGAGCCCGCCGACAAGGCTGGCGGCTATGCCATCCAGGGGTTGGCAGCGATTTTCGTCGAGGGTCTGCAAGGCAGCTATTCTGGGGTGGTGGGTCTGCCCCTGTGCGAAACCGCAGAACTGCTTGGCCATTTCGGCATACCCTGCTGGCAATGCCTGGAAGGTGACAAGTCATGAGTGAAGAGATTCTGATCAACATCACGCCGATGGAATCGCGCGTGGCAGTGGTGGAAAACGGGGTTCTGCAAGAAGTGCATGTCGAGCGTACCCAGCGTCGCGGCATCGTCGGCAATATCTACAAAGGCAAGGTTGTGCGGGTGCTTCCCGGCATGCAGGCGGCGTTCATCGACATCGGTCTGGATCGCGCGGCGTTCATTCATGCATCGGAAATATCCATGCGTGAAGGGCCCGCGGTCGAGAGCATTGCGTCGCTGGTACATGATGGCCAGAGCCTTGTCGTGCAAGTCACCAAAGACCCTATCGGCAGCAAGGGCGCACGGCTGACCACGCAACTCTCCATTCCGTCGCGTTATCTGGTGTACATGCCGCGCACTGCGCATGTGGGCATTTCGCTGAAAATCGAGGACGAAGCCGAGCGCGAACGACTCAAGAAAGTGGTCAGCGATTGTGTTGCCCGGGAAGGTATCAAGGAAGCTGGAGGTTTCATTCTGCGCACCGCTGCCGAAGGCGCCGGGGCGGATGAAATCCTCATGGACATCCGCTATCTGCGCAGACTCTGGGATCAGATCGGCGAGCAGATCAAGACGGTCAGCCCGCCCACGGTGATTTACGAAGACCTGGGCCTGGCGCTGCGCACCTTGCGCGATCTGGTCAGCCCGCGCATCGAGAAGATCCGTATCGACTCGCGGGAAACCTTTCAGAAAACCACTCAGTTCGTGGCCGAGCTGATGCCGGAGATCGCCGATAGGCTCGAGCACTATCCGGGCGAGCGGCCGATCTTCGACCTCTATGGGGTCGAGGACGAAATCCAGAAGGCCCTTGAGCGCAAGGTGCCGCTCAAGTCGGGCGGCTATCTGGTCATCGATCCAGCCGAAGCGATGAGCACCATCGACGTCAACACCGGCGCGTTCGTAGGGCATCGCAACCTCGAAGAAACCATCTTCAAGACCAACCTGGAAGCTGCCACGGCCATCGCCCGGCAGCTGCGCCTGCGCAATCTGGGCGGCATCATCATCATCGATTTCATCGACATGGAAGACGGTGAACACCAGCGTCAGGTGCTGCGCACGCTGGAGAAACAGCTGGAACGCGATCACGCCAAGACCAACATCATCGGCATCACCGAGCTGGGTCTGGTGCAGATGACCCGCAAGCGCACCCGCGAAAGTCTCGAACAGGTGCTGTGCGAACCGTGTCATTGCTGCGCAGGGCGGGGCAAGCTGAAGACCCCCGAGACCATCTGCTACGAAATCTTCCGGGAAATCCTGCGCGAGGCCAGGGCCTATCAGGCAGTGGGCTATCGCGTTCTGGCCAATCAGCGCGTGGTGGATCGCCTGCTCGACGAGGAGTCCGGCAACGTGGCTGAGCTGGAGAGCTTTATTGGCCGCACTATCCGTTTTCAGGTAGAAACCATGTACTCGCAGGAACAATACGACGTGGTGCTGCTCTGAGGGTGCTGATCGTTTGAAATATATGACAAGTGCCCTAAGGGTTTCTGGCAGGTATGCCGTTTTATCGAGAATGATGCGTGGCGAATGAGCAAAACCTGTACCTGACCGCACCTGCGCATCCGAGCCGGACTCCGTTCGCCGATTCTGCTCCTTGCACCCCGCAGTGGAGGACCTCCTGAGATGGGACGTCTTCCTCGCCTCGTCGCAACCCTGACCCGCTGGGGGCTGAGCCTGTGCGCACTGATTCTGGTGCTTGCGGCGCTGTACGTGAGCCTCGGCCGTCAGTTGACGCCGCTGGTTGCCGAATACCGTGTCGATGTGGAAACCCGTGCCAGCAGCGCGCTGGGCATACCGCTGAGCATCGGCAGCCTGGAAGGCAGTTGGAGCCGCTTTGCCCCGGTATTGCTGGCCCACGACGTGATGGTCGGCGAGGGTGCCAGTGCTCTGCGTCTGGATCGCGTAAGGGTGGTTCCCGACCTTTGGGAAAGCCTGCTGGCGCGTGACGTGCGCATCGCTCATCTTGAAGTGGACGGCCTGCAGTTCAGCCTCAGGCAGGACAAGGACGGCGCGTGGTCGGTTCAGGGCTTGCCGGTGCACAACGACAGCCCGTTCGATCCCGAGCAGGTGCTCAAGCAGATGCAGATGGTCGCGCATGTGTCGTTGCTCGACAGCCAGGTCACGGTGCAACCGTTTGACGCTGCGCCGCTGACCCTCACCTACGTAAACCTCAGCCTGGACACCGGCAGCTATGCCCAGCGACTTGACGCACGCCTGACCCTGCCGGATGGTCAGCCGGTCGCGCTCAACGTGCGCTCGCGTATCCAGGCCAGTCAGTGGAAGGACGGCGAGGCCGATGTCTACGCCAGCCTGCCGCAAAGCGACTGGGCCAAGTGGCTGCCGAAAAGCCTCACGCGCGAATGGACACTGTCGAAGCTGCAGGCCGGCGGCGAGGTCTGGTTGAGTTGGGGCAAGGGCACCGTGCAAAGCGCGACCACGCGCCTCAATGCACCGCAGGTCAAAGGCGTTTATGCCGGTCGCAAACCGTCGACGATCGATAACCTTGCGCTGAACGCATGGTTTGCACGGACTGAAACAGGTTTCGACCTGAACCTCGATTCACTGGCGATGAGCCTTGGCGACACGCGTTGGGAAAGCCGCGTGCAACTGACGCAAACCGCCGCGACGCCTGACAGTGAAGAGCTCTGGCACGTGCAGGCGGATCGTCTGGACCTGACTCCTGTCACGCCGCTGATCGACTCGCTCGCGCCCCTGCCTGACAAGGCCATGGCAGTGGTCGACGGCCTCAAGGTGACAGGCGGGCTGCATAACGTGCTGCTCGACTACCGGCCACAGGCAGTCGGCGACAAGCGCCTGAGCTTTGCGGCTAATCTGGACAAGGTGGGTTTCAACGCGTATCGCGGGGCGCCAGCGGCCGGAAATGTCACCGGTGCCATCAGCGGTGATCTGGGGCAGGGCGAGCTGCGCCTCGACACCGACGACTTCATGCTGCACCTGGACCCGATCTTCGCCAAACCCTGGCGTTACCAGAAGGCCAATGCCCGTCTGACCTGGAAACTGGATGACCAGGCGTTCACGCTGATCGCCCCGTACATCAAGGTGCTTGGCGACGAAGGCAAGATTGCGGCGGACTTTCTGATCAAGATTCATCTGAATCATGATCAGGAAGACTACATGGACCTGCGGGTCGGCATGGTTGACGGCGACGGCCGTTACACCAGCAAGTACCTGCCGACCGCGCTCAGTCCGGAGCTTGATCACTGGTTGCGCACCGCCGTGGTAAGTGGCGCGGTCAAGCAGGGTTTCTTCCAGTATCAAGGGTCGCTGAACAAGAACTCGCCCGATACGGCGCGTGTCATCAGCCTGTTCTTCGACGTCAACAACGCAACGCTGGCGTTCCAGCCGGGCTGGCCGTCGCTGACCGGGGTGGATGGCAAGGTCTACGTCGAAAACAGCGGTGTACGTGTCAAGGCAAGCAAAGGTCAGTTGCTGGATACCAAGGTCAGCAATGTGCTGGTCAATATTCCTCATGTGCCGTCAGGTCAGGACAGTCACCTGCTGGTGGACGGTAATTTCTCTGGAAACCTGATCGACGGCCTGAAGATTCTCCAGCAGGCGCCCATCGGTACGGGCAGCACGTTTGCCGGCTGGCAGGGCGAGGGCCCGCTGGACGGCAAGCTGAAGCTGGATATACCGCTGGCCAAGGGCGTCGAGCCAAAGGTCGTGGTGGACTTCAGCACCGACAATGCACGCTTGAAACTGGCTGACCCGGTGCTGGAGCTGACTCGCCTGAAAGGCGACTTCCGTTTTGACAGCTCCAGCGGGCTGAGCGGCAAGGGCATCAAGGCCCAGGCATTCGATCGCCCTGTCACCGCAGAGATCGCCGCCGAGGGCAAGCCTGGCGACAACGTGACGCGCATTGTGGCGAACGGGCAAATCACCGTGAAGCGGCTCACCGACTGGCTGAACGTGACCCAGCCGCTGCCGGTCTCCGGTGACCTGCCGTATCAGCTGCAGCTCATTCTGGACAGCAAGGACAGCCCGCTGGTAATCAACTCCACGCTCAAGGGCGTGGCGATCGATTTGCCCGCACCGTTTGGCAAGACCGCCGAGCAGGAGCGCCCCAGCGAATTCCGCATGACCCTGCAAGGCGCGGAGCGCAGGCTCGGCGCGGCCTATAACGATCAGGCCAACTTTGCGTTCGCAGCACCGAATGGCAAGTTTGCCGAAGGTCGTGGCGAGCTGTATCTGGGGCGCGGAGGGGCGATCGTACCGGACGCCAAGGGCTTGCGGATCCGTGGAGAGTTGTCCGAACTGGACATCGCGCCCTGGCAGGAACTGGCCGCTCGCTACACCGGGAATGATCCGGGCGGCAACGCAAAACAACTGCTTAACAGCGTTGATCTGCAGATCGGCAAGCTGACCGCGATGGGCACCACACTCAATGACGTGCGTGTCCAGCTGCAGCGCAACGCGGCAGCCTGGGCCCTGTCGCTGGACAGCGCACTGGCCAAAGGCACTGCAACGCTGCCCGACGCCAAGTCTGCACCGATCGGCGTCAACATGCTCTACGTTCGGCTGCCTGCATCCGATCCGACAGCGACCGTGGTGGAGAACGCACCTGATCCTCTGGCGGATATCGACCCGCACAATATCCCTGCGCTGGACGTGAAGATCTCCCAGCTGTTTCAGGGCGATCAGTTGCTCGGGGCCTGGGCATTGAAAACCCGGCCGACACCTGCCGGCATGCGCATGTCGGACATGAGCCTGGGGCTCAAAGGTATTCTGCTGGAGGGTGACGCTACCTGGGAGGGCACGCCCGGGGCCAGCAGCAGTTCGTTCAAAGGCCGTCTGGCGGGCAAGAACCTCGCGGATGTGCTCAAGGCCTGGAACTTCGCACCCACTGTTACCAGTGAACGCTTCGAGATGAACGTGGACGGACGCTGGCCGGGTTCGCCTGCCTGGGTCGGTCTGAAGCGCTATTCCGGCAGTCTGGATGCCACGCTGAACAGAGGCCAGTTTGTCGAAGTCGAGGGCGGTGCTCAGGCGTTGCGGGTGTTCGGGCTATTGAATTTCAACTCCATCGGCCGGCGTCTGCGCCTGGACTTCTCCGACCTGCTGGGCAAAGGCCTGAGCTACGACCGGGTCAAAGGGCTGCTGGTCGCCAGCGACGGTGTCTATGTGACGCGCAACCCGATCACCCTGACCGGGCCGTCGAGCAATCTGGAGCTCAACGGGACGCTGGACATGGTTCGCGATCGTGTCGATGCGAAGCTGCTGGTGACCTTGCCGGTGACCAATAACCTGCCTATCGCTGCACTGATTGTCGGCGCGCCAGCCATTGGCGGGGCACTGTTTCTGGTCGACAAGCTGCTGGGCGACCGGGTTGCGCGTTTCGCCAGCGTGCAATACAAGGTCGAAGGGCCCTGGAAAGAGCCGAAGATCACGTTCGACAAGCCATTTGAAAAGCCCCAATAGCGTCTCATGGAGTACAGTGGTGGCCATGTCATTCAGGAGCGGGTTGCCATGTCCTTCGCGGTGATTCAGATGGTCAGCCAAAGCGACGTCCTGGCCAATCTGGCCAGCGCTCGACGTCTGCTGGAACAGGCTGCCGAAGGTGGCGCGCGACTGGCGGTACTGCCTGAAAACTTCGTCGCAATGGGGCGCCGCGACGTCGCCGATATCGGGCGTGCCGAGGCTCAGGGGCACGGACCGATCCTGCCATGGTTGAAACTGGCCGCTCGCGACCTCAAGTTATGGATCGTTGCCGGAACCTTGCCACTGCCGCCGAATGAGCGGCCGGATGGCAAGGTGACGGCGTGTTCGCTGTTGATCGATGAGCACGGTGAGCAGGTGGCCCGTTATGACAAACTGCATCTGTTCGATGTGGACGTCGCTGACAATCGTGGCCGCTATCGTGAATCGGATGACTATGCTCATGGGAGTAGGGTGGTGGTAGCCGATACGCCTGTGGGGCGTCTGGGGCTGACCGTCTGTTATGACCTGCGCTTTCCCGAGCTGTACACCGCGCTGCGTGAAGCCGGTGCTGAACTGATTACCGCGCCGTCAGCGTTCACTGCGGTAACGGGGGCTGCGCACTGGGACATTCTGATCCGCGCGCGTGCCATCGAAACCCAGTGTTACGTGCTGGCGGCCGCACAGGGCGGGGTCCATCCGGGGCCTCGCGAGACTTACGGACACGCGGCCATCGTTGATCCATGGGGCCGCGTACTGGCCGAGCAGGCGCAGGGTGAAGCGGTGCTGCTGGCCACACGCGACAGTGAAGAACAGGCGTCCATACGGGCGCGGATGCCGGTGTCCAGTCACCGGCGCTTTTTTTCGCAGGACGCCATGCGGCCTGCTTCGGAGTGAATATGAGTGATCTGTCCTCAGTCAGCGAACACCTTCTGGCACCCGGCGGCCTGAGCCTCGACAGCCTGCAGTCCGTGCTGGGCGATCTGGCCGGGCCAGGAATCGACGCGGCCGATCTGTATTTTCAGGGCATGATCTCCGAGTCCTGGTCGCTCGAAGACGGGATCGTCAAGGAAGGCAGTTTCAATCTCGATCAAGGCGTGGGCGTGCGTGCCCAGTCGGGCGAGAAAACCGGCTTTGCGTACAGCAACGCGATCACCCCCGAGGCCTTGCGCACCGCCGCACAGGCCGCGCGCTCTATTTCCCGCGCTGGCCAGAATGGCCGTGTACAAGCCTTCACCTCGCAGGACGTGGCGCAGTTGTATGCCCCGGATAACCCGCTGGAAGTGCTGAGCCGCGCCGAGAAGGTCGAGTTGCTCAAGCGCATCGACGTTGCGACGCGTGCGCTGGACTCGCGTATCCAGCAGGTTTCGGTGAGCATGGCCGGTGTCTGGGAGCGCATCCTGGTGGCCGCCGCGGATGGCAGCCTGGCCGCTGATGTGCGTCCGCTGGTGCGTTTCAACGTCAGTGTCATCGTCGAGCAGAATGGCCGCCGCGAGCGGGGCGGGCACGGCGGCGGCGGGCGTACCGACTACCGTTATTTCCTGACCGACGATCGCGCCATGGGCTACGCCCGTGAGGCCCTGCGTCAGGCACTGGTCAACCTGGAAGCGATTCCTGCACCGGCAGGCACCTTGCCGGTGGTGCTCGGCTCCGGCTGGTCCGGTGTGCTGCTGCACGAAGCGGTCGGCCACGGCCTTGAGGGCGACTTCAACCGCAAGGGCAGTTCGGCCTACAGCGGGCGCATGGGCGAGATGGTTGCGTCGAAACTCTGCACCATCGTCGACGACGGCACCCTGGCGGGGCGTCGTGGCTCGCTGAGCGTCGATGACGAAGGCACACCGACCGAATGCACCACGCTGATCGAAAACGGCGTGCTCAAGGGCTACATGCAGGACAAGCTCAATGCACGCCTGATGGGCGTGGCCCGCACCGGCAACGGCCGTCGCGAGTCCTATGCCCACCTGCCGATGCCGCGCATGACCAACACCTACATGCTGGGCGGGCAGAGCGATCCGCAGGAAATCATCGCCTCAGTGAAGCGCGGCATCTACTGCGCCAACCTGGGCGGTGGCCAGGTGGATATCACCAGCGGCAAGTTCGTGTTTTCGACCAGTGAGGCTTATTTGATCGAAGACGGCAAGATCACTGCGCCGGTCAAAGGCGCGACCTTGATCGGTAACGGGCCGGAAGCCATGAGCAGGGTGTCGATGGTGGGTAACGATCTGTCGCTGGACAGCGGCGTCGGTACGTGCGGGAAAGATGGCCAGTCGCTGCCGGTCGGTGTGGGTCAGCCTACGCTGAAAATCGACGCTATTACCGTGGGTGGCACCGGTAGCTGAATGTGAGTCGGGGCCGGCTGCTTGCTGCTGCCGGCCCCGAGGGCGAAATCAACGCAGACCGCGTTGAAGTTCGTCCAGCTCACGGATGTATTTGAAGATTTTGCGGCTGGTGGCCGGCGGTTTGTTGCGTGCAACTTCGTGTTGCGCCTGACGGATCAGCGAACGCAGCTGCTGACGGTCGGCATCGGGGTATTCGACAACGAATTTCTCGAGGTCGGCGTCATCGCCCGCGATCAGGCGATCACGCCAGCGCTCCAGATTGTGGAAACGTTCATTGTATTGGCGAGTGGAGGCATCGAGTTGGTCCAGCAATACCAGAATGGCTTCCTGGTCCTGATCGCGCATCAGCTTGCCGATGAACAGAATATGCCGCTTTCGCGCGATGTTCGCCGTGTGCTTGGGCGCTTCGGCCAGGGCCTTGCGCAAAGCGTCGGTCAGCGGCAGCTTGGCCAGCACATCGGCTTTGAGTGTTGTCAGTCGCTCGCCGAGGTCGACCAGAGCATGCAGCTCTCGTTTGACCTGGGTTTTGCTTTTCTCCCCGTCGAGGGAGTCGTCGTAAGAATCAACCATGGGGGCAGTCCGCAAAGAAACGCCGCCATGATAACCAGTCGTGGGCCGCTTGTCCGGCCCGGTCGGTATTCGGCCTGTGCTGAAAGAAGAATTTGATGGAGAAAGTCATGAGTGCAACCCAAAGCGTCGGCCCACAAGCCTTGCCCGAGCTGCAGGAACAGGTCGAGCAGATCATCGCCGAAGCCCGGCGTCAGGGCGCCAGCGCCTGCGAAGTCGCGGTGTCGGTGGATCAGGGGCTGTCGACATCGGTCCGTCAGCGTGAAGTCGAAACCGTCGAGTTCAACCGCGATCAGGGCTTTGGTATCACCCTGTATGTCGGACAGCGCAAGGGCTCGGCCAGCACGTCGGCAACCGGCGCCGATGCGATTCGTGAAACGGTCGCCGCTGCCCTGGCGATTGCCGAACACACCTCCGAGGATGAAAGCTCCGGGCTGGCCGACGCTGCGCTGATGGCCAAAGAGGTCATGGATTTTGACCTTTATCACACCTGGGACATCACGCCCGAGCAGGCCATTGAGAAAGCGTTGCTCTGCGAAGCGGCGGCCTTCGATGCCGACAGCCGCATCAAGAACGCCGACGGCACCACGCTCAATACCCATCAGGGCTGCCGTGTATACGGCAACAGCAATGGCTTCATCGGTGGTTATGCGTCAACGCGGCACAGCCTCAGCTGTGTGATGATCGCCGAGGGCGAAGGCCAGATGCAGCGCGATTACTGGTATGACGTCAACCGCAAAGGCGATCTGCTGGCCGATGCGCAGAGTATTGGCCGCAAGGCTGCGTTGCGTGCAGCGAGCCGTCTGGGCGCGCGTCCTGTGCCGACCTGTGAAGTGCCGGTGCTGTTTGCTGCGGAGCTGGCAGGCGGCCTGTTCGGCAGCTTTCTCGGCGCCATTTCCGGCGGCACCCTGTACCGCAAGTCGTCGTTCCTCGAAGGCGCGCTGGGTCAGCGGCTGTTCCCTGAGTGGATGACCATCGATGAGCGCCCGCACCTGAAGCATGCGATGGGCAGTTCGGCGTTCGACAGTGATGGTCTGGCGACCTTCGCCAAACCGTTCGTGGAAGGTGGGGATCTGGTTTCCTACGTGCTGAGCACGTATTCCGGCCGCAAGCTGGGCATGCCGAGCACTGCCAACGCGGGCGGTGTGCACAACCTGTTCGTTACCCACGGTTCGGACGACCAGGCTGCACTGATCCGGCGAATGGGACGTGGCTTGCTGGTGACCGAACTGATGGGCAGTGGCCTGAATATGGTCACCGGCGACTATTCGCGCGGCGCGGCAGGCTTCTGGGTCGAGAATGGCGAGATTCAGTTCCCGGTTCAGGAAGTGACCATTGCCGGCAACATGCGCGACATGTTCAAGCAGATCGTCGCCGTTGGCAGCGATCTTGAGCTGCGCAGCAACATCCGCACCGGCTCGGTACTGATCGAGCGAATGACCGTAGCGGGTAGCTGACAGGCTCCCGGTTCTGGCTATCGTGCCCATGAACGTAGAGCGTGGGCACGATAGTTGCGATCATCGTTCCCTACGCTCCAGCGTGGGAACGCAGTTCACGACGCTTTGCGCCGTCAAGAGGACGCAGAGCGTCCGGAACGGCATGCGACGCAGAGCGTCGCACGATAGTTGCGATCATCGTTCCCTACGCTCCAGCGTGGGAATGCAGTTCACGACGCTTTGCGCCGTCAAGAGGACGCAGAGCGTCCGGAAAGGCATACGACGCGGAGCGCCGCACGATAGTTGCGATCATCGTTCCCTACGCTCCAGCGTGGGAACGCAGTTCACGACGCTTTGCGCCGTCAAGAGGACGCAGAGCGTCCGGAGCGGCATGCGACGCGGAGCGCCGCACGATAGTTGCGATCATCGTTCCCTACGCTCCAGCGTGGGAATGCAGTTCTCGACGCTCTGCGTCGCAAGAGGACGCAGAGCGTCGCACGATAGTTGAGGTTATCGTTCCCTACGCTCCAGCGTGGGAATGCATTTCGTGACGCTCTGCGTCACCCATCCGCTTGCGGCGTTGACCACCAATAACCTCCGTCCGAACCCGCGTTTTACGTTTCCCTCAAAGCATGTTCACGCTCACCGGCGCAAGGCGGTGAAGCGATCGGGCTTGTGTTGATTCTGTATCTCATTTAATAATGAATATCATTTCTAAAATGAAATGCGATCATGGGGTCTGTTCTGAGCGAGTTGTCTTGGCTGGAAACCAGCGTGGCTTGAGTCTGCGGATTCGTTGTGCGCTTGAAACCGACGATCCTCTGCTGATCGAGCATTACCTCGCCAAGAGGCGTCCCTGGCGCGATTGACCGCCACGCCCCGGCCCATGGTCGCTGCCTAGCCAACGTTCCTGGAGGTACTTCATGCAGCATTGGAAACGCACCATCGAGCAGGCCAATCGCTGTTTCAATCTCGGCGAGTGGGTCGAGGCCCGCGAGTTGTACCTTCAGGCGCTGGCGTTGGCGCAGGTCTTGTTCGAGCGCTGGGCGGATGTCGACGAAGCCGTCGCGGCCTGTGTGATTTCTCACCATAACCTGGCGGATCTGCACCTGAGTCTGGGCCAGCCGGAGGAGAGCGCCGAGTACCTGTGCGCCATCCACCAGCACCTGTTGCGGACCCTGCAGGATCAACGTCTTTCGCCCGCCCTGCGTGAAGCGGCCTTGCGCCACAGCAGCAAAACCTACGCCGAGCTGCTGAGTTTCATCAGCGAACACGGCGAATACCCGCGCACTCATCGGTTGCTGAACAGCAGCAGCGAGCATACGCGCTCAGCGCTGCAGCGCCATTCGGCAGCCCCTTCCGGACTTTTCTACGGAGCACATTGAAATGCCCTACACCTTGCCAGCACTGCCTTACGCATACGACGCCCTTGAGCCGCATATCGATGCGCAAACCATGGAAATCCACTACACCAAGCATCACCAGACGTACATCAACAACCTCAATGCGGCAATCGAAGGCACGGAGTTCGCCGACTGGTCTGTGGAGAAACTGGTCGCCAGTATCCAACAGTTGCCTGAAAATCTGCGCCCCGCAGTGATCAATCAGGGTGGCGGCCATGCCAATCATTCGTTGTTCTGGGAGGTCATGGTGCCGGGCGGGGGAGGTTTACCCAAAGGCGCTGTCGCGTCGGCGATTGACGAACAACTGGGCGGCTACGAACGCTTCAAGGAGGCATTCACCAAGGCCGCGTTGACCCGGTTTGGCAGTGGCTGGGCATGGCTGAGCGTCACGCCTGACAAGAAGCTGGTGGTGGAAAGCAGTGGTAACCAGGACAGCCCGTTGATGAACGGCAACACGCCGATTCTGGGGCTGGACGTGTGGGAGCACGCTTACTACCTGCGCTATCAGAACCGTCGTCCCGAATACATCAATGCGTTCTACAACGTGATCAATTGGGATGAGGTGTCCCGCCGTTATCAGGCCGCTCTGGCCTGAGCCTGGCAGCCGGACCCAAGGCGGCGTATGCGCTCCGGATTCCTCACGCTCAGCAATGTGCGGTTATTTCGTCTGGCGGTCGGGAGCGTGTTGCTGTTGGCGGGTATGGCGCTCCTGGTTGCCCATGGGCTGAACTGGATGCGCGTTCAAGGCTGGTGGTGACGGATACCGAGTTTGTCCGAGGGCTTATTCGCCTTCATCAAACCGGTTGTCGATCAGCTCGACCAGACCCTCGAGCGCTTCCTGTTCGAATTCGCCTTCGGTGTGCAGGTGGATCTCGGTGCCCTTGCCGGCAGCCAGCATCATCACGGCCATGATGCTTTTGCCGTCGACCATGCTCTCCGGAGTGCGGCCGACCCTGATCTTGCAGGGAAACTTGCCTGCGACGCCGACGAATTTGGCGGCAGCGCGGGCGTGCAGGCCCAGTTTGTTGATGATGGTGATTTGACGAGCGGGCATCGCAGTGAAAATCCTTCAGCTGAGGTCGCGGTGGCGAACCTGAACGTTCTTGAGTGATTGTTGCAAGACCTGACCAAGCCGCTCGGTCAGGTAGACCGAACGGTGGTGTCCGCCGGTGCAGCCGATGGCAATGGTAACGTAAGAACGGTTACTGGCTGCAAACCGGGGTAGCCATTTGTTCAGGTAAGCGAAGATGTCCTGAAACATTTCTTCGACATCAGGCTGCACCGACAGGTAGTCGATTACGGGTTGTTCAAGCCCCGAGTGGTCGCGCAGTTCTGGCTTCCAGTACGGATTGGGCAGGCAGCGCACGTCGAATACCAGGTCTGCATCGACAGGCATGCCGCGCTTGAAACCAAACGACTCGATCAGAAACGCAGTGCCTGGTTCGGGCTTGTTCAGCAGACGAAGCTTGAGCGCGTCGCGCAACTGATAGAGGTTCAGGTGGGTGGTGTTGATCTTCAGGTCGGCCAGATCGATGATCGGGCCAAGCAGTGCAGTCTCGTCGCGTATCGCTTCGGCCAGCGAACGATCTGCCGTGCTCAGGGGGTGGCGGCGCCGGGTTTCCGAGAAGCGCTTGAGCAGGGTGGCTTCGTCTGCATCCAGGTACAGCACGTCGCACTGAATATTGCGCGAACGTACTTCATCCAGCATCTGCGGAAAACGGGTCAGATGGCTGGGCAGGTTGCGGGCATCTATCGAAACCGCCAGCAAGGGTTCGGCGAGTTCTGTGTTGATCAGCGCGCGTTCGGCCAGCTCCGGCAACAGGCCGGCCGGCAGGTTATCGACGCAGTAAAAGCCGCTGTCTTCCAGTACATCGAGCGCCGTACTCTTGCCTGAGCCGGAGCGACCGCTGACGATGATCATGCGCATGGTCAGTTTCCGTTCTGCACGTCCAGCACCACCTGATAAAGCGCCTCAGCGCTTTGGGCGCTGCGCAGACGCTTACGCACATCTTTGTCGTCGAGCATGCTGGCGATCTGGCGCAGCAGCTCCAGATGCTCATCGGTAGCGGCTTGCGGGACCAGCAGTACGAACAGCAGGTCAACCGGCGCGCCATCGATGGCGTCGAAATCCACGGGTGTAGCGAGGTGAATCACTGCGCTGACAGGCTCGCTGCAGTCAGCGAGGCGGCAGTGGGGGATGGCAATACCGTTGCCAAAACCGGTCGAGCCCAGTTTTTCCCGGGCGACGAGGCTTGCGAATACCGTGTCCGAAACCATGCCCGGCACTTCACGGCCGATCAGGTTGGCAATTTCTTCGAGTACACGCTTTTTGCTGCCACCCGGCACGTTCACGAGGGAGCGGCCGGGGGTCAGGATATTTTCGATTCGGATCATTAAATGGGCGTTAGCGAGCGGCCGCACCTTTGAGGATGCTTTGCTGCTTTTCCTTATGCTTGAGCAATTGTCGGTCTAGCTTGTCAGTGAGCAGGTCGATGGCAGCGTACATGTCATCATGTTCAGCATTGGCAACGACCTCTCCACCATGGATGTGCAACGTGGCTTCGATCTTCTGCTTGAGCTTTTCGACCGTCATCGTGACCTGCACGTTGGTAATCTTGTCAAAATGCCCTTCGAGCTTCTTGAGCTTGAGCTCAACGTATTCACGAAGGGGTTTGGTCACTTCCAGTTGGTGTCCACTGATGTTGACTTGCATACAGCTTTCTCCTTTGCCAGTGCATAAAGAGGCAGGCATGGCGCCTGCCACTGGAACGCTGTGGCTCGGCCTGCATCACATCAGTCGCTTACGCTCACTGGAAGGGGCGATCCCGAGAGACTCACGGTACTTGGCGACTGTGCGACGGGCTACTTGAATGCCTTGTGCCTCCAGTAAACCAGCGATCTTGCTATCACTCAACGGCTTTTTCTGATTTTCCGCCGCAACCAGTTTTTTGATGATTGCGCGAATTGCCGTGGACGAGCATTCACCGCCTTCGGAGGTGCTCACATGGCTTGAGAAGAAGTATTTCAGCTCGTAAATGCCGCGTGGGGTGTGCATGAATTTCTGCGTGGTCACCCGCGAGATGGTCGATTCGTGCATGCCCACTGCCTCGGCAATATCGTGCAGCACGAGCGGCTTCATGGCCTCGTCGCCGTACTCGAGAAAACCGCGCTGATGTTCGACGATCTGCGTGGCAACCTTCATCAGCGTTTCGTTGCGGCTTTGCAGGCTCTTGATGAACCAGCGTGCTTCCTGCAACTGATTGCGCATGAAGGTGTTGTCTGCACTGGTGTCGGCGCGCCGCACGAAGCCCGCGTATTGCGGATTGACGCGCAGGCGCGGCACCGACTCCTGATTGAGTTCGACCAGCCAGCGTTCGTTGTCCTTGCGCACGATCACGTCCGGAATGACGTATTCGGCTTCGGTGGATTCGATCTGTGAGCCGGGACGCGGGTTGAGGCTCTGCACCAGCTCGATGACCTGGCGCAGCTCGTCTTCCTTGAGTTTCATGCGCCGCATCAGCTGGCCGTAGTCGCGGCTTCCGAGCAGATCGATGTAGTCGCTGACCAGGCGTTGTGCTTCCGTCAGCCAGGGCGTTTTTGCCGGTAGCTGGCGCAGTTGCAGCAGCAGGCATTCGCTCAGGTTGCGTGCGCCGATGCCGGCAGGTTCAAACTGCTGGATGCGGTGCAGTACCGCTTCGATCTCGTCGAGCTCGATGTCCAGCTCGGGATCGAACGACTCGAGAATCTCATCGAGCGTCTCATCGAGGTAACCCTGGTTGTTGATGCAGTCGATCAGCGTGACTGCCACCAGGCGGTCCTTGTCGGACATCGGCGCAACATTCAGTTGCCACAGCAGGTGGCTTTGCAGGCTTTCGCCGACAGAGGTGCGTGTGGTGAAGTCCCACTCGTCGTCATCGTTGCTTGGCAGGCTGCTGGCGCTGGTCTGGTAGATGTCTTCCCAGGCGGTATCGACGGGCAGCTCGTTGGGAATGCGTTCGTTCCATTCGCCTTCTTCAAGGTTGTCCACGGTAGGCGCGGATTCCTGATAAGTCGGTTCCTGAACGTCGGGGTTGGGCTTTTGTTCGATGTTGTCGGCAAGCGGGTCGGAGTGGTCGAAGTCGTCGCCTTCTTCCTGCCGCTCCAGCATAGGGTTTGACTCCAGCGCCTCCTGGATCTCCTGCTGGAGATCCAGAGTGGAAAGCTGGAGTAAACGGATTGCCTGTTGCAGCTGCGGTGTCATCGTCAGCTGCTGGCCCATTCTCAAGACTAGCGATGGTTTCATGGCAGGGGCTAAACACCTTATTCGCCGGCGCGCATGCGCCATCTACTACAGGCGCCGTGGCGCCAACTTAAGCAAATTATATGCCTGAAACCTGTGCATTTGCCTAGAGTGGTATGACAAATAAAATCTTGTCAATACACTGCGTAGGCATCAATCGGCTGCGAAGCGCAAAGGGGCAGTCGATTAAAGGCGGAACTCGTGGCCGAGGTAGACCTCTTTCACCAGCTGATTCGCCAGAATGGTCTCGGAGTCGCCTTCCGCAATCAACTGTCCATCGTTGACGATGTAGGCCATTTCGCAGATATCCAGCGTTTCCCGGACGTTGTGGTCAGTGATCAGTACACCGATACCCTTGGCCTTGAGGTGGTGAATGATCTGCTTGATGTCGCCTACCGAAATAGGGTCGACACCTGCGAACGGTTCATCCAGGAGGATGAATTTCGGTGCGGTGGCCAAGGCTCGAGCGATTTCCACGCGGCGACGTTCACCACCCGACAGGCTCATGCCCAGGTTGTCGCGGATATGGGTAATGTGGAACTCCTGCAGCAGGCTTTCCAGTTCCTTGCGGCGTGCACCGGCATCGAGCTCCTTGCGGGTCTCGAGAATCGCCATTATGTTGTCGGATACCGACAGCTTGCGGAAAATCGAGGCTTCCTGAGGCAGGTAGCCGATACCCGCGCGGGCGCGACCGTGCATGGGTTGATGGCTGACATCCAGATCGTCAATCAGCACACGACCCTGATCAGCCTGGACCAGACCCACGATCATGTAGAAGCAAGTGGTCTTGCCGGCGCCGTTCGGGCCCAGCAGGCCGACGATCTGGCCGCTGTCGATGGAGATGCTCACATCGCGCACGACCTGCCGGCTTTTGTAGCTTTTAGCCAGATGCTGGGCTTTGAGCGTCGCCATTTACTGGGCCTTCTGAGGTTGATCGGTTTTCTTTTTCGGCTGGATGACCATGTCGATACGCGGACGTGGTGTAGTCACCTTGGCGCCATTGGCCCGACCGGCGCTGACGACCTGTCTGACCGTGTCGTAGACGATCTTCTCGCCTTCCGAGGTGTTGCCATCATTGATGACCTTGGCCTTGTCGATCAGGACGATACGGTCCTGGCCGGCGTAATACTGGATGGTGACGGCATAGGCCTGCACGATCGGTTTGTCCACGGCAGGCTTCTGCTCGTAGTAGGCCAGGTTGCCGACGGAGGTGAATATGTCGACTTCGCCCTGGGCATTACGCGTGATCGTCACGGTGTTGCCCGTGATTTTCATCGAGCCCTGAGTGATGATGACATTGCCCTTGTAAGTCGCCACGCCTTTCTTGTCATCGAGCTGAGCATCGTCAGACTGGATGTGGATAGGCTGATCTCGGTCGGTTGGCAGGGACCAGGCGCTCGCGCTTCCCAGTGCTGCGCCCAGGCCGAGCAATAAAGGAAGAGTTTTAACGAGCCTCATACTGTCCTCTTACGTTGGACAGCAGGTCCATCCTGCTGTCTTTCAAATACGCTTTCATTCCCTTGGCCGTAGTGACACCGCCCGCGCCGTCGATTCTAACGTCTTGGTCGGTCTCCGCATATTCCTTCTGAGGAAATACGGTCATGCGACTGCTGGTAATAATGGTCGTACGCTGTTTTTCATCGGTGCGCTCAACACGAACGGAATCCATCAGCTCGACCTGATCGCCCCCGGACGAAACTTCACCTCGTTTGCTTTGCACGTGCCACGGAAATGCTCCGCCGCGGTACATGTTCAGATTGGGTGTCGTCAGCAGGCTCACATCTGTGGCCTTCACATGCTCGACCTTGTCGGAGGTCATGTCGTACTGAAGTGTGCCATCTGGCAGATACTGCACGCTGCGAGTATTGACCGCATAGTAGTCGATCGCCGTGTCGTCAATCGACGCATCAGGCTGGTCCATGAAGCTTTCCGGGCTGATGTTCCAGTAGCCGACCGCTGCCAGCAGCAGCGCCAGTACCCCGAGAAGCAGGAACTTGCGAAATTTTTTAGTGAACATAATGGCTTCTATAAATAGGCGGAGTGAGCCGCTTCAAGGTTGCCTTGCGCACTCAGAATCAGTTCGCAGAATTCGCGCGCTGCACCTTCGCCGCCTCGCGCCCTGGTTATTCCGTGTGCATGCTCGCGTACGAAGCCGGCAGCATTGGCCACTGCCATGCCCAGGCCGACGCGTCTGATGACGGGCAAGTCTGGCAGATCATCACCCAGATAGGCGACCTGTTCGTAACTCAGATTGAGTTCTGCCAGCAACTTGTCCAGCACTACCAGCTTGTCTTCACGTCCCTGGAACAGGTGTTCAATGCCCAGGCTCTTTGCCCGGCGCTCGACTATCTCGGTCTTGCGGCCACTGATGATCGCCGTGGTGACGCCTGAGGCTATCAGCATTTTAATGCCTTGGCCGTCGAGGGTATTGAATGTCTTTATCTCGCTGCCATCTTCCATGAAGTAAAGGCGGCCATCGGTCAGTACGCCATCGACGTCGAAGACTGCCAGCTTGATGGCCTTGCCGCGTTGCATGAGATCCTGGGTCATTATTTCGGTTTCCATTACATGACGCCTGCGCGCAGGAGATCCTGCAGGTTGAATGCGCCAACCGGACGGTCGTTCTGGTCTACGACAACAAGCGCACTGATTTTGTTGTCCTCCATGATTTTCAGCGCCTCGGCGGCGAGCATCTCGGCGTGGGCGGTCTTGCCATGAAGCGTCATGACCTCATCGATGATGGTCTGGCGGATATCGACAGGGCGGTCCAGGGTCCGGCGCAAATCACCGTCGGTGAAGATGCCGGCCAGTGTGCCATCCGCTTCGACGATGGCGGTCATACCCAAACCTTTACGAGTCATTTCAAGCAGCGCGTCGCGCAGCAGGGTGCCGCGTTGCACGCTAGGCAGTGATTCGCCGGAGTGCATCACATTCTCGACCTTGAGCAGCAGGCGGCGACCCAATGCGCCGCCCGGATGGGAGAATGCGAAATCTTCGGCGGTGAAACCGCGTGCGTCGAGCAGCGCCACGGCGAGGGCGTCGCCCATGACCAGTGCGGCGGTCGTCGAGGACGTCGGCGCCAGATTGAGCGGGCAGGCCTCATGCACGACATGCGCGTTGAGGTTGATGTCGGCAGCCTTGGCCAGAATGGACTCGGGGTCGCCGGTCAGGCTGATCATCTTTATGCCCAGGCGTTTGATCAGTGGCAGCAGGGTGACGATTTCGTTGGTGCTGCCGGAGTTCGACAGGGCCAGGATGATGTCATCACGGGTGATCATGCCCATGTCGCCGTGGCTGGCTTCGGCCGGATGCACGAAAAACGAGGTGGTGCCGGTGCTCGCCAGCGTCGCAGCGATCTTGTTGCCGATGTGTCCGGACTTGCCCATGCCGACCACGACCACACGCCCTTTGCTGGCGAGGATCATTTCGCACGCGCGCACGAAATCGCCGTCAAGACGTTCAAGCAAGCCTTGTATGGCTTCTATCTCAAGGCGAATGGTGCGTTGCGCCGATTGGATCAGGTCACTGGATTGGTTCATGTCTGGAGAGGGTCAGCCTGCTGAAAGGCGGCGATTATAGCGGTAATGAACGATTCCCTCACGTCTGATCGTCGTTGTGTTGTTTTTAAACGAATTTCCTACGCACCTGCGGGTCTGTATTCAAGCCTGTGGCCATAACATTGTGGTACAGAATAATTCAGCCAATACCTGAACCGCTCGGTTCTCTTCTTGGGGGCGGGTGGCTGCGGTGATATAGTTCGCGGCCTGTTCGGCACGCCTGGGCAGCCTCTCGGTGTTCAAAAACCGGCGGCTCGGGGTGGAAGCTGTATCGCAAGGAGTTTAGATGAGTCCTGATGACGCCTATGCGGTCGAGTTGAAAGGTGTGTCTTTCAAACGCGGTGCGCGCAGCATTTTCAATAACGTTGATATTCGTATTCCGCGCGGCAAGGTCACCGGGATCATGGGGCCGTCAGGCTGCGGCAAGACAACCCTGCTGCGCCTGATGGGTGCCCAGTTGCGCCCGAGCGAAGGGCAGGTGTGGGTCAACGGCCAGAATCTGCCGGAGCTGTCGCGCAGTGATCTGTTCGATGCCCGCAAGCAGATGGGCGTTTTGTTTCAGAGCGGTGCGCTGTTTACCGATCTGGATGTATTCGAAAACGTCGCCTTTCCCCTGCGCGTGCACACCGAGCTGCCGGAAGAAATGATCCGCGACATCGTTCTGCTCAAGCTTCAGGCCGTAGGCCTGCGCGGCGCGGTGGAACTGATGCCGGACGAATTGTCGGGCGGCATGAAGCGTCGTGTCGCGCTGGCGCGCGCAATCGCGCTCGACCCGCAGATTCTCATGTATGACGAGCCCTTCGTCGGGCAGGACCCGATTGCGATGGGGGTGCTGGTGCGCCTGATCCGCCTGCTCAACGACGCGCTGGGTATCACCAGTATCGTGGTGTCCCATGACCTCAGCGAGACGGCGAGCATTGCCGACTATCTATATGTTGTCGGCGACGGGCAGGTGCTGGGGCAGGGTACGCCTCAGGAACTGATGTCCTCGGACAATCCACGTATTCGTCAATTCATGACCGGTGAGCCGGACGGCCCTGTACCGTTCCACTATCCGGCGCCGGATTTTCGCGAAGATCTATTGGGGAAGCGCTGATGCGCAATAAGTCACTGATGGACCGGGTTCGCCTGCTGGGGCGCTCGGCCATCGATATTGTTACTGTTCTGGGGCGTTCCGGTCTGTTTCTGGTGCATGCCTTGCTCGGTCGCGGCGGTGCGGGCAGCAGTTTTCAACTGCTGGTCAGGCAGCTGTATTCGGTGGGTGTCATGTCGCTGGTCATCATTGTGGTGTCCGGCATGTTCATCGGCATGGTGCTGGCGCTGCAGGGTTTCAGCATCCTGACCAAATACGGTTCGGAGCAGGCGGTAGGCCAGATGGTTGCCCTGACCCTGCTGCGTGAACTCGGCCCTGTGGTGACAGCCTTGCTGTTCGCCGGTCGTGCAGGTTCTGCATTGACCGCCGAGATCGGCAACATGAAATCCACCGAGCAGCTGTCGAGCCTGGAAATGATCGGTGTCGACCCGCTCAAGTACATCGTTGCGCCGCGTCTGTGGGCCGGGTTTATCTCGCTGCCGATTCTGGCGATGATTTTCAGCGTGGTTGGTATCTGGGGAGCTTCCTGGGTGGCGATCGATTGGCTGGGAGTCTATGACGGTTCTTTCTGGTCGAACATGCAGAACAGCGTTTCTTTCACGAACGATGTGCTCAATGGGGTGATCAAAAGCGTCGTATTTGCCTTCGTGGTGACATGGATTGCCGTTTTCCAGGGTTACGATTGCGAGCCTACTTCCGAGGGGATCAGTCGCGCGACGACCAGAACCGTCGTTTACGCCTCGTTGGCCGTGCTGGGACTGGACTTTATTTTGACCGCTTTGATGTTTGGAGATTTCTGATGCAAAACCGTGCCATCGAAACCGGAGTCGGTCTGTTCCTGCTGGCGGGGATACTGGCTCTGCTCCTGCTGGCCCTGCGAGTCAGTGGTCTGAGCACGAGCGCGAGCACCGACACCTATAAACTTTATGCCTACTTCGACAATATTGCCGGTTTGACTGTCAGAGCCAAGGTAAGCATGGCTGGCGTCACGATCGGCAAGGTGACGGCGATCGATCTGGATCGCGATACCTTCACCGGTCGCGTCACGCTGGAGATCCAGAAGAAGGTCGATAACCTGCCTTCGGACTCGACTGCGTCGATTCTGACTGCCGGTTTGCTGGGTGAAAAATACATTGGTCTCAGCGTTGGTGGCGATGACAAGTTGCTCAAGGATGGCGGGACTATCCATGACACACAGTCGTCGCTGGTGCTGGAAGACCTGATCGGAAAATTCCTGCTCAATACTGTTAGTAAAGACGCCAAGTGAGGAGCTTCAAATGATCTCTATTCTGCGCCGTGGCCTGCTGGTATTGCTGGCCACTCTGCCAATGCTGGCGAATGCTGCGGCCACCCCGTCGGCTCACGACCTGGTGGAGCGCACCACCAAGGAACTGTTGAGTGATCTGGCGACCAATCGCGAACAGTACAAAACCAACCCAAGCGCGTTCTACGATGCACTGAACCGCATCGTCGGTCCTGTCGTGGATGCCGATGGCATCTCCAAAAGCATCATGACCGTGAAGTATTCCCGCAAGGCGACGCCCAAGCAGGTCCAGACATTTCAGGAAAACTTCAAGCGCAGCCTGATGCAGTTCTACGGCAATGCGTTGCTTGAATTCAACAATCAGGGCATCACCGTCGCACCTGCCAAGGACGAAGGCGATGATCGCACCAGCGTGGACATGCAGGTCAAGGGCAATAACGGCGCGGTCTATCCGGTCTCCTACACGCTGGTCAAGCTGAACGGCGAGTGGAAAGTGCGTAACGTTGTCATCAACGGTATCAATATCGGCAAGCTGTTCCGTGATCAGTTCGCTGATGCGATGCAGCGCAACGGCAACAATCTGGATACCACCATCAACAACTGGGCTGGCGAAGTGGCCAAGACCAAATCTACCGTTGATGCGACGCAGAAGACGGCACAATGACCGAATCTGCCGTCCGCCTTATCGGGCCGGGTGAGCTCAGTCTGATCGGTGTGCTGGATTACCGCACAGGGCCGCAACTGCGCAAGCAGGGTGCGGCACTGATCAAGTCCGGTGATCTGGCAGACCTCACGCTGGACTGCTCGGGTGTCGAGAAGTCCAGCAGCGTCGGCCTGGCCTTGTTGCTGGCGTTCATGCGTGATGCCAGGGATGCGGGCAAGTCGATGACTATCCGCTCACTCCCCGAAGACATGCGCCAGATAGCTCGCGTATCAGGTTTGACCGAGCTGCTGGGCGCCCACTGAAAGGCATTATCGAAAAAGCCCTTTATCCGGGACCTGCTTGTCGGGCTTCGCATAACATGGGCTTTTTTTGTATGATGCCAGACCCGCGCGCGTACAGCGCCGATCGAGGTTAAGCATGCAGGCCGTAGAAGTTAAAAGCTTCCTTGAAGGAAAGCTGCCGGAAATCAAAGTGGAAGTCGAAGGCGAAGGCTGCAACTTCCAGCTGAACATCATCAGCGACGAGTTGGCCGGCCTGAGCCCGGTCAAACGTCAGCAACAGATTTATACCCATCTGAACCCCTGGATTGCCGATGGCAGCATCCACGCGGTGACCATGAAATTTTTCAGCCGCGCTGCATGGGCCGAGCGTTCCTGAGCCAATTGGTGTCGAGACTCTAATGGATAAATTGATTATTACCGGCGGCGTTCGTCTTGATGGCGAAATTCGCATTTCCGGGGCAAAGAACTCTGCCCTGCCGATCCTTGCTGCCACGTTGCTGGCGGACGGACCCGTTACCGTTCAGAACCTGCCGCACCTGCACGACATCACGACCATGATCGAGCTGTTCGGTCGCATGGGCATCGAGCCTGTGATCGACGAAAAGCTCAGTGTCGAAATCGACCCGCGCACCATCAAGACCCTGATCGCCCCGTACGAGCTGGTGAAAACCATGCGTGCGTCGATTCTGGTGCTGGGCCCTATGGTCGCTCGCTTCGGCGAGGCCGAAGTGGCTCTGCCAGGTGGCTGCGCCATCGGTTCGCGTCCGGTCGACCTGCACATCCGTGGTCTTGAAGCCATGGGCGCGATCATCGATGTCGAAGGTGGCTACATCAAGGCCAAGGCACCGGAAGGTGGCTTGCGTGGTGCGCATTTCTTCTTCGATACCGTGAGCGTGACCGGTACTGAAAACATCATGATGGCTGCCAGCCTCGCTAACGGTCGCAGCGTGCTGGAGAACGCCGCGCGCGAGCCAGAGGTTGTCGATCTGGCCAACTTCCTGATCGCAATGGGTGCCAAGATTCACGGCGCAGGTACCGACACCATCACCATCGACGGCGTCAAGCGTCTGGGCCCGGCCACTTACAAGGTCATGCCTGACCGTATCGAGACCGGCACCTACCTGGTGGCCGCTGCCGTTACCGGCGGTCGCGTCAAGGTCAAGGACACCGATCCGACCATCCTCGAAGCTGTGCTGCTCAAGCTTCAGGAAGCCGGTGCGGAAATTACGACTGGTGAAGACTGGATCGAGCTGAACATGCACGGCAAGCGTCCGAAAGCCGTCAATGTGCGTACCGCGCCTTATCCGGCGTTCCCGACCGACATGCAGGCGCAGTTCATTTCGCTCAACGCGATTGCCGAAGGCACGGGGGCGGTCATCGAGACCATCTTCGAAAACCGCTTCATGCACGTGTATGAAATGCACCGCATGGGCGCTCAGATTCAGGTTGAAGGCAACACCGCCATTGTTACCGGTACCGAAGTGCTCAAGGGCGCGCCAGTCATGGCGACCGACCTGCGTGCATCGGCCAGTCTGGTGATCTCGGCGCTGGTTGCCCAGGGCGACACGCTGATCGACCGCATCTACCACATAGACCGTGGTTACGAGTGCATCGAAGAGAAGCTGCAAATGCTGGGTGCCAAGATCCGCCGCGTTCCGGGCTAGCAGCATGCGGTCCTGATGCCGCCTGGCATCGGGGCCGCCTGTTCTGTCGCGGGTGTGATTTCTGATTCGTTTCACTTCAGGTCAACAGGCCTGAGGGTTGTCACGCGCCGCTTGCGTCGTGACAAAAGTTTCCTGATAAGGACTTACGTTTCCCATGTTGACCATCGCACTGTCCAAGGGCCGCATTCTTGATGACACCCTGCCGCTTCTCGCTGAAGCGGGCATCGTGCCGACCGAGAATCCGGACAAGAGCCGCAAGCTCATCATCCCCACGACTCAGGCCGATGTGCGCCTGCTGATCGTGCGTGCCACCGACGTGCCGACCTATGTCGAGCATGGTGCCGCCGACCTGGGTGTCGCGGGCAAGGATGTGTTGATGGAATACACCGGTCAGGGCCTGTACGAGCCGCTGGACCTGCAGATTGCCAAGTGCAAGCTGATGACCGCGGGTGCCATCGGTGCGGTCGAGCCCAAGGGCCGTCTGCGCGTGGCGACCAAGTTCGTCAACGTTGCCAAGCGTTACTACGCCGAGCAGGGCCGTCAGGTCGATATCATCAAGTTGTACGGCTCCATGGAGCTGGCACCGCTGATTGGCCTGGCAGACAAGATCATCGATGTGGTCGACACCGGTAACACCTTGCGCGCCAACGGCCTCGAGCCCCAGGAACTGATCGCGACCATCAGCTCGCGTCTGGTGGTCAACAAGGCCTCTATGAAGATGCAGCACGCACGTATTCAGGCCCTCATCGACACCCTGCGCAAGGCAGTGGAGTCGCGACACCGTAGCTGATCCCTTCACGCAACGTTGAGTTGCGTCCAGCTATCCGTGTCATAGCCAAATTTCTCAGGTGCCTGCGCGGATAGCTTGGTAGCTTTAGGCTCCTGAGCATCCGCCAATTATTGAGGCCCCGCTATGACCACTCCCACTGCAATTCGCCGACTCGACGCTGCTGACCCGGATTTCGCACGACATCTGGATCATCTGCTGAGCTGGGAAAGTGTGTCTGACGACTCGGTCAACCAGCGCGTGCTCGACATCATCAAGGCGGTGCGTGAGCGGGGCGACGCGGCGCTGGTCGAGTTCACCCAGAAGTTCGACGGGCTGCAGGTTGCGTCGATGGCTGACCTGATCCTGCCCCGCGAGCGCCTGGAACTGGCGTTGACGCGCATTACTGCGGTTCAGCGCGAAGCCCTGGAAAAGGCCGCCGAGCGTGTGCGCAGCTACCACGAAAAGCAGAAGCAGGATTCCTGGAGCTACACCGAGGCCGACGGCACGGTGCTGGGCCAGAAGGTCACGCCGTTGGACCGTGCAGGCCTGTACGTTCCGGGTGGCAAGGCTTCCTATCCGTCTTCGGTATTGATGAACGCCATACCGGCCAAAGTGGCAGGCGTGACCGAAGTGGTCATGGTCGTGCCGACGCCGCGTGGTGAAATCAACGAGCTGGTGCTGGCCGCTGCCTGCATTGCAGGGGTCGACCGGGTGTTCACCATCGGCGGGGCGCAGGCTGTTGCAGCGCTGGCTTACGGCACTGAAAGCGTGCCGAAAGTCGACAAAGTGGTCGGCCCTGGCAACATCTATGTGGCGACCGCCAAGCGTCACGTGTTCGGTCAAGTGGGGATCGACATGATCGCCGGTCCTTCCGAGATTCTGGTGGTGTGTGACGGCCAGACCGATCCTGACTGGATCGCCATGGACCTGTTCTCCCAGGCCGAGCACGACGAAGATGCCCAGGCCATTCTGGTCAGTCCGGATGCCGAATTTCTCGACAAGGTGGCGGCCAGCATCACCCGTCTGCTGCCGACCATGGAGCGGGCGGCCATCGTCGAAACGTCGATCAACGGTCGCGGCGCGCTGATAAAGGTGGCTGATATGGCCCAGGCCATCGAAGTCGCCAATCGCATCGCGCCCGAGCACCTCGAACTGTCGGTCGCCGATCCGGAAGCCTGGCTGCCGCAGATCCGCCATGCGGGTGCGATCTTTATGGGGCGCCACACCTCCGAAGCGCTGGGCGATTACTGTGCCGGCCCCAACCACGTGCTGCCGACCTCCGGCACGGCGCGTTTTTCCTCGCCGCTGGGCGTCTACGATTTCCAGAAGCGCTCGTCGATCATCTATTGCTCGCCGCAAGGTGCGTCCGAGCTGGGCAAGACAGCGTCCGTGCTGGCTCGTGGCGAGTCTCTGAGCGGCCACGCGCGCAGTGCCGAATATCGAATCACTGACCCTGACTGGAAAGCAGGCAACACAGAGGACGGCAAATAATGAGCAAATTCTGGAGCCCTTTTGTCAGCGATCTGGTGCCTTATGTACCGGGCGAACAGCCGAAGCTGACCCGACTGGTCAAGCTCAATACCAATGAAAACCCGTATGGCCCTTCGCCAAAGGCCATCGACGCCATGCGCGCTGCGCTGACCGACGACTTGCGCCTGTACCCGGACCCCAACAGCGATCTGCTCAAGCACGCTGTCGCCGATTACTACAAGGTGCAGCCCAATCAGGTGTTCCTGGGTAACGGCTCGGACGAGGTGCTCGCGCACATCTTCAACGGCTTGTTCCGCCACGAGGCGCCGCTGCTGTTCCCGGATATCAGCTACAGCTTCTATCCGGTGTATTGCGGCCTGTATGGCATCGACTATGAAACGGTCCCGTTGGACGAGCAGTTCCAGATTCGTGCCGAAGACTACGCCAGGCCGAACGCCGGGATCATCTTCCCCAACCCGAATGCGCCGACCGGTTGCCTGCTCGGTCTGGACAAGGTCGAGCAGATCATCAAGGCCAGCCCTGACTCGGTAGTGGTCGTCGATGAAGCGTATATCGACTTTGGTGGCGAGACAGCCATTACGCTGGTCGATCGTTACCCGAATCTGCTGGTCACCCAGACCCTGTCCAAGTCGCGCTCGCTGGCCGGCCTGCGCGTCGGTTTGGCGGTGGGGCATCCTGACCTGATCGAGGCGCTGGAGCGGATCAAGAACAGCTTCAACTCCTATCCGCTGGACCGCATGGCCAATGTGGGCGGGGCGGCCGCTTTCGAGGATCGCGAGCACTTCGAGATGACCCGTAACAAGGTCATCGAAAGCCGCGAGGCACTGGTCGAGCAGTTGCAGGGCAAAGGCTTTGAGGTGCTGCCATCGGCAGCCAACTTCATCTTCGCCCGCCACCCGCAACATGATGCCGCAGCACTGGCCGCCAAACTGCGCGAGCAGGGCGTCATCGTCCGCCACTTCAAACAGCAGCGAATCGCCCAGTTCCTGCGCATCAGCATCGGCACGCCAGAGCAGCATCAGGCATTGCTGGAAGGTCTGAGCGACCTCTGAGAAGCGGATCGGTCAGCCCGAAAACGGGCTGACTCTGCGCTGTCACTCATCGCCGACCTGTGTGAGTAATCCACATGGCTCGAAAACACCCCGTACCTGTGGGAGCGAGCTTGCTCGCGAAAGGGCCTGTACAAACGCCAAAAATGCATCGACTGAAACACCGTC